>JBCCIW010000355.1:0-1587 GCA_039028055.1 Pseudomonadota bacterium | reverse complement strand
TGGAACGATAGGAAGATACCCGCAGCGGCGCGTTCTTCCGGCTCCATATCCAGAATGTCCTCTCCGTCAAGCAAGGCCGTTCCGCTGGTGACCTCAAATCCATCATGGCCCGTCAGCGCGTAGGATAGCGTCGACTTACCCGCCCCATTCGGTCCCATAATCGCATGAACCTCGCCTTTCGGCACATGCAGTGACAAGCCGTCAAGGATGGTTGTGACCTCATCCTCTTCGCCAACTGCTACGCTCAAATCATCAAGTTTCAACATGCTCGCGATGTAGGACAAATACGCGATTTTGTAAGGGTTTGTTCGACCAAAACTGCCGAAAATTACTCTCCGGGGCGACGGCGGTCGAGGCCCATCAGGTTTTGCCCGCTCAACGCTTTTTCCAGATCGATCTCGTTGAGAAGCAGCGAGCCGATATAATGCACGCTTTCCTCACGCCCCTGAACTACTCGTTTGAGCGCCGTGTTGATCGGTGTTGCCACACCCTGCGGGCCAACCAGGACAAATGTATCAAAGCCCGGATCAGTCCCATAATGTTCAGCAAAGACAGGATTCGCGTTCAGGAAACGGTCAAATCGCTCCCAATTCCAGGTCAGGCTCGAATTGGCGCGGATCACCTCACCGAGATAGAGCCCGGCAAACATAACCGAATTGTCGCCCCGGCCATCGCGCATCAGCGATTCACCTGCACTACCGAGATCGGCTTCAAGCTTGTTCACCGTATGAATATCGGCAAGCCAGCGATCAATCTCTTTCAGGCTCTCCATGGAATAGTCGAGTTGGGCCTTATCCAAACGGTTTGGCAGCAGGATCAATCCGTCACCGCGCGGTGATAAATAAGTCTCCAGCGCAGCATCAATGTCGCTGACTTCGCCAACAAGCTCAGAAGACGCAATGGTTACTTCATCAAAAGAAACATCGCTGGAGGCAGGCACAATAATCCGCCCGTCTGGATACAGAATTCGGGTATCGGGCTTATCTGCACTCGCGCATGAGGCGAGTAAAACCAAAGACAAAAGCCAAAAACGGGACATTTCTCTCACTTTTCGCAAGATTTACGAGTGTTTCGCGCTCAATACAGCAAGCCCTGTGCCGTATTAGGAGGATCAGGGAATTTTTCGGCAGTCAGCTGTCTTTGTACTTTTCAGAAGCGGTCATAAGAAAAACCAGCTTTTCGGTGTCTACTCCATCACAAAATCCAAACCGCGTCTCATCTGGATAGACTTCCAGATTCGCACATTTGTGGCCGTGATCGCTGATTAAAAACAGTATCGTCGCCCGCGTTCCTTCTGGAACCCGAAGACACTCACCGGTGGATAATTTGATGAGACAACTCTCTATGAGCAAAACGCCATCGTATTCTTGAAGAGGGTGGCCGTTTTTATCGCAGAAACCACTTCCTGCCTTCATATCGCTCTACCCAACGCTGCCCTCAAGGCTCACTTTCAGCAAGCTCTGCGCCTCGACCGCAAACTCCATTGGCAGCTCCTGCAGCACGTCACGTACAAACCCGTTCACGAGAAGCGCGACCGCTTCTTCTTCGCCAATGCCACGCTGGCGAACATAAAACATCTGATCATCA
>JBCCIW010000354.1:0-1609 GCA_039028055.1 Pseudomonadota bacterium | reverse complement strand
TAGAGGTCCCATGCTAAACGTCAGACTACCCAAAGGCACAAGGCTTGGGCTGACTTCTCGGGAGACGACAGCTGGAGAGCTGTTTGCCCCTGGTCAAGCTTTGACGATGCCACCCTATCAACGAAGCTATTCATGGGGCGAAAAGGAAGCGCTCGATCTTCTCGGCGATCTCCGCGACGCTGCAGCAAGCGAAGAAATCCACTTCATCGGTGCAATTGTGGTGGTGAAGGATGAAGAGAGCGATTCCTATGAGATCGTCGATGGGCAGCAGCGTCTGACAACCTTGACGATCCTGCTCGCGGTGCTCCGCGATTTGGAGACAGATGCCGAGGCTGCCGCCACCATACACAGCCTGATTGGCGACACGGGGCGCCCCATGCTGAGCGAAGAGGCGCGCTGGCGACTAACGCTCAATCATATTGACGGTCCTTTTTTTCGCGCAATGGTACAGGAACAAGGCAGCACAGCCCTTTCGGCGGACGAGGGCGGAGAGAGCGAAAGTCAGCGCCGCATGACGCGAAATGCCGGCGCATTTCGTCGGGCGCTCAGCAATATCGACATAGAAGAACGGCGTGCTTTGACGGATACGATCATCAATGGCTGCGCCATTGTTCGCGTCACGGTTGCCGACAGGGATGCGGGATACAAGGTGTTTCGAGTTTTGAACGATCGCGGAAAAGAGCCGAACGCACACGATATCATTAAGACAGAAATCTTCGAGCGGGCCGGTTTTTCGGTCGACGAAGCAGACAAGCAATCCCGGCGCTGGGCAGAACACGAAGCGCTGCTCGGCGGATCTGCTTTCGATGACCTGCTGCGCCAGATCAGGTTCACATTCGACAAATCGAACAAGGGCGATCTTGTCAGCGGCTTTAGGAAGGCTCCTCTCGGCAAGATTCCGCCGATGAAATTCCTGTCCGAAACCCTTCCCAAATATGTGGAAGCCTATGACAAAGTCGCCCGGGCCGACTTAGGCAAAAGCCCTGATAGCGAACAGATTCGCGATCGGCTTTATCAGCTTCACTATCTGGACCATCAGACGTGGAAAGCCCCGGCAATCCACTATCTTGCCACCCGCGGAGAGCAGTCGAAAGATGCTCTGGATTTCTTCAAGGGTCTCGAGAGGCTCGGATACCTGCTTCAACTGGTCATTCCGAACCGAGACCAGCGCAACAGGCGCTATCGCAGAGTGATCGAATCCATCGACGCTCGAGGGCGCGATAACTTCTACGGCCGCGGCGGCGCGCTGGCGGTAAGCAGAGACGATGGCCGAAAGGTTCACGAGCGTTTGAGAGGTCGGTTTGCGACTTTCACCCAGCGCCGGGCAATGATCCTGCGCCTCAATGCAGCGATGGAGGGCGGGCAGACGGTACCTCCGGGTGCCGATGCGACGGTGGAGCATGTTCTACCTCGCAATCCAAGCAAGCACAGCCACTGGTTCAAAGTCTGGCCCGACGAGAAATCGCGACGGGAACTTTGCGATACAATTGGCAATCTCGTTCTCCTGCCGCGTTCAATCAACGAGCAGGCCGACACGCTTACCTATCAGGACAAGAAGAAGCTCTATTTCTCCGACAGTGATCTTGCCCATTTTGCCCTGACTCAGGCG
>JBCCIW010000353.1:0-1684 GCA_039028055.1 Pseudomonadota bacterium | reverse complement strand
CTCTTGCGCACACGCTCTTACTTGCCCGACGGATCCGGGTGCAGCTTCCAAACTGTCAGACCATAAGGTCTGGATGGAGTCGATCACCACAAATTCTGGTTTTGCGGTTTTCAGTGAAGCAATTATTTTTCGTAAGTCAGTTTCAGTAGCGAGTTGAACAGGACTATCCTCTACTTTAAGCCTACGCGCTCGCTCCTGGATCTGAGCACTTGCTTCCTCTCCGGATACGTAGACAACCCGTTGGCCGTTTCGAGCCAGCCTGGCCGCCACTTGTAGAAGTAACGTAGATTTTCCGATGCCTGGGTCGCCCCCAATCAGCGTGGCTGAATTCGGGACGAGGCCGCCTCCAAAAACTCGATCGAGCTCGTCAACACCCATGACGATGCGAGGCGGGGGCTCATCCTTTCCGTTGAGTGCGACGAAGTTCGTTTCCGCACCAGTCTTTTTACCTGACTTCTGCGCTTTCAGTCCGCCCGGGACAGCGGATCCGGTTTCTTCCGTAAGAGTGTTCCATTCTCCGCAGGCACCACATCGGCCACTCCATTTTGAGTGGATTTCGCCGCATGACTGACATGCGAAATGATGAGTGACTGTTTTCACCATGTTTTTTTCCTAGTTGGATTCGGTGGTGCGTGATCCTGAATTTTGCTCGCATGCCGTCTTTGGAACATAGCAAGAACATGCTATGTTCTCAACAGCGTATTCCAAATCCCTCAATGTGAAGCTCAAGGCCGAGATCATTCACAGGGCGGAACAAATTGTGGATTTCTAGTTGGGCCATGGGACGGAAAGAGAACCTGAAGAAATCAAGCCGCGCATTACAAAAAAGAATGAATTATGACACGCCGCCATGGCTGATGATTTAAGACATACGCGAGAGGCATCCCTCGTCCCTCCAAATAACCTAGCCGCCGAAGCCGCGGTGCTAGGAGCAATCCTCTTTGACAACAACGCATTCCAGCGCGTCGCCGATATCCTTCGGTCTTCGGACTTTTATGCACCGGCTCATCAGGAGGTGTATGAAACCGCCCAGATAATGATTCAACAGGGTCGTGTCGCAGATGGTGTCACGCTGCGCGAGCATTTTGAGAAAACGGAGCAACTCACCGTCATCGGTGGTGCGAGCTATCTAGCCGAGCTTCTGGATAGCGCTGCATTTGGGCCCGAGATTCTCGATTACGCGCGAATGATTAGGGATCTATCGGTCCGTCGGGAGCTCATTGATGTTGGCGCAACGATGCAGTCGAAAGCACTTTCGCCTGAACCTGGTGAAGACGGCTCCCAGCAAATTGAGCTTGCGGAGCGCAGCCTTTTTGATCTGGCAGAGCGAGGGTCTACGGACAAAAACTTTATCCATTTCAGCGAGGCGATGGCAGAGTCGCTTTTGATGGCTGAGGCGGCCTTCCAGCGTGAAGGCAAGATTGCGGGAATTGCGACCCATCTTGATGACCTCGATCACAAATTGGGCGGGCTGCATCGATCAGATCTGATTATCTTGGCCGGCCGACCCTCTATGGGGAAAACATCGCTTGCCACAAATATTGCCTTTAATGCCGCCAACGCCTGGCGTGGTGAGACGCTTGATGATGGAACAAAAAAAACAGTCGAAGGGGCGAGGGTGGCTTTCATCTCCCTGGAGATGTCCAGCGAGCAGCTGGCAACGCGTATCCTGGCTGAGCGCACG
>JBCCIW010000352.1:0-1750 GCA_039028055.1 Pseudomonadota bacterium | reverse complement strand
TTTGCTTGCTAGGAATGTCTGTCCACCTGCTTTAACAGATAAATGCAGATCATGCTCCGGCGCTTGCGTCACTGAGGCAGATACACCCAGCTTGGTCAGAAAATTGTGCAACGCGTCGGGTGACTTCGACAAAAAGGTCGGATCGCAGACCTCTACGGCCGGAGCAAGCCTTGTCGATGGATGCGGCGCGCTCCCCCAATCGATGAAGAATGGAAGGATCGGATGGTCAGGATGACTGATGAAAAGCAAACGCCACGATATCGCTAAACCGTCAGCCCCTGCCCGTTGCATGGATTGCACCCCAGCACTTCGTCCACCGAGATGTAGGACTGTCGCATTCAGGCTTTCCAAATCGCTTGTTCTGTAAGCCAAGAGACAAGATGTTAGCGAATGTTGAGAGCCGACTTGCTGGATAATCGCGCCCTCGACATTTTGCTTTGGGTCGCGCCCGATGAGTTCAACATACTGGCTATTTTTTGCACCCACCAAACGGTTACAGGTGCCTTGGCCCGCATGGCTGCCACCGTCTTGCGTCTCAACGGATGTAACATCTGAAAACAAACGCGCACCCGCTTCGACATCGCTGCACCAGAGGCCAATATGATCCAAATCGAGACCGAAATCACGCATTGCTTTTCCCTTGTCGCAAATTGTATACACTTTGTATGACAGAAACGATACCCAAAACGATGATGGCTGTTCAATTCGATCAGCATGGTGGCACAGAAAAACTGACTTGGCGTGAGGCGGATACGCCAGTCCCAAGCAGCGATGAGGTTCTAATCCGTGTGAGAGCCGCCGCTCTCAATGGATTTGACCCAATGATGCTGTCAGGCGAAACCGGACTGAAAACACCCTTTCCGATGCAGCCCTGCGGCGACTTTGCAGGCGAGATTGTATCGCTTGGATCAGGAGTTCAAGGTTGGTCAATTGGGGACCGGGTCAATCCTTATCCAATCCTGCCGGTCAAAGGCATGATGGGAGAAACGACACCGGGTGCGGCTGCAGAATATGTCTGTGTTCCAGCGTCCGTTCTGATCAAGATGCCTGATGAGATCTCGTTTGAGGATGCCGCGGCGATGCCTGTCGCCTATGGCACTGCACTTCGCATGATTGAGACGCGCGGTAACGTGAAAGAGGGCGAAAAAGTGCTCGTCCTAGGCGCTGGCGGGGGCGTCGGCGTGGCCAGTATCCAGTTTGCCAAAGCGCGCGGCGCTTATGTCATCGGTGCAGCCTCCGGTGCTCATAAGCTTCAAGCGCTGAGCGATATCGGCGCAGATGAAACGCTCGACACGTCGAATAGAGAGTGGCGCAAAGAACTTGTCAGCCGGCACGGGAAACCCGCCTTTTATGGCGAACCAGGCGGTATGGACGTCATCATCAACTATGTTGGCGGGCCGACATGGGTCGATAGCTTAAAGTGCCTGAGAAATGAGGGGCGCATTTTGGTATGCGGTGCCAGTGCAGGTCATGATCCGCAAGAGGATCTGCGCTACATTTGGTCATTCGAGCAATCGATTGTCGGTTCAAATGGCTGGAGCATGGACGATCAGGCAGAACTTCTGGACCGCGTCGCCAAACGCCTGTTCAAACCGGTCATCCACAGCACGCGTCCCGCCTCTGATATTGCCGCCTCTTTCGATGAACTGATCAACCGCCAAGTCATCGGCAAACAAGTAGTGACATTATGAGCGCGCCTATGAGCAAAGAAGGCCTGCAAGGCTTATTAGACGGATCACCGTTTACGAAG
>JBCCIW010000351.1:0-1845 GCA_039028055.1 Pseudomonadota bacterium | reverse complement strand
TCTGGAATGCAATTCGCACCCGCCCTGCGAAGACCGCACGTTAACTTCTTTTCCATTCCAATTCGTCGACAAAGCTCCTAAGTAGCGCTGCATGAAGTTCTGGAAGATGAACGGTGCGGGCAATGCCTTCATGATTTTCGACGCGCGGGAGACCCCTTTCGCGCCGACAGAAGGCCAAATCCGCGATATCGCTTCGGAAACAAGCGCCGATCAGGTGATTGCTCTGGAGCGCGCGCCGACGCGCGATGTGTTCATGCGGATCTGGAACTCGGATGGCGGAGAGGTGTCCGCCTGTGGAAATGTCACGCGCTGCGTCGGCGAGCTAATGCTCTCAGAGACCGGTAAGACAGAGGTCACAATTCAAACCGAAGCCGATGTGCTGAAAGCGCGCCGCGCAGGAGCTGACGGCCTGATCACCGTGGATATGGGCTCTCCCCTTATGGGCTGGGAAGATATTCCACTCGCTGAAGCAATGGACGTTCGCGGTGTTGATGTGAAGATCGGGCCGATAGATGATCCGATCCTGTCACGCCCGGCTGTTGTCTCGATGGGCAACCCCCACGCGGTCTTCTTCGTTGATGACGTCGATGCTTATGAAGTTTCTGCGATTGGTCCTCTTGTGGAGGGCCATCCCTTGTTTCCGGAAGGCGTGAATGTCGGCTTCGCTCAGATCCTCGACAGGGAAACGATCCGGCTCAAAGTCTGGGAACGAGGTGCCGGCCTGACCCTCGCCTGCGGCACCGGAGCTTGTGCGGCGCTTGTCTGTGCGGCGCGGGCTGGGCTGACAGAGCGCAAAGCCAGGCTTATGCTCGATGGAGGTGACCTCACCATAGACTGGCGAGAGGAAGACGACCGCGTCCACATGACAGGACCGGTTGAGCTAGAGCTTCAGGGCGAGATTTAGCGGTAGAAACTCAACGCTGGCTGATAGCGCCTGACCACTATTCCGCAATGATCGGCACGGCCGCGCGAGCGCCTCGCGTTGTCACAACATAATCATAGCCGAGAATGAAGAAAGTGGGCGGAGGCGGAAGCTGGTTCAGGCCATTCTGCTCTAGTTGGTATCTTAATGGTTCCAGCGCGATGACAGCATATCCGTCTTCTGGAATGTCCTCGTCTCTGACGCCGATAATGCCAAGGAATCCGGCAACGTCGTTCGAACGCATTGATCTGGTCTGAAATGTCTCATCAGCGGTCGGGCTGACAATTAGCTGCTCACCTTCAAGCGGCATCACTGCAATTCGTAGTACATCAAGTTCGTTTGCTGCAGCGATTCCCTCCGTCAATGAGCCAAGGTCGAACGTGTTCAAGAAAGTGGTTCCACGCGCCATATGTATGGCTCCAAACTTAAACAAAGCGCGTGGAGCCGATGAGGGAGCAGCATTATAGGCGCTGATAAATGTCTGGCGCATATAGTGAATGCGGGCGGTGTTGCTGGCGAAACCACGACCCGCTTTAAATGACTGATAGATGGTGGCGCTCACCTCTAGCGCTTGAATAATCTCGTAAGCATCGGGAACGTCTGAGAACGACGAATAAAGTTCCTGAAAAGTCTCAGAAGTTGCCGTGAATAAGAAGGCCGACTCCTGATTGCCAGAACCGAAGGCTTCCCGTTCTTTCTCCAGCAAGGCGGAGACAAGATCCTCTGCTTCGAATCCGGTTGCCAATTCCATCAGTGACTCCAGGTGCAGCAGCGGTGAACCGATAAACTCCTGATCAACGCCCCAGAAGACGTCTTGATCCATGTCGGCCTGATCGATGAAGTAGTCAGCGAGGGCAGCGTCAGCCACGGTATTTACGAAGGGTATGGCCAACGGCCTTCCGGAAAGAAGATCGGTAAGATCG
>JBCCIW010000350.1:0-1861 GCA_039028055.1 Pseudomonadota bacterium | reverse complement strand
GCTATCCACCCGGGATACGGCTTCCTGTCCGAGAATGCTGACTTCGCTGAAGCCGTTGAAAAGGCTGGTATCATCTGGGTGGGTCCGCGTGCCGAAACCATTCGTGCCATGGGTCCCAAGGATGAAGCGAAACGCATCGCAGAGGATGCTGGCGTTCCTGTGCTGCCCGGATATCGCGGCGATGCTCAGGATCCGGACACTCTCAAAGCCGCAGCAAAAGATATTGGCTATCCGCTCCTTATCAAGGCTGTCGCCGGTGGTGGCGGTCGCGGCATTCGCCAAGTCGACAAGGCAAGTGATCTCAAAGCCAATCTCGAAAGCGCAGTACGAGAAGCGGAAAGTGCGTTCGGCGACGGTCGCGTGATGTTGGAAAAGCTGGTTCAAACACCTCGCCACATAGAGGTGCAGGTTTTCGGGGACGGAAAGGGCGAGGCAGTCCACCTGTTCGAGCGAGATTGCTCTCTCCAGCGCCGCCGCCAGAAAGTGATCGAAGAAGCGCCGGCGCCAAACATGCCGGACGAGGTTCGCGCGGCGATGACGGGCGCTGCTGTCGAGCTTGCCAAAGCTGTGAAGTATGCTGGTGCTGGAACTGTTGAGTTTATTGTCGATGGAGACGGGCCGCTGACCCTCGACAGTTTCTGGTTCCTCGAAATGAACACCCGGCTTCAGGTCGAGCATCCGGTAACTGAAATGATTACGGGCACCGATCTTGTCGAGTGGCAGCTGCGTATTGCATCCGGTGAATCTCTTCCGGCTGCGCAAGATGATATAGAAATGATCGGGCACGCCATCGAATGCCGTGTTTGTGCTGAAGATCCGTCTGATGATTTTCGACCCGGTGCCGGTGTGATCGAAGAGTTTGGTCTCCTCGCAAACACGGATGATGAGACGCTTCGTTGGGAGGCGGGCTTCGAAACGGGAGACCGCCTGCCACCTTCGTACGACTCGATGATTGCGAAGCTTGTTCTCTGGGCGGATTCCAGAGAAGCCTGCATCGACCGCACAGTTGAGACGCTACATCACACGCAGCTCGCCGGTGTTCCGGGAAATATCGGATTTCTCGCACGCTGTGCAGCATCGGATGAGTTCGCCGCGGGCACCCATCATGTTAACTGGATTGCCGAGCAAGGTGACGCGCTAACCAATGCACCGGGGGATCATCAGCACGCCTCTGTCATGGCTGTTTGCGATGTCCAGCTCACGGACGCTGATGAGCCTGATCCATGGAGCCGCCGCGATGGCTGGCGCATGAATGCAACGCCCCGAACTACGGCTTCGGTTGCCGTTCTCGATGATGCTGATGTTCTGAATCCGGATGACTATCCGGTTCCCGACGGTACGCCGCTACCGTTGATCACGGATCTTTCTGTGCGTCGATACGCGGCAACGACCGGAGGAGACTCGGTCCTCGTCACAGTTCCTGACTTCGATGCGGAAGCCGAGGCGCTCGCTGGCGGCGATCAAATTGCTGCGCCGATGTCGGGCAAGCTTGTGAGCGTTGCCGTCAAGAATGGGGATACGGTCGCAAAGGGCGACACGGTCGCAGTCATGGAAGCCATGAAGATGGAGCATACGCTTACAGCGCCACGCGATGGAGCTATCGAGAGCGTCGATGCATCGGCTGGTGATCAGTTGGTTGAAGGTGCCGTTATCGCGCAGCTTGTGCCCGAAGACTGAGTTTCGAATTTGTTCTAGGGCCTCTGTCGACGCGGACACTTCAATACACCAATGCCCCATGATCGCCCTATTCATTGGTGATTTTGGCAAACATGAGTTTCCTCCCGCTCATTCTCTTTGCAGCTGATCTTCCGGGCGAGATGCAGGCGCTTGAAGCAGCGTTAAAAGCTACAGAAGCGCCGAT
>JBCCIW010000349.1:0-1909 GCA_039028055.1 Pseudomonadota bacterium | reverse complement strand
CTCAGTTATTGGATGGGATGGGGGGCGCCTCGCCATGCTGCTCGCCGTGATGGAGTCTCGAAGTGGTGTATCACTTGCGGGGCGTGATGTTTATTTATCAGTCGCTGGTGGTTATCGAATTACCGAGCCTGCGGGAGATTTGCCTGCCGCAGCGGCTCTGCTGTCGTCCGCAGCAAATGCCCCCCTGCCGTCAAAATCTATTTTCTTTGGGGAAGTTGCCTTATCAGGAGCGATTAGGCCGGTCTCCCGAATGGAGCAAAGGCTGAAAGAAGCGAGCCGTTTAGGATTTGACCGAGCCTTCGTACCAGATGGATGCCCGGTCGCAGTTGATGGCTTGACGGTCACGCCATTGAAGCGTCTTAACGAACTCACAAGCCTGCTGCAGCTGGAAACGGATCTATGACGGAGACCTTGCTCAGTTCAATCACGGCCTTCGACGCTATTGCTGTGCTGGTTGTAATAATGTCAGCTCTTATGGCCCTCTCTCGCGGATTTATGAGAGAGCTTGCGGCAATGACAGCGCTCATTGCGGCTATCGCGGCGGCATTCTTGGGTAGGGAATTATTGCGCGAACAGATTGCTGGATGGCTGCCGGAAAACATGGCCGCCTGGACAGCTGACGTCGCCATTGTCAGCGTGGCATTTATTGCTGTTTACCTTATCGTTCGGTTCGTCAGCAGCCGCGTTACGAGTGTCATTCAAGGTACTGAAGGTGTAACGATTGTCGATCGACTTGCAGGCATGGTTTTCGGAGCAGCGCGCGGAGGTGCAGCGCTTGTTTTTCTTGCCTGGCTCATGATTACCGTAGTGCCATCGGACCGCGTTCCCGATTTTATTTCCGGATCCGCGAGTTATCCGATGTTTGAGCGTGCCGCTGCTACAATAACGTGGAATGCTCCTCGGGTTGCCGAAGATCTGGACGGCGCGCTCAGCAGAGACAATGGGGAAGCCGAGGAGTTGCTCAGAGGCGTGGCTGACGCACTTGAAAATGCTCGAGACGAAGAATAGTAGCTGAACAACCGAAAGAGGCTGATGCCAATGTTCTGGGATCATGACGATGATAAACCCCGCGAAGAGTGCGGCGTATTCGGAGTATTCGGCCACCCTGAAGCAGCCATCCTGACCACATTGGGGCTCCATGCGCTTCAACACCGCGGTCAGGAAGCCTGTGGAATTGTCAGCTATGATGGTTTTGGGTTTCATGCAGAGCGGCATATGGGCCTGGTCGGCGACTCGTTCACGGGACTTGATCTACCGGAGCGGTTGCCAGGACACTCTGCAATCGGTCACAATCGTTACTCGACTCAAGGCAAGCCGGCTCCGCGTAATATCCAGCCAATTTTTGCGGACTTAGCCACCGGCGGCGTTGCAATTGCCCACAATGGCAATCTCACAAATGCACGTCAGAAACGTCAGCAACTGGTCGATGAAGGAGCCATATTCCAGACGACAATGGATACTGAAGTCGTGCTTCAGTTAATTGCGAAGACGCCAAAAGGCAGGTTTACGGACAGGCTGATCCAGGCGATGGCTCAAATCGAAGGTGGTTATGCGCTCGTTGGCCTGACGAATAAAAAGCTAATCGGAGCCAGAGACCCAATTGGCTTGCGTCCCCTCGTTCTCGGCAGGTTGGGCGATGCCTACGTGTTGGCGTCGGAAACCTGCGCGCTTGATCTGATCGGCGCGGACTTCGTGCGCGAAATTGAAAATGGAGAGGTTGTCATCATCAGCGAGGAAGGTATCGAGAGCATTACTCCGTTCCCTCCAAGACCCGCACGTCCTTGTGTTTTCGAGTATGTGTATTTTTCGCGACCGGACAGCATCGTCCAAGGTAGAAGCGTGTATGACGTCCGGCGTCGTATGGGCCAATTCCTCGCACAGGAAGAGCTTCAGATCGATGCAGATGTGG
>JBCCIW010000348.1:0-2091 GCA_039028055.1 Pseudomonadota bacterium | reverse complement strand
TGAAACCGAGCTGGACGAGCGCCGCCGTAAATTGAAGTTTCGCGCATGGCGTAGAGGGTTTCGCGAGATGGACCTGCTGATGGGGTCGTTTGCGAATGAGCATTTAGGCGCGCTGTCGGATGATGACCTGTCTGAATTTGAACGCCTGCTCGCGACGCCGGACTGGGAGGTCTTTGCTTGGCTGGTCGGGCAAAAGCCAGTTCCGCCGAATTTTGAAAGCCCGCTGCTGACCCGGATCATGGAATTCCGCTACGAGGCGCATGCGGGGTAATCTCCCACGCCTTGCCCTGAGCGTGCGCCAGCCCTCGGCTTGGGCGATTATTCATGGCGGTAAGGATATTGAGAATAGGAGCATCGGGTCTGTTCGGGCAGGGCGAATGGTGCCGGGGCGGATTTGTCTACATGCAGCGGTTGGTATGAGTCAGGATCAGTATCGCTACATTACCATGCGCATGAGCGAGATCGGTTGTGTCGCGCCTCCACCGGGCAAGTTGGTGCGCCGCGCGATCATTGGGATTGTCGATGTGGTGGACATTGTGAAGCCCGGAGAGACGGATAGCCTCTGGATGGCGCGGGCCTCAGCAACGCCTGAGTCGCGCGGACTGGTTCTGGAGAATCCGCAGCCGATTGAGCCAATCCCTGCGGCTGGGGCGCTCGGCTATTTTGAGTGGGAGAAGAGTGGCGAGCTTGCGCCACTGCAAAGCTGGATGCGTAAATGGGATGAAACGAATGGGGATGCGCAAACAGGCAGTCTTTTTGATGACCTCGAGCGGTCCTTTGAAACACCGCCGAAGCGTCCGTGGTGACGTAGCATTTATGGATGAGCTTAGACCTGAATTTGCTCTAATGCGAACCCGTCAAAAGTAATTAAATCGTGCGTGTACATTAGTAAAATCGATTGTGTTCATCACATTTATTGATATAATGATGACTTCATAAAATGACTTTGGGTGAAGCGTTATGACAAAATATTTTGTAGCGATCGCGTGTCTCGTGTTTTTGATATTTCCATCGGCGGATGCTGAAGAAAACGCCAAATTTCGGGACATAGTGGACGACTGGTCCACAGGAACTTGGAGCCTTGTTTCCGGGGTTAGCAGGTCAGAGGACGGTGACTGGGAAAGCTTCACCACAGAACCCTATGCAATCGAAAAGATCGGTGAGTTTGCCGTTAAATTTCCAGCGACTGGTGATGATGCTGCCTTCTCGGTCGATTTCTCTGGCGGCGGTTACGAAGTCACCATATTAGATGATAGCGGCAATACGCAGGAGTCGTATACTGGAGAGATCCTTCGTGCCGATATGATGGGCCCGGGAAATTGGGTTTTTACGGTTAAGTGGGGTGACGATGCTGAAGCAGGCATGGTGATGATGGCTGAGGCCGTTTTTACCGGAGATACTTATAGCTGGACATCATTTGGCAAGCCAATTGGCGGTGGATTGAGGGTGATAGGATCCCAGGGAATTTACACGCGCGAAAGCTCTCTTGCGAACGAGTGATCGAACGTAAACACTTGTCAGAATGATTGTATAGTCGCACCTGGCTGGGACACGGCTGTGTAATTTTGGGCAGATTTCTGCGTCTGCGTTTCAATTCGAAAAATTTTCCGAATCTGAAAGAGCAGTGCAACAAAAGATAACTTCAGGCACCGAAGCGGCCATGCCGACGTGACGCCTATGGATGAGCTTAGACCTGAATTTACGCCGAGCCTCAGCGCCGATGAGTTTGAGCGTTGGTATTGGCCGGTTTCTGTTTTGAAAGAGGCGTGTGAGGCGCTGAATTTGCCGGTCGCAGGCCTGAAGGCAGAGCTGCGCGAGCGGGTTGCGTTTCGGTTGCGCTTTCCGGGTGAGCCTTTGCCGAAATCGACGAGAGCGAAAAGTAAGAGCAAGTTCAACTGGGCCAAGGCTGAACTGAGCCTGCAGACTGAGATTACAGACAGCATCTCTTTTGGGCCGAATGTGCGCGCTTTTTTCAAGTCTCAGATTGGGGCAGACTTTGTTTGTCATGGCGACTTCATGACCTGGATGAAAGCGAATGTGGGGGCGACTTTGCAAGACGCGGTGGATGGATGGCACATGCTGGAGGCCCGC
>JBCCIW010000347.1:0-2250 GCA_039028055.1 Pseudomonadota bacterium | reverse complement strand
GGCGTAATCGACCCGGGCGAACGGATATACTGCAACCAGCAATACTGGTTCGGAAACCGCACCTGGCACTGCTGGAAGCGCGGCGGGCACGGCTCGGTAAATATGCATGATGCGATAAAGGGCTCATGCGACGTTTATTTCTATGAGATTGCGCGCCGTGTTGGCATTGAACGCCTCGCTGAGACATCACGAAAATTCGGGTTCGGTCACCGATGGGATCTTGGCATGACAGGTGGTCGCTCCGGTGTTGTGCCGAACGACGCCTGGAAACGCGAAACCTTCAATGAGCAGTGGTATGAAGGCGAAACCCTGAACATTGGGATCGGCCAGGGTTATCTGAATTCATCGCCGCTTCATCTCGCCGTCATGTGCGCGCGCATTGCAGCTGAGGGCCGGGTGATCGCGCCCAATCTCATAGGTGAGGGCCCGGATCGCGGGCCGCGGGATATTGTCGATGCACCGCTTGACGAGGAGATCATGCAGCGGATGAAAGCGGGCATGTTCGGGGTGACATCCGAATGGGGTGGCACTGCCAGGTCCTCTGGCGACCTCGGTCTCGGCGGTCCAAGGCTCGCCGGAAAAACCGGTACGGCTCAGGTGAGACGGATTACGGCAGCCGAGCGCCGATCCGGAATTCTGAGCGGCGACCAGATTGATCGTAAGCTGCGCGACCATGCGCTCTTTGTTGCTTACGCACCTGCAGACAATCCGAAATATGCAGCCGCGGTTGTTGTCGAACACGGCGAAGGCGGCAGCCGGGCGGCCGCGCCTGTCGCGCGGGACATTCTTGCCCACGCCATTCGTACAGAAAGCGGCCGAGCGCCGGTTTATCAGAGAACAGCAAGCAATTCTCCGTCATCGCCGAGCCGAGGCGCGCTATGACCTGGACAGGGGAAGTCAGGTCCGGCCCGAGCCGTGCGGGGCAGTTCGGACGCCAATCGAACATCAAGAAGATCGCTCGTATCCCATGGGGCCTGATCGCCCTCATCACCGGGCTCGCCCTCTTCGGCACGGCTATGCTCTACTCCTCCACCATCACCAATCCAGAGAACGCTGGCCTGCCGACCAAGCACTTCACGCGCTTCCTCGCGGCTTTCATTCTGATGATGGTACTGGCGCTGGTTCCGCTGCGAACCTGGCTTGCAGCGGCAATCCCGGCTTATCTACTCTCGTTCATCATGCTTCTGGGCGTCGAATTCTTCGGCTCGACAGGTGGCGGCGCAGAGCGCTGGCTCGAAATCGGACCACTGAGGCTTCAGCCATCTGAGCTTATGAAACTGTCCCTGACTCTTGCTCTGGCCGCCTACTATCAGCGCTACCTGAAGGACAATTCCGGAGGATTGCTAGTTCATGTTCCGGCGCTCATTCTGATTTTTGCCCCAGCCCTATTGATCCTTCGGCAACCAGACCTTGGCACGGCGCTCACAGTCGTCGCTTCGGGACTCGTCGTCGTTTATTTCGCGGGGCTTTTCTGGCGGGTTATCATTGTTGGTGGTCTTGCCGGGATAGTGGGTGCGCCATTCGCCTATTTCTATGTGTTGAAGGATTATCAGCGGGCTCGGGTCGAAACCCTCTGGAATCCGAGCGCTGATCCCCTTGGTGCGGGATACCAGTCAGAGCAGGCAAAAATCGCAATTGGCTCAGGTGGTTGGGACGGCAGGGGCTTTACGCAAGGCACGCAAAGCCAGCTTGATTTTATTCCAGCGCAGCACACGGATTTCATCTTCACCGTGCTCGCCGAGGAGTTTGGATTTCTCGGCTCGCTGACCCTGCTGCTCGTGTGGGCCGCGGTCATCGTCTGGGGCTTCGTGATCGCCATGCGCAGTCATTCGCGTTTTGGCCGATTTGCTGCGATCGGCGCTGTGTCTACGATCGCGTTCTATGTGGCCTTCAACATCGGCATGGTGGCTGGCCTCCTGCCAGTCGTGGGTATTCCGCTGCCGCTGATTTCCTTCGGAGGAACGGCCATGCTCACCGTTATGGCCGGCTTTGGCTTGGTCCTCTCGGCGCATATTCACCGCGAAAGCAAACTCCTGTAGCCGGAAACAAATCACCTGTACTGCGCGGGTCTCGTTGACGTTTTTTGCGTCATCACTAGTGTCGCGCGCAACAAATATGCTCGTGGGAGGCGCATTACATGGCAGCGATAGGTCGCAAGACAGATACCTGGGGGTCGCGGTTCGGCTTCATCATGGCCGCCGTCGGCTCGTCTGTCGGACTCGGCAATTTCTGGCGCTTTCCATTCACCGC
>JBCCIW010000346.1:0-2277 GCA_039028055.1 Pseudomonadota bacterium | reverse complement strand
GTACATGTCAGCCAGCCCAGCCTGTCAGCGCAAATCGCGGATATGGAAGCCCAACTCGGAACGCAGCTCGTCGAGCGGGGGCGGGCTGGATCGATTCTCACACCCGCCGGTGAAGATGTTCTGCACCGCGCACGGATCGTGCTGAAAGACATGGATGATCTAAAAGCGGCTGCCCGGCAGTATTCAGGCGAGATGGCTGGTCGGGTCCGCCTTGGGGTGCTGCCCTCGCTCGGCCCATATTTGCTGCCTATGGTAGCAAAGCGGCTGCATGCCCAGTTTCCCGCCTTAAAGCTCAGCGTTCGCGAAGAAAGTCGTCTAGCGCTCTTTGAGAAGATCAATGATGGCCGCTTTGATCTCATTCTCACCGTAGAAGGCGAGCAAGAGGGCCTTGTCACCCGGCCTATTCTGACCGAGCGTCTGTTCGCGTGCGTTGCCCCGGACGCCGACCTAGCGCAAACGCAAGGGCCGCTTCGAAGCTCTGATCTGAAAGGCGCGACCTTGCTGACGCTTGGCCAAGACTTCATGTTAAGCCGGACGGTAAGGGATCTGGCCGCACAAATTGGGGCCTATGTCAGCGATGAGTATGAGGGAAACAGTCTCGATGCGCTGCGCCAGATGGCAGCAATGGGTGCCGGGGTCGCAGTTGTACCAAGTCTTTATGCGGCTTCAGAAACCCGGCATGATGACAGTGTCGTGGTCCGCCGAATTGATGCGCTGGATAGTCAGCGCGAGGTTCAGCTCGTTTGGCGGACCACATCGCCTTTAGGCAATGTTTTCGATGAGATGGCGGATGTTTTATCCGAGGAAGCCCACAAGCTGGTCGAAGACTAGGATTTATCGACCAAGCCGACGCGCATGTCCTTGGCCGTATAGATCTTCTCGCCGTCGGTATAGACACGCCCATCTGCGATACCGAGGATCAGTCGTCCCCGCCGCACACGGCGCATATCAATTTCGTAGCGCACGAGCTTGTTATCCGGGGTAATCTCACCGGTAAATCGCACCTCGCCGACGCCGAGCGCCCTGCCCTTTCCGGGTGATCCAGACCATCCCAACCAGTAACCAATCGCCTGCCACATTGCATCAAGACCGAGACAGCCCGGCATGACCGGGTCGCCCGGAAAGTGACAATCAAAGAACCAGAGTGAGGGATCGACGTCCATTTCGCCGACAACGTGACCCTTACCATATTCGCCACCGTCAAGACTGATCTCGGTGATCCGGTCCATCATCAGCATCGGTGGGGCGGGCAGCTGTGCATTATTAGGTCCGAAAAGTTTGCCCTGCCCTGAAATCAAAAGGTCTTCCTTTGTGTAGGCGCTTTTTGGCGTGTGAAAATCGTGGGGTCCGCTCATTTTTTGAGTCCTTGCCATCTTGTTTATTGGGCTTGTCCTAGACCTCTGGCGAGGTTGCGGCAACCACAACACAGTCGGATTAGCCTAAAGTGGCAAAATGACCTCAAACACCATCGCTACCAAATCGTGTTCCCCAGAGACTGCTCTCTTTAAGCCAGCCTTTGCGCTTACCGATCTCGACGCTGCACCAGCCGAATTCACAGCTATCGAGGTGTACGATGACATCGGATTTTATCAGTGCGCGGGCCCGGCTGTCTGCATCTGGCCGAGCGTGGAGTTGCGTGTCCTGTATGGTGACGGCGGTGCGATCCGTCGACAGCATGCGCGCTTGCACCCAGACCTCATCGCCATCGGCGTCGCGTACACGCCGCCAGCCATGAGTTTCACGGATCACGAGAACCGGCATACCCTCAGCCTCGTAGCGCCAGAGGATGGCATGGTTGAGGCTCGGCCCCTGTCGTCCGTGAACGGCGGAGAAACGAAGCGACGCAAACCGGGGGACTTGTTCACCCGAGAATTTGCTAACCCTTGTAATAGAAGGCGATTCTTGCGCCACGGTCGCGGGGATCAGCCCCCACAACACTGCTGCAAAAGTCACCAGAACTTGAAAGAAATACCTGCCCATAGCTGCATAAATTACGCAAGGTTGTGAATTCAAAGTAAAGGAGCGCATTGGCGGCGCGTGTTTGCTCTGCTAATCGCACCCTGAAACGTTAAAATTGTGAGGGTTTATGTCTGCGAAACGCCTGAAAGTGATCGTGACCCGCCGCCTGCCTGATCCGGTAGAAATCCGCTTGAAGGAGCTGTTTGATACGACGCTCAACGAAAGCGGTGCCCCAATGAGTCAGGACGCGCTGGCTGAGGCGGTTCAAACGGCAGACGTGCTGGTCCCGACTGTGACGGATCAGATTGATGGCCGGGT
>JBCCIW010000345.1:0-2296 GCA_039028055.1 Pseudomonadota bacterium | reverse complement strand
TGTATCTGCGTCCCAATAAGGATAGCGCGACGCTGAGGTCAACAAAGCGCGGCCCGGTGCCGCACGATTGATGGGAATCTGAAAAGTGGAAGAAGTCCTGCGCACAACAGATCCGGTAAAGCTTTCCTATGCTTGTCATTTGCTGGATGAAGACGGCATTCACTACTTCGTCGCTGATCAGTATATGTCAGCTATAGAGGGCGGAATCGGCGCTTTTCCACGACGTCTCACCGTTCCAAGTGACATGGCCGAACGCGCGCGCTGGATACTTCGCGAGCTCTCGTCTGACGGAGCTCAGGGCCTGTGAAGGCAACCGAGGATACTCTGCTCGGTGGCAAAATCGTGATCCACCAACCCGAAAAAGGCTTTCGTGCCGGTACAGATTCGCTGCTTCTAGCGGCTGCGATTCCCCACAAGCCGGGTGGCCACTACCTTGACGTCGGCTGCGGTTGTGGGGGTGCCTTGTTGCCCGCGGCATGGCGTTTGAGCGAAACGAGCTTCACGGGCATCGATATAGATCCCGCCATGATCGAACTCGCTCAACGCGGTCTGCAGTCCAATGCATTTGACGGGCGGGTTTCACTTGATGTCGCAAACGTCTCCGATTGGGCGAGGCAGCGGGAGAACCAATTCGACTGCGTGTTCTCCAATCCACCGTATTTTGAACCCGGCACGATTGCGCCACCGGGTGAGGGTCGCGAAGATGCGTATCTGGAGACAATTCCCCTTGAAGATTGGTTGAAGGCCATGATGTTCGTTGCCAAGCCCCGCGCGCCGATCGTGATCATCCACCGAGCCGCGGAACTTGCCCGGATTCTCGCGGCGCTCGATCGTTGGACAGGGGAGCTGACGGTCCAGCCGATTGCGCCATTTCCGGACGAAGAAGCGAACCGGGTGCTCATCCGCGGGCGTAAGGGACTGAAGCGCGGACGTGTGCGCCTGCTTGCGCCGTTTCATGTCCGGGAGCGGAATGGCGGCGACGGGTTTTCGCAGGCCATGCGCGCGATTCACGGGGGTGAGGCGCTCGGTTGGTAAAATCTCAGTCGCGTGTAGTTGGTGATGTCTGCTTTCGGCGGCATTGGGGACATTCAACATGCGTTTGCACATCGGCAGATAGGATTAACCAACAATAATTGTGTAAAGTTCCCTTACGACTTTCAGCTGAACGGAATCTTCTTCAGGGGCGGCGAACTCCCAAAAACGTACTGTCCAGGCTTCCCAGGGAGGTCCATCGGCTATACATAGTATTACCTCTCCAGAAGATTTGATCAGCCACGTTTCTTCATCGTGGTGACCCCATTCATCCGCCGATATCTTCTCCGTTTCGTAGGGAGAGGATTCTGTGGCGATCTGCCGATAATCGTCGGCATTGTCTGGAGCTTCGCTTATTATCCACCCGGAAGAACTAGCGCCGCAGGTATTCCTTGGTGCTTCATCTCCGATTTGAGGTCCCGACGCGCACGCAGATGCCATTAAACTAAACACAGCAGCTACTCGCGCATCAGTTGCCATAACACTTAACTCCTCGAATAGACTTCTATGTAGCCAATCTCGCTAGATCGGCAATCCTGGATGGTTATTGGTAATTGAGGACGAACGATTAGTCTGATGGCATCTGCAAGCGCGCTCGGAAATTCTGTCTCTGACCAAAAGCAGTCGAAAAATCCAATCTATCCCCACAAAACACCAACCGCGCCGATTTCTGGTGTGTTTGTTGGCGTTTCCAAACCGGATCTATCCTCCCTATATCTCCAAGCGTATCCCCGTCGGTGCCTAGACTTTCGGCCCTTCTCGGGGACAGGCTAGGGGATTGCGTGCGGGGCCTGTGGCGGGTAGCAGACTGTCGGTGACACCGACATTTGAGCTGCCCCATGCCCTTTGAAATGCCCGAGCAAAAACCGACCTGTTTCCAGGACATCATTCTGACGCTCCAGAATTACTGGTCGGCGCAGGGCTGTGCCATTCTGCAGCCCTATGACATGGAAGTCGGCGCTGGCACGCTGCATCCGGCGACCGTGCTGCGCGCGCTGGGACCGGACCATTGGAACGCTGCGTACGTTCAACCCTGCCGGCGGCCCGCCGATGCGCGCTACGGCGAAAATCCCAACAGGCTCGGGCATTACTACCAGTATCAGGTCATCCTGAAGCCGAACCCGCCGGACCTTCAGGACCTCTATCTGAACAGCCTCTACGCGATCGGCATTGATCCGACCGTCCATGACATTCGCTTCGTCGAAGACGATTGGGAAAATCCGACCGTCGGTGCCTGGGGCCTCGGCTGGGAGGTCTGGTGCGA
>JBCCIW010000344.1:0-2443 GCA_039028055.1 Pseudomonadota bacterium | reverse complement strand
GGCAGCTGCGCTCTGTGTTTCGCTCGGGTCGGATGGGCTCCGCGGCGAACTGGCCCTGACCCGAGCTGCCCGCGGCCTCGCCGCTCTTTCTGGCGGGGATAAGGTGACCCGTATTCACCTGCAGCAGGCAGCACCGCTCGCGCTAAGCCACCGCCTGCGAAAAGACCCCCTCGACGATTCTACCGCGTCCACCCGTGTAACCCGCGCCGTTGAAGAAGTGCTGGCCCAATGAGCGCCGCGGAGCGATGGTATCATGCGTCGCTCGCCGGAGCTTTTGGCCTCATTGCTGGTGTGAAGACTGGAGGTATCAGACTCATGTCTGGGGCTGGACCGGTGCGGGATATCTGGCTCGATGCGTTCAATGAATTGATCCCATCAGCTACCCAACCCGTGTATGTGCCGGCCTCGGTTTCGGCGCGTCGGCTGACCGGCGGCGTGTCTATGGCGAGATCATTGGCATCGGGGCAGCTCGCCTATGAAAAGGGACTGATCGCTGAAGCTGCTGGGAGAGTTCTAGTCATCAACATGGCAGACCGGCTGGAAACTGAAACCGCCGCGCTTATTGCAGCTGAAATTGACCGAAGCGACCCGGACATCCACAGCCCCGCATGTACTCTTCTGCTCGACGAGAGCGAGTCTGCGGAGGATGCCCCCCCGGCTGTTCTGACCGAGAGGATCGGTTTCACTATCGACTTGAGCGCAATTCGCCTTCGGACGGCGGAGCCTTTCGCGATCAGAAAGGAAGATATTTCAGACGCGCAAAATCTGTTTCCACATGTGGTTATCGCCCCGGAGTTCATTGATGCAATCGTCGCGGCCTGCGCCTCAATCGGGGTAACGTCGATGCGCATGCCCATGTTCTGTGCCAACGGTGCCAAAGCGAGCGCGGCTCTAGATGGGCGAACGGCAGTTTCCGAGGAGGATGTATTGCTCGCCTGTCGGCTCGTGTTGCCGAACCGGACCGGTATGCCTGAGCCCCCGCCTCCCCCGGCTCCAGAAGATTCCCTGCCGGATGACGGACAGAAAGACACAAACGAGGCGCAAGATGACTCCAAGGATGCGCAGGCGCCGGCCGAGGATCTGCAAACAATGTTGATCGACGCCATAACGGCTGATGCTGGTGCCACTTTGGCTCGCAGGCAAAAGGCCAGGGCCGACCGGAAATCAGGAAGGCGAAAATCCATAGGCATGGCAGGGCGGTCTGGGGACTCTATCTTTGCCATTGACAAAGGCCGACCGGACCGAACATCCCAGCGGCGGACCGATCAAGGGCGCGTTGATCTTATAGCGACCCTCAGAAACGCCGCACCGATGCAGTCGATCCGAAGATCGAAGCGCGATGACGGACGTATGGCCATTCGGCGCTCCGATCTACGCATGAAGCGATTTCGCAGGCGGCAACAGTCATCCGTTATATTTGTAGTCGACGCTTCGGGATCATCGGCGCTTAACCGACTTTCCGAAGCGAAGGGTGCGGCCACCCAGTTACTATCGGACTGTTATGCAAGGCGTGATCTTGTGTCAGTCATCGCGTTCCGCGGGACAGATGCGGAGCTGGTCCTGCCACCAACTCGATCGCTTGTAAGAGCGCGTCGACAGCTTTCCGACTTACCAGCGGGAGGCGCAACCCCCCTGGCGGACGCCGTCGCCCTTGCATCGAATCTCGCGGATGCTGAAAGAGAGCGAGGCCGAACGCCGGTGATTGTATTCCTGTCTGACGGTCGCGGAAACATGTCGCTGGACGGCACGGCCAATCGCACGATAGCCGAACAGGAAACGAAGCTTCTCGCTCGCCAGCTGGCGCAAACAGGCAATGAGGTGTTGTTTTTTGACACGTCGAAGCGACCCGATCCGAGGGCTCAGTCGCTATGTGACGATATGAGCGCGCAGTATTATTTTCTGCCGGTAGCCGATCGGTCAAAGGTTTCGGGGATCGTGCGCGATCAGATTGGCTGGCGGTGACCCTTGGTTTTGCTGAATGACCCTCCGAGGACACGCCCCGGTGCACCGGACTGGGCTTCGGAACGCAAGGACTGGCCATTCAGCAAGCTGAGCAAATTCAAGCAGATTGGCCGCGAGACCTGGCATATTCAACGCATGGCTACGGGCAGCGATAAGAAGCCAAAAGCCTTGCTGCTGCACGGAACCGGAGCCTCAACACATTCATGGGAAGGCATATTTCCCACGCTTGCGGAGCACTATGACACGCTCGCAATCGACCTGCCCGGCCACGGGTTTACTCAAATGAGAGCAGGCTTTGTTCCGACGCTACCGAATGTAACTGCAGCCATATCAATGCTCTTAGAAGCACTGGATTTCAGACCCAACCTCATTATCGGTCACTCGGCAGGGGCGGCCATCGCGCTATCCCTCGGGCATGGGGCGAGTGAGGTTCCGAAGCGAATTGTATCGCTCAATGGAGCTTTACAGCCCTTTGCGGGGG
>JBCCIW010000343.1:0-2524 GCA_039028055.1 Pseudomonadota bacterium | reverse complement strand
TTGCTTATGGAAATCAAAGCGAATGCATTGACCGTCGAACACAGTGACCCAGCGCGTCTGGGTTCTGCCTTTGCTATCCCGGGTCGTTCGCTTTTCCTCCAGATGCGCTTCAAAAAATTCGAAATCAACATCGCCACGTTTTCCAGTCAGTCGATCCTCGAATTTTGATCGATCCCATCGTTGTATCAGTTTCGCCCGTCGGAAATCGTAGACCGTATTCTGTTCACCAGGGCGCTCGTCAAAAACAAGACCGAACTCTTGAGCGACGGGCTGAACAAGAAGCGTCTTCGCTTCTTTGCCAATCTGCCTGAGGTTGGAACTCCTGTAGAAGGCCCACCCCGCACCAGCGACAATCGATAGAATACCGACCAGCGGCAAGCTAGCGAGCGCGAACCCGCCATAAGCCCCTGCGAGCCCTCCAAGAATACCGACAATTCCCCCATTGCGGGCGTCCTTCGCCGCGGTCACGCGATCTCGCTCGCGATTTAATAGAGCTGGAAGAATGCTGTCGCTATAAACCTTCGGAAATGATCCAAAATCAGACGGAAGTCCCGCCATGGCATCTAGCACTGTAGGGTCGATGTTCTCTTGGCTGTCCATCACTGTCCCCTTCGACGTCGAAGCCGACCTTAAATATCCGCGTAGACGTGACGCTCCCCTTTGAAACCCGGATGAGTTACGGCCCCTTCATGAGCTGGGCCGACCAGCTGCGTGAATTTGATCAAAGCACCGGATCCATATTTAGTCTCTCTTGGTTTCCAGTTTCGACGGCGGTCTTCAAACTCCTGCGGCGTCAACTGAACGTCAATTGTCCCCTTCTCCGCATCAATTGTGATCAGATCTCCATCTTCGATCAATCCTATCGGCCCAGCCTCAGCAGCTTCGGGTCCGACGTGTCCAATACAAAACCCCCGTGTTGCACCGGAGAACCGACCGTCGGTAATCAGGGCAACCTTGTCTCCCATGCCCTGCCCGTAAAGCGCAGCTGTGGTGGAGAGCATCTCCCGCATGCCAGGACCACCTTTCGGCCCCTCATAGCGGATCACGAGCACATCGCCCTCATTATAGTCGCGCGCCTCTACAGCTTTGAAGCAAGCTTCTTCCCCATCAAAAACACGAGCAGGTCCACTGAATTGCAGATTCTGAAGACCGGCAACCTTTACGATTGCGCCATCTGGCGCGAGTGACCCCCAAAGCCCTACGACGCCACCCGTCGGTGTTATCGGATTGGACACCGGGTAGATCACTTTTTGACTCTCATCGAACGTAATGTCCTCAAGATAATCCCCCCAGCTTTTGCCGGTAACAGTCAAACAGTCGGAGTGAATCAATCCTGCTTCATGAAGTGATTTCATAAGCATGGGCATTCCACCCGCTTCCCCCATGTCCTTTGCAACGTAGTTCCCACCCGGTTTCAGATCAGCAATGAACGGGGTTCTTTGGAATGTCTCCGCAACATGGCGCAAAGAGAACTCAACACCGCATTCATTGGCCATGGCAGGGAGATGAAGTGCGGCGTTTGTCGAACCGCCCGTGGCGGCGACAACAATCGCCGCGTTCTCAAAAGCTTGTCGCGTGCAGATATCTCTCGGACGGAGATTGTTTTGAATAAGATCCATGACGACCTGACCGGATGCCTTCGCATACCCGTCCCTATCAGTATACGGAGCAGGCAGGGCCGACGAATATGGCAACGCAAGCCCAATTGCTTCCGAAACACATGCCATGGTGTTTGCCGTAAACTGGCCGCCGCAGGCCCCATCACCTGGACACGCCACTTTCTCAAGCGCTGTCAATTTGTCCTCGGTCATTTCATTTGAACCAGCAGCGTGCGCGCCGACAGCTTCGAACACATCCAGGACAGTCACGTCCTTGCCCTCGAACGACCCCGGCATGATCGATCCGCCATAGAGGAAAACGCTGGGAATATTCAACCGCAGCATGGCCATCATCATGCCAGGCAGAGACTTGTCACATCCCGCTATTCCAACGAGCGCATCATACGAATGACCGCGGATACTAAGCTCGACCGAGTCAGCAATCACTTCTCGGCTGACGAGCGAAGAGCGCATGCCCTCGTGACCCATCGCGATTCCATCCGTCACAGTGATCGTGCAGAACTCTCGCGGAGTCCCGTCAGCTGCTTTGACGCCCTCTGAAACGGCATGCGCCTGACGTAAAAGTGCAGTATTACAGGGCGCGGCTTCGTTCCAGCACGATGCCACACCAACAAATGGCTTCTGGATATCCTTCGTGGTCAGCCCCATCGCATAGAGGTATGAGCGGTGCGGGGCCCGCGCGGGCCCCTGCGTTACATGCCGGGAAGGCAGTTTGGATTTATCCCAATTGGTCATGGCAAAGGTGTCACAGAAAGTTCTTTCGAAAGCCAAAATATTGCGGCGTTCAGGAGTTTTCTCACCGAAAACGCTATATTCTACCACTTGGCAAGCGGTGTGGGACAGAAATGCCCCTTCGCCGCAGGCTTATTCCAGTTGAGCCTCGCCGAAAATCGCAGTTTCCGACC
>JBCCIW010000342.1:0-2648 GCA_039028055.1 Pseudomonadota bacterium | reverse complement strand
TGGGCTCGCAGGTGGCTGGTCACCTCGAACAGAAAGTAGGTCAGGAATACCAGCCCGATAAACATCGCCCCGTATTTCAGGGCGCGCTGGACACTTTGATACGGGTTTGCTTCGCGGATGAACTTCACCGCGAGATCATGACGGTTATAAGCCGTCACATCATAGAGACTGAGCCGTGGACCCGCCCCCGGAATTCCGCGCGCGAGATAAGGCACCCGCCAGTTTGCAGTGAAGCCATCTTCCGCATCGCCAGCATTGTGGTCGCTCGGCAAGACACCTCCGGTAAAGCTCGGGGTCGCCCAATCCGACGTCATCTGAACATCGGTGTCCCGTGCGAATGGCGCGAAGGCTATGCGCCCGGCCCCGGAGAAAGACATCGCTGCGCGTATCGTCACGGGGTTTTCCATCTCCTCGATCCCGATCAGCTCTGCGCCTGCGAGCCGAAGGTCCGAGGATGGCACTGGCGAGTAGGTGTCGGACCCGCCATAAGTAGCTGGTTCAAATGAGAGCGGGGCCGCGTTTGCCGTGGCCGTGATAGCAGTTTTCAACCCTCTGGCATCACGCACGCCCATATAGAAGCGCGCATCGGACCAAACCGGGCTTGCGCCTCTCGGCCACGCAGCAGAGAAGGTTTCCGGATCGAACACGGCTGTGAAGGAAGTATCCGCCGTGTACACAGGAACGAGATGTATGCCCCTCTGGCGCTCCTCAACGGAGACATCAGCTTCGATCGTTCCCGTGTCAGGATAAACGAGGCCGACGCCGTAGACGACTTCACCCGGTTTATCCGCATCTGGAGCATAGGAGTAAGGAATAGCGAGTACCGGCCCAAGCACCGTCTGTTCGCCGCCCACCTTTGACGCGACGTCGTTGAGCGCCCGGTCTGCGCCCTGCGATCGTTCGTATACGACACCGTAAACG
This sequence comes from Pseudomonadota bacterium, assembly GCA_039028055.1. Classification (GTDB taxonomy): domain Bacteria; phylum Pseudomonadota; class Alphaproteobacteria; order Caulobacterales; family Hyphomonadaceae; genus CALLCD01. The sequence goes on along the minus strand of JBCCIW010000342.1, from coordinate 1,727 downwards.
AAGAGAGCCGGTATGGCCATGAGTAAGGCGAGCCCGCAGACGAGCAGCAGCTTCAGGCCCGTTGATCTTTGTGGGATAAAGCCGCCAAAGCTCGCGCGTGCGCCGCCTGGCGGACTTGGCACACTGCCGGGCGCACTGCCGGGCGCACTGGATGTGTCAGTCATAGGATGTCCCCTGGAATTAATTGTAAGCGAGCCTGCCATATGCCTCTTCGGTTTGGGCGAGACGGGGGCAAGGAGAGGGCATTTGAGAGCCGATTTATAGGCGGTTGCGGCCAGCGCAAACGTCATCCATGACGTATCGGCCCTCTATAAATATTTCAGCCACGCGATATCGCGCCGCCGCCGCTTCAATCGTGAAAACCAGCTGGTCGGAAAATAGAATACAGCTGGCAGTATAATGAAGACCGGAACAAGCGTCAGGACGGAGGGCAATCCAAAATAGCTCCCCTGATTGGCCCCAAACAGCACTACACAGATCACATAGATCACCTTCAGGACATAAAGGTGAAGAATATAGAAGAACATCGGTGCAGCGCCGAAAACGGAAAGCCGTGTAAGAGATGGACTGTCACCGAGGCGTTCGAACCAGGCCAATAGCAACGCGCCCAATCCCAGCGTGGATAGATTGAACAGCAAGGAGGGCGGATACTTGGTCAGCGAAAAGAAGCTCATCATGGCTGTCCCCGCATCGACACCGGTCAGCCTCGGCGCATCGCCGTACACATTTAGCCACCGAATGGCAGCAAATGCCGCGAGAGCACTAAGACCTGCAAAGGTCAGCGTCCGGATGCGTATCGATGGTTCCACGTCGGCTGAAAACCATGGACCGATGCCGTAGCCGAGCGCGATAACACCAATCCAAGGCAATAGCGGGTAGCTTGTGCGGGCTCGCATTGTATCCGAGATCTCTATCCAGTTTCGATCATAGAGCACGGACCAGATGGGATACCACGGAGATCCTGTGGCAAAGCTTACCGGCTCGAGAAAGTGATGACCTGCGATAAGGATCGCTGATAGCGCGAGAAGGGGCAATCTCGGCATATATAACAGGCCTGCCAGAGCAATCATTGCGAGGCCAATGACCCAGATCACCTGAAGGAAAATGGTCGTCGGCGGAAATTGTCCTGTCCAGGAAAAATTGATGACGGTCACTTCCAGAAGTATCAGAAGCAGGCCCCGTTTCAGGAGAAACGCCGATGTCTCCGCCCGAGAATGAGACCGTCCATGCAGCCAGGCACCCATGCCCGTAAGCAGAACGAAGACGGGTGCGCAGATGGAACTCAGAAAGCGTATGAAGAACAATTCCGGCTCGGTGGTCGTAACATCCACCGGGTCCGCCACTTGCTTGTGCAGGTAGAACGTCTCTCGGATATGGTCGAGCAACATGATCACCATCACGACACCGCGAAGGGCATCAATACTGCCAATTCTTCCCATATTAGGACGCCCGCCCTCTGAAGATCACGAAAGACAGCCTTATCGCGCCTGAATACCGGATCGACTAGGGGTAATCGGGGCCTCGTCGAACTAAAATTCTGCTTTCTGGCGATAGCCTGAACTGCCGGGCACCGTCGCCGTTGCAGCCCTTCAGCCTTAATCCTCTTTATCCTGCCTTCCACCACATGACGAAAGGGCCTAAACCTCCCTCATGCTCGAACCCGTCAATCTCGCCCCTTTCGACGACCAGATGCAGCACTGGACCGAGATCCGCGTCTATTATGAGGA
>JBCCIW010000341.1:0-2689 GCA_039028055.1 Pseudomonadota bacterium | reverse complement strand
TCGATTCTTCAGGTCAATGGTGCCAAGGATATTGCCGTTGAGTTCACCACAATGTCGAAAACGTTTTCGATGGCAGGTTGGCGCATTGGCTTTGTCGCAGGGAACGAGAGGCTGATCTCGGCTCTGGCAAGGGTAAAATCATATCTCGATTATGGCGCATACACACCGATCCAGGTTGCAGCTTGTGAAGCTCTCAACGGTCCACAGGACTGCGTCGATGAAGCGAGAGAGATCTACCGTGATCGCCGCGACACGCTAATAGAGAGCTTTGCCCGCGCTGGTTGGTCTATCCCCACACCGAAAGCATCCATGTTTGCTTGGGCCCCGATCCCGGAAGCGCTTAGGCATCTGGGGAGTCTCGAATTTTCGCTTCAACTTATTAATGAAGCGCATGTGGCAGTGGCCCCTGGCGCGGGATTTGGTGAAAATGGCGACGGCCATGTCCGTATCGCTTTGGTAGAAAACGAACAGCGAATTCGCCAGGCTGCGAGAAATGTGCGGCGTTTTCTGACCGCGCGTGGTATTGGCGACAGCGAGCCCATCGCGGCCGCTTGATTAGACCTCTAACAAGATCAGACATTACAAAGGGGAATTCGCCTTGACGGCATTGAATTTGGGGATTGCTGGGCTCGGTAATGTCGGCTGCGGTCTTGTTGAGCTTGTAAATCGCCAGCTTGAACTGCGCTTGCCAGGTCCCGTGAAGATTGGTGGCGTTACAGCTCGTAGTCGATCCCGAAACAGAGCGGTATCGATCGATGAGTTTGCTTGGTTCGACAGTGCGGAAGCCATGGCATCAGATCCAGGCATCGACGTTTTCGTTGAGTTAATGGGAGGATCGGACGGTCCCGCCAAGCTGTCCGTCGAAGCTGCTCTGAAGGCTAAGAAGCCTGTCGTAACTGCTAATAAAGCACTCATCGCGGAACACGGTACTGAACTCGCCGCCCTTGCAGAAGAACAAGGTGTGGATCTGCTATTTGAAGCAGCTGTAGCCGGCGGGGTTCCGGTCGTTCGAGCGCTGCGCGACTCGCTATCAGGAATTTCCGTGAGCCGTGTTTCCGGAATTCTCAACGGAACCTGCAACTTTCTTACGACAGAAATGCTCGCGACCGGTAGGCCGTATGATGAAGTGCTGGCCGAAGCTCAGCGACTTGGTTACGCCGAAGCAGATCCAACTCTTGATGTTTCTGGCACAGACGCCGCCCACAAGGCGGCGATATTGTCGGCAATAGCCTTCTCGGCGGACGTTGATTTTTCGAAAGTGTCGATTTCAGGTGTCGACGGCATAGAGCTGCAGGATCTCACATTCGCAAGCCGTTTGGGCCTGATGGTGAAGTTGATTGCTGAAGGTGTTCGAACGGCCAGTGGTGTTGTCTGTCGCGTCGAACCCAAAGCGCTTCCGCTAGACCATCCGATTGCCCAGGTTCATGGCAGCTTGAATACGGTGCGCATAGAGGGAGACCCGCTTGGCGCCGTCGTCATGACAGGCCCTGGTGCGGGAGCAGGGCCAACAGCAAGTGCCGTCATGGGCGATATCTCGAAGCTGTTTCGTCCGGGCGTTCGCTCTGCTTTTGGCCGCGCGGAGCACCATCGCAAATCGACGTTTGTTGAGCCTGCTGGCGATGAACGATCGCCCTGGTTTTTGAGCGCAGCCCTTGCTGATCGGTCCGGTACTCTGGCAGCGCTGAGTGATGCGCTCGCAAGTGAGAGTGTGTCCATCGACAAGCTTCTCCAGGACTCTGCCGGAGAGGATGGCGCGTCACCCATCGGGATGGTTACGCACGCTTGCCGAGAGAGCGAAGTGGCACAGGCCGTGAAAACACTTCAGAATCAGGAGACTTTGGTTGGTAAACCGCGCCTGATCCGTATCGAAACAGGCCAAATGTAGATCAAGCCGATTATTAGGGGTTCAAATGTCAAACAGACAGATTTCTGCAGCCATTGCTGATGCGATGGTTCATGTCAGTGAACTGGCAGCCATTGCTGCGTCTTCGGAGGTCGGACGAGGAGACGAGAAAAAGGCCGATCAGGCTGCGGTCGATGCCATGCGCACCGCACTTAACAATGTGGAGATGCAGGGCCGCATTGTTATCGGAGAGGGGGAGCGTGACGAGGCTCCAATGCTCTATATAGGCGAGGAGGTTGGCACGGGATCGGGTCCCGCCATCGATATTGCTCTGGACCCGCTTGAAGGCACAACACTAACGGCGAAAGCGATGCCCAACGCCCTTGCCGTTCTCGCTATTTCACCGCGCGGAGGCTTGCTGCACTCGCCTGATGTTTACATGGACAAGATAGCGGTTGGGCCCGGCTACGCGCCCGGAATCGTCAGCCTTGATGCGACGCCAGCAGAAAACATCACTGCGCTTGCAAAGGCGAAGGGTGTTGACGTTCAGGAGATGACCGCTTGCGTACTGGATCGACCGAGACATGCTGAGATTATCGAGAGCCTACGCTCTGTCGGTGCACGGATCGCCTTGATTACCGATGGTGACGTAGCAGGTGTTATTAACACCACTGATCCGGCAACGGGAATTGACCTCTACGTTGGTCAAGGTGGCGCGCCCGAGGGTGTGCTTGCCGCGGCAGCTTTGAAATGTATCGGCGGTCAGATGCAGGGCCGCCTTGTATTTCGAAATGATGAGGAGCGTGCGCGGGCTGAGCGCACGGGCATCTCTGATCTCGACAAACT
>JBCCIW010000340.1:0-2696 GCA_039028055.1 Pseudomonadota bacterium | reverse complement strand
GACAGTTCCGAGATTTGCGGTCGCGTTATCGATTTCTGCGCTGTCCTTGATCACAGTGTTGAGCATTTGCTCGGGGAAAACGGCATCCATCATCCGCTTGATCGCGGCGTGGGCGGATTTGTTGTCATGCATCTTCGTCGCTACGATTTTCACGAACGCATACTCACGCGCGCCTCCAGCCTCGGCGAGCTGCTGAAGGGTCGCCGACATCATTTTCAGGAAGTGCGCCGTCGACCCAAAGTCAATGTTGTTGGGGGGCGCGGGTATCAGAAGGGCGTCCGCGGCTCGAAGTACGGAGAGTGACATCATACCGAGGGCAGGGGGCGGATCCAGCAGGATGACGTCGAACCTATCGCGAATGCTCGCAAGCCCGTCTCGCAGCCTGTCAAGCACGAAGGAACTGTCGCGCGCCATGCGGGCGGCAAACTCATACTCCGCATCGTATAGACCGAGGTTGGCGGGTAGGAGGGCAATCCCTGGCCAATAGGTGGCACGGAGCGCGTAAGCGAGGTCTGTTGGTCCGCCGTGCCGAAAGAACGGGTAGAGCGTGTCCTCATCCTCGTCGACATCGACGTCGGGGTTCAGGCCGAAGATCGAGGTCGTCGAGGCCTGGCTGTCGCAATCGACGACGCAAACACGATACCCCTTCAATGCAAGATACTGGGCGAGGTGGCAGACCAATGTCGACTTTCCGACCCCACCCTTGAAGTTCTGGATGGAAATCGCGAGGGGTTCCTCGCCTTCTTTCCGATGGGGCAGGACACCGAAGTGGGCTCGCATGGCGTTCACCTGAGCCAGAGTGTAGCCCGTTCTGCGCCCAGTACCCGGATCCTTCTCGGGCTCGGGTAGGCGTCCGGCCGCCTCGGCCTCACGGATCGCTTTTTCGGTCCGGCCTACCATGTCGGCAGCCGTCTTGACGTTGAACCGTATCCCAAGCGTCTTTTTCTGATCAGGGGCATAGACTTGCCCCCTCAACCGTTCGATGATGTCCCCGGATCGCTCGGCCAATGATGAGAGGTGGTTCAGCCCGATAGGGTCGTGTGTGCTGTCCAGCGACATATGCTCTCCTGTTCGAACAAAGGGCCCTGCTTGCACGAGGTTCGGTTTTTTGTCTGTTGTGCCCGCAAGTCCGAACCTAGCTGGTCTCTCCCATGGTGTCATTGCGATTGACGTCCCAAAATGTAAGGAACTGCAGGTCTGTGGCTTTGTCGCGATGCGCGTTGGGCCATCCACCATCGCAATATCCATATCGAAAACACCCCTTGTTCTAGAGTTCTGGTGTTCAGTGTTCAAAGCAGATTTATGATGGAATCACAGCAGCATGGAGGCTCAGAGCCTACGTTTTGGGATGTCCAGACGTACGTGTTGGGATCTCCAGCGATACGAACTGGGATCGCAAGACCTACGCTTTGGGTGCGTGCGAAGCCTTACTCTTTGGGACGATTCGCAGCGCTGGGTGCCGTCAAGAAAAATCGCTTTGTTTTCAACGATGGGGAATGCCCGCCGACCTTCGTGCCACGACTCATTCCATACTTTTTGGGTTGTCACAGTTCGATTGAATTCCATCGGCGTCTCGTCTAACACTACAGCCAAGTCGACCCGTGCGTAAGAGTTCGACGGCGAGCAGATGAGCACCAAGGATAAGAAGACAAGAACGGTCGATGTGCGGCCGACCTCGGACAGCCTGGTCAAACCGGGCGAGCTGATTGACGTTGTGGAGGTTACGCCTCTGACGCTCAACGATCGTCGGATCTACAACCTCCTGCTCGAGAACGCTTGGGATGCGATCGACAAGAACGTCGAGCACATCATTGCCAAGTCGGACCTGCGCGGGAGCCATAACTCGAACGATCGCGTCGGCGAAAGTGTGGAGCGGCTGATGGCCGCGATTGTGCGGGTCAAGACCACACGCGACGGAGAGGCGCATGTCGAGCGCGTTCAGCTGCTTGGCGGCAACGTTGAGACCCTGCGTCGGGATGGTCTTCTGCACTATGAGATCCCGGCCAGACTGCGGCGGATAATCTCGAACTCCACTGTCTTCGCCAGGCTGAAGCGGGAGGTCATGTTTGCGCTGAGCTCCAAGTACGCCTTGACGCTCTACGAGATGGTCCAGAAACGCGGGAACCTCCGCTATCGCTCTTCGGAGCGGTTCTCTCTCGACGAGCTTCGCGCAGTGCTCGGCGTTCCGTCAGGCAAGTTGACCACGTGGTCCAACCTGAGCCTTCGGGCCCTAAAGCCCGCTACTGAAGAGGTCAATCAGTTATCGGATTTCATGGTCGAGTTGAGCCCAATCAAGACGGGCCGGCGGGTCACGCATGTCGAGCTCAGATGGTGGCGGAAGGACGGAGCGTCTGTCGGTGAAACGGCGCGCGAGCTGTCGTTCTCCAAGGTCGGCCGAAAAGCCCGCATCGCTGGCGATGCGGATGCCGCAAGGGCAGGGCTCCCGTCAGCGCGTCCTGCGCTGATCGAACGGTCGGGCCCGGCTCTGATGACCGAAACGTACCAAACGGCGCGCCTCCGTCATCCAGGCTTCGACATCTACTTCGTCGAGCAGGAGTGGCGGAAATGGTCCGCTGGCAAGGAGCCGCCACGAGACCCTGACCGCGCATACCTCGCGTTCTTCGCGGCTTTTGCGCGGAACAATCCGATTTGATGCGAGCGGTCCCCCGTCCGGTGGACCTCTTCATCGTGTCCCG
>JBCCIW010000339.1:0-2734 GCA_039028055.1 Pseudomonadota bacterium | reverse complement strand
GCCTTTAATGCCGCCAACGCCTGGCGTGGTGAGACGCTTGATGATGGAACAAAAAAAACAGTCGAAGGGGCGAGGGTGGCTTTCATCTCCCTGGAGATGTCCAGCGAGCAGCTGGCAACGCGTATCCTGGCTGAGCGCACGGGCATTATGTCCCACAGGATTCGCCAGGGCGACTTTGACAAACAGGACTTCGAGAAACTACGCGAAGCAACCGAAGAGTTGCAGAACATACCGCTTTATATCGACGACAAGGGAGGCCAGTCGATCAGTGAAGTCTCAGCTAGAGCCAGACGCCTACATCGCTCTCATGGCGTTGATCTCATCATCATTGACTACCTTCAGCTTATCAATGGATCGCTGAAATCGCAGGGAAACAGGGTCCAGGAAATCACCGAGATTTCCATGGGGCTGAAGACGCTGGCAAAGGAACTGAATGTTCCCGTAATGGCACTTTCGCAGCTCAGCCGACAAGTAGAACAGCGGGATGATAAACGCCCGCAACTGTCAGATCTTCGCGAGTCTGGATCGATTGAGCAAGACGCGGATGTTGTCTCGTTTGTTTATCGGGAATCTTATTATCTCGAGCGCACCGAGCCCCAGAACGACCCTAATGATCCGCAATCTGCCGAGAAATGGCAAAGATGGCGTGATCGTATGGATCAGGTTTACGGTACCGCTGAAGTTATCATCGGTAAGCAACGCCACGGCCCCATCGGTAAAGTAACGCTCGCCTTTGATGCCAACGTTACCCGGTTTGGAAACCTCGACAAGGAAACATCGAATGATGACTTCTAGGCCCGAACACCCTAAGGCCAGTACGTCATGCTTGTTCGAGCCAGAGCCACGATTGATCTTGAGGCGATCGCATCTAATTGGACTGCGCTGAACCACCTGTCGGGAGCAGCAGAGACGTCCGCGGTCGTAAAGGCCAATGCCTATGGCCACGGAGCAACAGATGTTTCCCGCCGCCTCCTGAAGGCCGGGTGTCGAACCTTTTTCGTGGCGACGATTTCAGAGGGCATAGAGCTAAGGACCAATGTTGGTCCAGAGCCACATATTTTCGTCTTCAATGGCGCTGCCGCATCAGAATATAATGCGGCCAAGAACGCCAACATTGTCCCGGTCATCAATTCACTGAAGCAACTTCAGGATTGGCAGTCTTCTGAGTTCGCATCGACGAAAAATATGATTCTCCATGTAGACACAGGAATGAACAGGCTTGGCATTAGCCCAAATGAGCTGGCTGACGTGACAAATCTTGTCGATGGGGCCGCCGTCTCCACGGTGATGTCCCATCTGGCCTGTGCTGAAGAGCCGGACAATGAGATGAACGAGTACCAGCGCCAGCTGTTTTCGGAGATTGCCGGTACGTGGCCGGAGGCAAAACGTTCGCTTAGCAACTCTGCAGGCCTTGCCCTGCGCAGTGGAGCTTATGCTCTCGATATGGTTCGCCCAGGCATAGCAATCTACGGAGGGGGTATTGAGCTGCCGACAAATAAAACGCTGATGCCGACAATAACGCTGGAGGCACCTATTCTCTCGGTCTTCTACGCCGAGGTCGGATCAAGTACAGGATACGGCGCGACTGCAACGTTCAATGAAAGAAGACGACTTGCCACCGTTGGAGCGGGTTATGCCGACGGAATATCGCGATCACTCTCAAACAAGGGGTCTGCTGCGATAGAAGGCGAACGTTGCCGCATAGTTGGCCGAGTATCTATGGATCTCACAACCATCGATATCACTGATATCGGCGCTCAAGTGCAGCCGGGGATGGCGGTCGAGTTTATCGGCCGCTATGCAGGTCTGGAACAGCAGGCCGCCGCAGCGGGAACGCTGGGATATGAGTTGCTGACGGGGATAAGCCCCCGGGTGGAGCGCGTCTGGCATGGCTGACAATGAGCGTATCAAACCGGCCGTCCTGTTTCCGGTCCAAATCATTGGTTCCGTAGTCGTTGGATTTCTAAGGGAAATTGGTCGACTCGGCGCTTTTACAGGATCGACCATTTTGGCGGCGGTTACGCCCCGCTGGTATCCCGGAGAGATTTGGCGGCAGATGATCCGTATTGGTTTTTACTCGCTGCCAGTGGTTGGGCTTGCTTCTGTTTTCATAGGTGCGGCTTTGGCACTGAACATCTACACTGGCGGCGCTCGTTTTAATGCCGAGCAGTTCGTTCCCAACATTGTGGTTCTCGGAATTACTCGAGAACTGGGCCCGGTCATAACCGGGTTGATGCTTGCTGGGCGGGTGAGCGCTGGCATTGCTGCCGAAGTCGGTGCAATGAAAGTCACAGAACAGATCGATGCACTGACAACGCTATCTGCGAGCCCGCCGCGCTATCTCTACGCGCCGAGGCTAATAGCGGCGATCATAACCATGCCGCTACTCGTTATTGTCGCCAACGTTATCGGGGTTGCTGGCGGTTGGCTGGTAAGCGTTGCCAGCCTCGGCTTCGATTCCACGGTTTATCTAAGAAACACCCTCGATTTTCTCCAGGCGACGGACGTGAATGCTGGTCTGATCAAAGCGGCGGTATTTGGAGCCGTGATTGCAATAATGGGCTGTTATCAAGGCAGCCGTTCGAAAGCCGGTGCAACGGGTGTCGGCCGGGCCGCGACCCTCTCTATGGTAGGTGCTGCAGTCCTCGTTTTGGCGACGAACTACATGCTGTCGACGCTCTTTGTGAGGATCGGCATATGAGCGCTCTTCTGGAACTCAGGAATGTCGAGAAGT
>JBCCIW010000338.1:0-2772 GCA_039028055.1 Pseudomonadota bacterium | reverse complement strand
GCGTATTTTACAAAGGGCATAGATTGAAGCCTGTCCCGCAGTTCCATGAGAAGAGCCCGGGGTGGGGGCGGACCATCGCCGGACCATGTCAAAACGAGTTCGCCTGAATAGTTGGTTTTCTTGAGGCGGAAGCTGGAAAGCGCCGGATGCTCGTCTGCCCATTCGCGAAAAACAGACCGCGCATGCTCTGGATCTTGTCGGAAAGTCGCGAGGCACTCTTCGATTTCCGGAACGTCATCAAAGCGAACAATGAAATCGACTTCCCCCACCTCGTTTCTGGGCACTGGCGGACGCTGCATCTGCTGCTCTGAAGCCGGTAAAAGCGCGGGTTCTGCCTCTGGAGATCCGTCAGAATTGGGTGCGCTTAAGAGCGCAATACCCGATATTCCCGCCATTGCTGTGGCCGCAATGCTGATTAGCGCTCCACGACTAAGAGGCGGTCCACCATTCGCCCTCTTTTCCGCGGATGCTTCCGTCCCGGCATTGTTATTTTCTTCATCCATGCCCGCGCTCCCAATTTGGCGGCGTTAGTCTGGTAGCTTTTCCAGGTTTAACCAACCGTTCCCGCAAGCTCTGAGGCACATGCCAGGCTGATCAGGAATGGGTGTTGCTCCTGGATATTGGGCGCATTCTGCCGCGCATTGATCTGTTGTCCTCGGATCGAGGATCGACATCAGTGTACTCTCCAGCTCGGCACCCGTCATCTCTGGATACTTCGCCGCAATCAGTGCGAGTGCAGCAGACACATGAGGCGCTGCCATGGATGTGCCCTGCTCGAGCGCGTAATAGCAATTGTCGACAGACTCGCCCGTCACAGGGTCAGTGCAGAACTTGGCTGGCTTTGTCGATAGAATTCCGTCCGGACGCCCATCCATGTCATCATCGCGGGAGAGATCACCCCCCGGCGCAATGATGTCCACCTCCGGCCCAAAGTTGGAATAAGGTGTGATGTGGCCACGGGCATCGCCGGCAGCCACAGTGATTACGTTCGCACAGCCGCCCGGTGAATAGAGTTCGGTGGATAGTCGCGCATTCCCGGCAGCCGCCACGACGACGGCACCCCGCTCAACAACGGTGTCTATGGCATCTTGAAGCGATGCGGGGCAGGATTCGAAAAGTCCGATGGATAGATTTATGATGTCGGCTGGGTTCTCATTCCAGACTTCCTCACCCGCAGGCCCTTCGGCGGGGATAACGCCCCCGGCCCAGCGTATGGCGTCGTTAATATCAGACAGGCGCCCGCCGCATTTGCCCAGCGCCCTAACCGGCACCAGCGTCACGTCCCAGCTACCGCCTGCGACCCCGGCACCATTATTCGTCGCAGCAGCACCGATCGTCCCGGCCACATGGGAGCCGTGATAGGAATCGGCTGCGAAGGGGGCATTCGGGTCGCAAAGGTCGCCTGGATCGTTCGGATCGCCATCGCGCCCGTCTCCGTCATTTCCCATCGCTGGGTCACTGACCATATCCCAGCCGGGGACGATGTTTGGCGAGTTGGCAATGTCCGGATGCGCAAGTGCCAGACCTGTATCCACGACGGCAACCGTGACATCGCGTGAGCCCTGGATTTCCTGTCGCGTCCAGAAATCGACGAAGCCAGTGCCGCCTGTCGAGTCTCCTTCTTCTTCTCCTATGTTTCTGAAGTTCCACTGCAGATCCCAAAGAGGATCATTCGGAACGACACCAATCGGAGCATTGTCATCCGCCGGTCTGCGCGCGAACTGATGCTCGAAGATGAAATCGCGCTCGCAATACTCGTATTCGCCAGACGCCTGCAAAGCCTGCACGAGGCATTCGGTTGCGAGAACCTTGTTTTCCCGCATCATTTCCGGCGTGATGTTGTCCGGGCATTCTGTGTGTGCAACGGTCGCCATGAGCGGCTCGTCGCTGGCGCTTCCGTCAAACTGTGTAGGCTCCGCAAATAGATCGATCACCATTGTGCCGCCGCTCGCGGCGCGTACTGATCCATCGAGTCCAAGCCGATCGATCGTCTGAAGCATTCTGGTTTGCGTATTGCGCTGAACCTCCCGGATTTCCGGTGCGCGAGCCAGGCGTCGGCTGGCTCTCATGGCAGCGCGGTTCTGAAGAACAGGGCCAGGAGGTTTGGGAGCGGGAGAAAGGCCTCTTGGTGATTGGGCGCGGATACCCACATTAGGTTCGGTATCGGACGTAGCGATGTCTCTTTCAACCTCGGCAGGCTCCGCCATGGCTTCCATTTCCTGGGAGAGAACAGCTTCTTCCAGCTCTGCGATCTGGCGGGGCTTCGCAATGATTGATCCAATTGCAAATCGCGCAGGGCGAACATCAGCGGTTTCATTTGCCGCTGATCGGTTCCTTGAAATTCCGGCGATGGCGCGTTCTTCAACTGCTAACCTGTCGAGCGGAGTACCGCGTGGCGCAGAGGGGCGGTTGTTGCTCAATTGGTCCAGTGCCGCCTCCAGAAGCGTATTTGCGCGCTCTGCGCGCTCATCCTGCCGATCGCACGCGCCCAACACGAGCCCTAGTGCGATCAACCCTGCGGCTTCGATGCAGCGTCGTCGCTTGCGGCTAGACTCAACCTTCATCCCGCTCTTCCTTTGCCGTCTTCTACTGCGTTTTGACACATCACCACGAGCGCGGCGATTATCGCCCACAGCACATTACCCTTGTGGCAATCAAATGGCGAGGACCGTAAAGAGTGCGATATGACAATTCATAGTATTGTAGTGCTGACGGGAGCAGGGATTTCCGCCGAAAGCGGACTTGGAACATTTCGAGATAAGGATGGCATCT
>JBCCIW010000337.1:0-2814 GCA_039028055.1 Pseudomonadota bacterium | reverse complement strand
TCACTAAGCGATATTCTGGCTCGCGTACGTGCTGACTCCGAGCAATTGAGTCAGGAGAATCAGCGTCGCCTTCGCGAATTCCAGGAAGCACGGGACGAGCAGGAAGCCATTATGGCGACCGCGCGGTCCGAGCTTGCTGCTGTGGAGGCTCGTGCGCGTAACTTGAATGCCCAATTCGAGGCCAATCAGTCTCAGCTGGATGAGTTGCAGTTCCAGCTGGAAACAGAAGCCGGTGATTTCGGTGAGCTTCTCGGTCAGTTCCGAACGGCGGCTGGTGAAACGATGCCGGTAATCGAAAACTCGCTTGCCAACTTCCATTATCCCGGTCGCGTAGAGAAGCTCTCTCAGATTTCTCAGGCAAGTGCTCTGCCGAGCCGCGGTGATCTGGACAGCCTTCCTAAGGCTATCCTGCAGGAGATGATCGCGCAGTCTGAGGTGACAACTTTTACCGCGAATGTTTCTAATGGTGGCTCAAACGGTGAAAATGCCGAACTTGATCTGATGCGCGTCGGCACCTTTACGGCGGCGACAACCGACGGAACACGTTTCGTGGAAGTCAGCACGGAAGGCAGCGAGCCTCGCATCAGTGCGTTCGCATCACCGCCCGGTGGTATCTACAGATCCGGCATGCGGTCGCTTATCAACGCTAATGAAGGCCAGGTTGTTCGGGCACCTGTCGATCCTACGCGGGGAGACTTGCTTGCTATTTTTGGTAACACGCTGGGAGTTTGGGAGTGGGAACGTTTTCAGCAAGGTGGATTTGTTGGTTACGTAATTCTCTTCTTCATCCTGCCACTCGGCCTTGTGCTCGGTCTCTTCAAGATCTTCTCGCTCTTCACCATGGGCGCTGCGATGGGCAGCACGGCAAAATCCAAATCCGCTGGAACCGGCAATCCGCTGGCCCGCGTTTTCGAAGCTTATGAAGCCCACCGCAACGACGATATTGAAACGCTCGAGCTTAAGCTTGACGAGCAGATCCTTAAGGAGACGCCGAAGATTGAGCGCTTTAATGACATCGTGAAGGTTCTTGCCGCGGTTGCTCCTCTTGCCGGTCTTCTAGGTACGGTTGTTGGGATGATCCGCGTCTTTACTGCGATTACGAACTACGGAACTGGCGATCCGCAGATTATGGCCGGTGGTATTTCGGAGGCGCTTGTTACGACAATGCTTGGGCTGGTCGCAGCTGTTCCACTGCTGCTCATCGGCTCCATTGCCTCGTCGATGGCACGTAGCAATCAGCAGGTTCTTGATGAGCAAGCTGCCGGTCTCGTTGCCGAGCGCGCTGAACGTGGAGGGGCGGCTTAGTGCCGCCCTCGGGAAAAGTCTGAGGAATACCCGAGATGGGTCTAAATACGCTCATAGCTTTTCTGGATCGGGGTGGAGTCGTTCTGCTCGTGATCATGCTGGCCACATTCATTATGTGGGCGCTGATTATCGAACGGTTCTTCTACTTCAGGTTCGCCCATAAGGTGGTCGCCGATGATGCGATCTCCGAGTGGAATTCGCGATCGGACCACAGTTCGGTTTATGCTCACTGGATCAAGGAGAAGATAGTCTCTGAGGTCCGTCAGTCGGCGGAGATGAATGTTACACTTGCCAAGGCGATGGTGGCACTTGCGCCTCTACTAGGCTTGCTGGGAACTGTTACCGGCATGATCGAGGTGTTCGAGATCATGGCATTGACTGACGGTGCCGATGCCAAGGCCATGTCGGCGGGTGTTTCCAAGGCCACCATTCCGACAATGGCCGGTATGTTTGTTTCCTTGTCAGGCATTCTTTTCTCTTCGGGGATGGACAAGCGGGCAGCAAGAGCCGTCCAGGTTGTTGAAGATCAGATGGAGATGGCCTGATGCGCGGACGTAGAACCCGGGAGGTCGAGGAGGCCAAAGTCGATCTCACTCCGATGCTGGATGTGGTTTTCATCCTTTTGATCTTCTTCATTGTGACCGCGGTTTTCCTGACCGAGGAAGCGATTCAGATAGAACCGCCGCCGCCTGCGTCGGATACACCGCCACCGCCTACGCCGACGATTGTGATCCGCGTCGACGCCGATAATTTGATCTTCGTGAATAACAGGATTGCAGATGTCAGTGCTGTTCGGGCGAATATCGAAAGGCTTCGGGCTGAGACCCCGGACTCAGCCGTCATAATTCAGGCGCACCCTGATGCTAAGAACGGTCTTATCGTTCGTATTCGTGATCAGGCGGCCAGTGCGAATATCGAGAAAGTCAATCTCGTTTTGAGTGACGTTTAGGAAAGGGCGGAGACATGGCAAGACGTAGACGTATTGGTTCCGCCAGCGCTGTTGAAGAGGAAGAAATCAACCTCACTCCTATGTTGGATGTGGTTTTTATTCTTCTGATTTTCTTCATTGTGACAGCCCAGTTCATCAAGGTTCCCGGTGTGGACATCACAAAGGAGGTCGTGGTCAACAAGCAGGAGATCAAACCTCTGGCGATCATCATCGCCATCGATGAGAATAGCGACATCTATATCGACAAGAAGAAAGTCGAGCCGAACGCAATCGGCTATACTATCCGGGAGCTTCGCGAGGATAACCCGAACGGTGAACTTATTATCCAGGCCGATTCTGACTCTGAAGCTGAAGCGCTTGTTGGTCTGATGGACGTCATCGCTGAGGCAGACGGTCGGTATCCGGTCAATATCTCAGCCGAGCTGGATTAGGAGGAGCATATGCTAACAAACCCCATTCTGCGATTGCTCGTTGGCGTTCCCGCCGCTGCGGCGATCGCATACATGTTGTTCATCATCATGAATGCTCTGATCAGTAGCCCCTTCGAAGAACCCGAGGCG
>JBCCIW010000336.1:0-2832 GCA_039028055.1 Pseudomonadota bacterium | reverse complement strand
TGTCGCTCTGCAGAAAGTGCTCGATGCCCCGGAGGTCCACGCCAAGCGTCTGGCTCGATCCCTTCACCGGATCCGCAAGGCCGGAGAGCCGAAGCCCTTTCTCGTGGCCTCATCATTTCCCAATGGCTTCCGCCCCGAGCTTAGCCTTCTCCATGTCGGGCTGACCGAAAAGCTGCGAGCGCAGCTCGATCTGTGGGATAGTTCCTAAGGTATCCCCGGTCTTGCAACGCGCATGGCATGAAATCCTCGAAAACCTCCCCATTGCTCCATCCACTGTTGCGGCTTAAATCTGCCAGCAATGGACACTGTATCTGTATTGGCATCCATGGACGCCCGCGCGCGGGGAATTTTCAGGCAAATCGTGGAAACCTATCTTTCCACGGGCGAGCCTGTCGGCTCGCGCACGCTATCCAAAGGCGCAATCGGCCTTTCGCCCGCGTCTATTCGCAATGTGATGTCCGATCTCACCGATCTCGGTTTGCTCGATGCGCCCCATATCAGCGCAGGCCGCATGCCGACCCACCAGGGACTCCGCGTATTCGTCGATGGATTTCTTGAACTCGGTGAACCTTCCGAGGATGACCGCGCGGCCATTGATGCGCGCCTCGAAGCCGCCGGCCGGGACTTCGACGCTGTCCTCCACGAAGCGTCGGACATTCTCTCCGGTCTCGCCGGTGGGGCAGGCCTCGTGGCATCGCCGAAGAGAGACGCCCCCGTTCGCCATGTGGAATTTGTGCCACTGGGTGTGAATGAAGCCCTCTGCGTCCTCGTCACTGAAGATGGCGACGTCGAAAACCGCTTGTTGAAGCTGCCGGACGGTGTTCCCGCCACGAGCCTCATCGAGGCAGGCAACTATCTCAGCGCGAGGATGAAGGGCTCAACCCTCGCTGAGGCCCAGGCGTCCATCCGAACAGAACTCGATGCCCGCAAGGCTGCCCTCGATGCCGCAGCGGCAAAACTGGTCGAAGCCGGTCTCGTTGAATGGTCCGGGGAAACGCCGGGGCAGGGACGCTCGCTCATTGTGCGCGGCCGAGCAAACCTCCTCGGCGAGGGCGCATCCGAGGATCTTGAAAAGGTCGGAGCTCTCTTTGAAGCCATGGAGCGGGAACAAAGCCTGCTTGAAGTGCTCAATTCAACCGAGGACGCCGAAGGTGTTCGCCTCTTCATCGGCTCGGAGAATCGGCTTTTTTCACTCACGGGTTCAAGCCTGATAGTTGCTCCCTATATGAGCGCGCAGAGACAAGTTATCGGGTCGCTCGGCGTAATTGGACCGACGAGGATCAATTATGCGCGGGTTATCCCCATGGTGGATTATACAGCCAAGGTGGTCGGCGACATTGTCGGCGGCGGGCGAAAGGACTAGACGCGGGATATGAACGAAACAGACACCAAAGAAACCGAAGGTCCTGAAGAGACCGAAGCTGCAGCAAATGGCGCAGACGAAGCGGTAAACACAGATGACGACAATGTCGTTGAGTTGCCAGAGGCAGACGCCGAAGATGCCGAGCCTGTAGATCCGCTCGTGGCGCTTGAAGCAGAGAACCTCGAGCTAAAAGACAAATTCCTTCGGGCCGTCGCCGAAACCGAGAACGTTCGAAAACGGTCTGAAAAGCAGGTGGCCGATGCCCGCGTTTATGGTGTTGAGAAGTTTGCCGGCGACCTTCTGAGTGTTGCCGATAACCTTTCACGGGCACTCACAGCTCTCACCGAAGACGCCCGCACCGAGCTTTCCGACGCGGGCAAAAGCTTGCTCGAAGGCGTCGAAATCACCGAGAAAGAGCTTATTACAGTCATGCAGCGCCACGGCGTAAAACCGATAGAAGCCACACCCGGCACAGAGTTTGACCCGAATGTGCATCAGGCGGTTGGCAAAGTGCCCTCCGATCAGCCTGACGGCACAATTGCGGATTTGCTTCAGGGCGGTTGGCAAATCGGGGAGCGAACACTGCGCGCCGCTATGGTTACAGTAAGTACAGGTTCAACCGCTTAGCGATATTCGAAAGACAGGAACCGCACACTCGTGTCACGTGTCGTAAAGTGGATGTGATCGCCCTTTAAACCGGTAAATCCCATCAGCATCTATCGGCGCAACGGCAGGCCTTAATGGCTTTCCACGCAGACAGACAGGAGTGACACTGATGCGTAAACTTATAGCTATCTTCGCGGCTCTTATGGCGGTCTTTGCCATTTCCGCTCCGGCCAATGCTCAATTCGGGTTCGGCAAGAAAGACTTCATCTACGAAAAGGGCGGTTACGCAATCGACGGCTATGACCCTGTCGCCTATTTTGACCTCGATGCCACAGCCCTTGATGCAGACGGTCTCCCAACAATTTCGGCCGTAGAAGGCGATCCGCAATATTCTGCGGAGTATAACGGCGCGACATGGCTGTTCTCGTCCGCGGAAAACCTCGCCAGGTTCGAAGAAGATCCCGCGCAGTACGCGCCTCAGTACAACGGATATTGTGCTTACGCAGCGTCCCAGGGCAGCCTTGCTCGGACCAATCCGAACGCTTGGCGCATCGTGGATGGCAAGCTCTATCTGAACTTCAACTCACGGATCCAGCGCCGCTGGGTGCAGGATATCCCCGGTCACATCGAACAGGCTGATGCAAACTGGACAGACCTCGCCGGCGATCTGAAAGAGCCGGGTGCATAAGCACCGGATTTCGCTTGAAAAACCTGAACGCGCTGACAGAAAACGTCGGCGCGTTTTCCGTATAGCGATAAGCAAAGTGAACGAATCGCCGCTCCCCCCTTGCGGGCAGCTATAGGAACACCATATCGCTTTCGAACGGTAAGGACGCGGGAGCACCTTGCCACCCCAATCTAGT
>JBCCIW010000335.1:0-2839 GCA_039028055.1 Pseudomonadota bacterium | reverse complement strand
TCCACTCGCCGAAAAGAAGACAGCCGGTTCCTGTCCGGAAATGGTGATTTCGGTGTCTCCAAGTTCGAGAGGCACTTCGAGGCGGTCACCCCGGAAGTCCAATCGCAACCCCGACTGGCCGAATATTCGCACGGAAGCATCTGCCAATTCGAGCGAGCCAAATGTATCGGCAATAGAAAAATCGAGCTGCAAGTCGTCCAGTGGAAGGCGACTTGTCTGCGTGCCTTCGCCCTGAGCAACCAGCTGTCGATTCAGCGGGCACAAATCGAGATCGAGGGCACCAAAATCTATGCCACTGGCCACGGCACCTCCGGAATCAACATCAATGCATCCGTCGCCAATTGTGGTCACCTGCCAGAGCCCGTTTGTCTGCTCCGCGTGTATCCCACCTACAACCGACGTTGGTCTCAGGGTGATGCCTGGGTAATCGCCCTCGAAGGAGATATTACCTCTGATGGCCAACTGAAGGTCCTGATCGGAAACGACTTCCAACTCTTCCAAGTCAGCTGACACCGACCGGCCAGAGGCAGACCAGGGATCAAGAACTATCTCGCTGAGATGCGCAGATGTGCCCGCTTCAATGCTCTGTGAAAATTGATCGATAGTGAATTGCAGTGAAGGCCCGCCCCCGCCTGAAAGCTTGACGTCGGCTGAAGCCATCGCCTGGTTACCGGACATCTCCATCAATGGCTTTCCGACCGGATTCGACAAAACTATCTCGAGTCCGGACGATGCGGTGAAGGAGACAGGGGACAGAATATCGGCGTTAAAACCGCGTTCGTCAGTGTTCGCTCTAAATTTCACTTCTCCATCGAAATCAGCGAACGCCCCCAGAGCTGCGCCGCGCAGAGCATTTCCATGGAGATCCAGAGGCGATGGCAAACTCAGGAACGATAGAAATGGCGCTGCATATTCCTCCGTTAGCGAACCATTTGTCACTTGCAGTTTGCCATCGAATTCAGATGCTATTCTTCCTTGCTGACCGAGAGTTGTTTCACCACTCAATCGGATAGTTTCTGCAGCCGCTGAACCTGTTACATCGCTAAGGCTGAGCGAAACAGGTCCGGAGAGCGCCCTTTCCTCCTGCGCGCCAAGCTCAACAAGCGTGCTCGTACGGCTGGCTGTTGAACCGAAAACGGATGCGTTCCTCGCCTCTGCATTTATTGTGATCGACTGAATTGCATCAATGACGCCCTGGCGGGTTAACTCCTGCAGTCGTCCGACTTGAGCTTCGAAACTTACACCCACCTCCTCGGAGGACATCTCGTTGCCTGCCAGGGATGCCGCGGACAAAGCTCCATCAACTGTCAAATTTCCATCCGTATCCGAAACATTCAGTTGAGCACTGATCATGTCGGCCGACACACCGGCCACGGCCATGCGGTCGATATCGAGCGCAAGGCTCCCAGCCGTCTCGCCGCCCGCATAGTCCAGAACGATATCCCCGCCGGACCACACAAGGTCAGCCGTCTCGTTTTGCAGGTTCTGAGCGGGAAATGATATCGCGATGCGCCCGTCCAGGAATGGCCGTCCCTGAGCTTCAAACAAGGCTTCGACGTCGCCACTCATTGTCGACAGCAAAACACGACCGCCATTTATATCGAGGCGTGGAATTGGCCCAGTTTCCCCACCGGAATCGCCATCGGATCGGAGCAAGCTCTCCAGACCATGAAGACCCACGCCGTCCTCTGTCAGGGTTCCCCGGACAACTGGGTTATCAGAATCAATTGACACGATCTGTGGACGGAGAAACCATGCCCATTTTATGCCCGCTTCGATGAGGTCTGCAGTCACTGGCTCCCCAGTGTCGGTCGCGATCGAAACGCCTTCAAGACCGATTTTTCCAAGGCCTATAGTGGTAAATGTTCCCTGACACGTCCAGCCATTGCCCGCGCACCAATTGGCCAGTGCACCCTCAGCGATCGACTTCCGGAAACTCCAGGTTACTAGCAAACCGACGAACAGGATTGCGATCAAACACAAGGCGATCCACCAAACCGGTGACAACTGTTGACGCAATTTAACCTGTTTTGCCATGGCTACAGCTGAATCCGGCTTGAGTCTTGCTTTTACCGATATCATAATGATTTCGGCTGAGCTGCCTAAGAGTTTTCGAGAGTTTTACAACGTTCGATAAAGGCTCTTTGCATATCTTCCGGGGCAAGAATGTGTCGGCAAACGGCCATCTGATGATGGCGCATTGCAATCTGGAGATTGGTAGATGATGCAGTCCGATAAAGAAAAAGCGGACATGACGCATATGAACAGACAGCTCGGCGGTGGGTTGTTTGGCACGCTGATGCTGACGCTGTTCAGCATCAGTCTTGCAGGTACTGGCGGATGGTTACTGGGTGTAAGTGAGCATGGCGCGCCTGTGCGGGACTTCGCCAAAGCTCAATTCTCCAGTTCATTTGCTGCTGATGCAGCGATACCACCGACCACAGCGGAGCCGACGATCCTGCACGTAGACTTTCAGGCAGATCTTCCATCACGGCTCGTAACGTCATCGACTGGAACGCTCCGCCGCAATAGCACGCTGAATACGACGCTCGAGCGTCTTGGAGCCGACCCGGCTCAGTCTGCCGCCGCACTCAATGCGCTTTACAGCGAAGGTCTGCTGAATCCACGCAGACTCAGAGCTGGCCTCAAAATCTCAGCTGACTTTGACGAATCAAATGGCGACCTTGTTTCGATTTCGCTGCGTCCTGAGTCTGAGGTTGGCTTGATCTCAAAACGACAGGTCGATGGGTCATACTTCGCTGCTTCACTCAATACGCGCCTAATCGAAGCGCCGCGCCGGATTTCCAGAACGATCGATAGCAGCATCTACGAAGCAGCT
>JBCCIW010000334.1:0-2842 GCA_039028055.1 Pseudomonadota bacterium | reverse complement strand
TAGAGATTGGGCCGATACGGAAGTCAGAGTCATGATGCCTTTTCGCAATTGATATACTATTGATACAGTTTTCTCCCGGTGCTAGGCAAGCTGTAATTGCGACGCGAATAGGCGGGAGGAACGGCGAATGTCTATTGTTCCAGTTAGATCGGAATCTCTTGATGCTGTCGAAGTTTCCTGGTTCTCGGCACTTTGCTCTGATGACTATGAGTATCTTGGTGTTCCGAACGGGAACCTGCGCTCCAGCTGGGGACACTGCCGTGATATTCTTTTAGAAGCAGAAAAACAGGGCTTTCGGAATATTCTCTGCCCCTCTTCCTATCAGGTGGGTCAGGACACGCTGAGCTTTGTTGCGGGATGCGCGCCACTAACCAGCGAGATCAATATGCTCGCCGCTGTACGCTGCGGCGAAATGCAACCGATCATGCTTGCCAGAACAATCGCTACGCTCGACCATATGTTGGAAGGCCGGCTAACGGTGAATATCATCAGTTCCGACTTTCCGGGTGAAATCGCTGAAAGCTCTTATCGCTATCAGCGGTCCCGAGAAGTCGTGCAGATCCTCAAGCAGGCATGGACACAGGACGAGATCAATTTTCAGGGTCAGATCTATAACTTCGAAGGACTGACCACTGCTCCAGCGAAACCATATCAGACAGGGGGGCCCCTGCTCTACTTCGGTGGATACTCTCCCTCTGCTCTGGAGCTTTGCGGTGAGCATTGCGATGTCTATCTAATGTGGCCGGAAACCAAAGATCAGCTGGCGGAACGTATGAAAGCGGTCCACGCTGTTGCCGAGAAGCATGACCGGGTCATCGATTACGGGCTTCGGGTTCATGTGATTGTTCGCGACACTGAAGCAGAAGCCCGAGAATATGCCGACCACCTTGTCTCCAAACTTGACGATGAATACGGCCAGTTGATCCGTGACCGGGCGCACGACTCTACGAGCCTTGGTGTGTCACATCAGGCGCGCGCCCGGGAACTTGCGGACAAATATGGCTATGTCGAACCGCATCTTTGGACGGGGATAGGTCGGGCACGGTCCGGGTGCGGAGCGGCGCTGGTCGGCTCGACGGACCAGGTGCTGAGCGAGATTGAAGACTACAGAAAGATGGGTATTCGGGCCTTTATCTTCTCCGGCTATCCGCACATTGATGAGTGCAAGTCATTCGGGAAAAGAGTTCTTCCAGAGCTCAAAACATGTTCTCTGCCCCACGCATATGGCCGTGTACCGAACAGCCCCCCGGCCACCCCCCTAGGAACAGGAGTCCGCGTTTAATGGACCGCATTGATCTTTCCCCGGACCTAAGCATTTCCCGCATCGTATATGGCATGTGGCGGTTGGGCGATGATGCCGATACATCCCCAAAACATGTTCAGGCAAAAATTGAAGCCTGTCTTGAACAGGATATCACGACCCTCGACCAGGCGGATATCTATGGCGGGTATGAAGCCGAAGAGCTTTTGGGTGAATGCTTCAAACAGGCACCCTCTCTTCGCGACAAGGTCGAGATCGTCACGAAATGCGATATTGTTGCACCTGTCGGCCGCTACTCTGATGCTCGGGTGAAGTATTACGATACGAGCCGAGAGCACATCATGGCGTCGGTTGATCACTCGCTGCGCCTCATGGACATTGACCATATCGATCTCCTTCTGATCCACAGGCCGGATCCTTTTATGGATCATCGTGAGACAGGTGCTGCGCTCGATGATGTTGTTGCTTCGGGCAAAGTCAAAACGGTTGGCGTGTCCAATTTCCGGCCCTTTGATTTCAGCCTGCTTCAGTCGGCCATGGAGGAAGATCTCGTCACCAATCAGATCGAGATGAGCGTGCTGGCTCATGAGGCGTTCACGAACGGCGATCTCGCATTTCTTCAAGAGCACGACATTCCGCCAATGGCCTGGTCTCCCCTCGCCGGCGGTGCCCTGTTCGATGGCTCTAACACAGCCTTGACCGACAAGCTTGTCGAAGTTGGCAATCGGTCGGAGGCGGATGTTACGGCGGTTGCCGTCGCCTGGCTTCTGGCGCACCCGGCTCGGATCATTCCGGTCATGGGCACGAATAAACTCGATCGGATCGCGGCATTCTCGACCGCACTGACTGTCCCGATGGATCGGCAGACCTGGTTCGAGATCTATACTGCTGCTCTCGGCAACGAAGTGCCTTGACGCTTTGGCCTCCGCTTCGGCTGCGCGATGGGCCGGAGGTGTTTTGTTTTTGCCTCCGTATCGCGCCTTTGGCGCTCACATGAGGCGCGCTCAAGGCTGCGGGTACGCCAAATCACTCCACGAGCTAATGCTCTGGAGATACAGCCTTGAGCGCATCCCATGGGGTGCGGAGCACTCCGGGAACAAATGAGCAAGGAAGCTCGGACGGTGCGAAAGAGAACACCGAATGACTGCCTTCCTTTCGGAGAGGCTGGAAAGGTGCCTGTTTCGCACCGTCCCGGGCCTTTTTTCGGTCTACTCAGCGCTTACAAGGCCCTTGTCCTCAGCCATGCCTCGACGCAGAGAATGACCAATACGCCCGTCATGGTTGCCGCGGGAACCGCTTTTAACGGGGTAGGAGCACGTTACTCACCGCCCGCCCAAGTTCGCCCGGATCTCCATCAGCGAACGGACGGTCCGCCCGCCGCTTCCATGATAGAGACACGGCCGCATTATGGGCCGGGTTCAGGAGGGGTTGGATAGATTTTTTGCGAGCTGGTCGAGATCCTACTCTTCCAGCTCGCTCTCAAGACGGCTGCTATTGTCCGCAGTCGAGTTCGAGATCTGAATTGAAGAAGACACGATCCTCGACAACCAGACCATCTTCGATTGTGAGGAACGCCGATAT
>JBCCIW010000333.1:0-2858 GCA_039028055.1 Pseudomonadota bacterium | reverse complement strand
GGCCTTGCGGATCCGGTGAAGGGATCGAGCCAGACGCTTGGCGTGGACCTCCGGGGCATCGAGCACTTTCTGCAGAGCGACAATGCGGCGGCTGAAACGACGCGCCATGATGTGGACCGGCGTGGTCCGCCGGGGGAGCTGGGAGAGATCTTTACCCACTGAGAAATCCATGGGCGACGGCAGCAGGGAAAGGCTCGGCTGCCGGACCCGCGGAAATGCGATAATCTCAATGCTGTCAGGGGTTTGGGCAGTGTGCTCGCATGGCTCGTCAGCGGGTGGTTTAGACCGCGGTCTTACCGGTGCGAGATCAAGCTCCAGCGCGAGGACCATGATCAGCTTGCGGACGAGGCCTTCGAGGACCTTCAGCTTCGTGCCTGCCCGGCGGAGCTTCCACTTCACGGGACGGCGCAGGGACAGGTGAATGCCCGTCCAGCCGATCAGGCTGAATACGACGAGGCCGATCTGCTCGATCGCCAGGGGAAGAAGGGGATCATCCGTCCGCATGGGGAGAGTATGCACTTGAGGCGAAGCATGTCGGATAGTTTTTATGTCTGCTCTCGGCGGCTTTGGGGACAGTAGTTTATCTGGAGGCACTGAAATTAGCTTAGGAAGCCCAAAGAATTCACAGCCTAGCTTGCTCATACTCTTCTTAACCGGCGATACTTTGACAGCTCCCAACTGGTGGTGCGCTCAATTCATTCGGCCATGCTGTAGACAGGCCATAAATCAAAAAATACAACGGTCGGAACATCAATCCACTATAAGTCTGGATAAGGACCACACCATGCCAATTACGGAAGCCGAACTTGATCAAGCGCGTGAAAACTGGGGAAATGCCCTGATTGCTATTGCGAAAGCCTATGAGGCAGACGGTATCGATGGAGCGCGGGCCGTCGCAAATGACGCGCTGGACGCCGCCTACGGCTACAATCTTGGACCGGTCATGTTCAAACCCACCATGGCAAGCGGCGACCAAACATTCAGACCAACGAAAAAGGGAGCGCTGTCTTACTTTGTCGGCCACGATTCAGACTTTCCACTTGATGGCGGATTCGGCCTGAAGGGTTGGCGAGAATGTACGTCTGAGACATCAGCTTCCTTTATCGAAGGGGACGCAGCGATGTGGATGGGATGGGTCATCATGACAGACAAGGACGGCAAGGTCACCAAAGTCGACAAGAGCTGGGGCTACAAGAAAGATGCTGATGGCACGCTCCGCATCGTTCTGCACCACTCTTCCTTCCCCTATGAACCGTAGCAAGAATTTCTGCTGATTCCATAGGACCGTGCAGAGCCTGTTCGGTCCCACAGACTATGCGCCGTAGAACTCATCCAAATCGCATGCGAACTATTTACATCGCTTCTAATAGACGTCCCGCAGGTAGCGCTTCTCGCTTTTCAGGCGGCTGACATAGCCAAAGGCCTTGTCCTCGGACATGTCACCCTCACGCGCGATGATTTCGTGCAGGGCCGCATCGACATCGTGGGCCATGCGGGTCGCGTCGCCGCAGATATAGAAATAGCCCCCCTCTTCGAGCCAGGCGAAGAGCTCGCGGCCGTTCTCGTGCATGCGGTTCTGGACGTAGATCTTCTCGTCCCGATCGCGTGAGAAAGCGAGGTCCAGTCGGGTCAGAAGGCCGCTGGTGGACATGGCGTTGAAATCGTCTTCGTAGGCGAAGTCCATCGCGCGATTGCGATCGCCGAAGAAGAGCCAGTTCCTGCCGGGGGCTCCGAGGGCTTCGCGCTCCTGGAGGAAAGCACGGAACGGGGCGACGCCTGTGCCGGGGCCGACCATGATGACCGGGGCCGTGTTGTCTTCCGGGATCCGGAAAGAGCGGTTTGGCGCGAGAAAGAGCGGGATCTTGACGTCCAAGGGACAGTCGTCGGCGAGATAGGTCGAAGCCACGCCACCATAGGCGCGCCCTTCGGATGTCCAGCGGAGCGCCGCCACGGTGAGATCAACCGCGGTCGGCTGGAGGATCGGGCTGGAGGCGATCGAATAGGAGCGATGCTGGAGGGGCTTCAGCCAGCTGACGAATTCCAGCGGATCGACCTGCAGGCCGGGATTGAGGTTCAGCATGTCGAGCGTGTCGCGATTCCAGAGGAACGCTTCGAGGGCTTCCTTGTCGCCATTGGCCGCGATAGCCGACAGCTCGCTGTGCCCGGCTCTCTTCTCGATTTCCTGAATGAGGCTGCGCGGCGGCGTCAGAATCTCGAAGTGGGTGCGCAGGAGTTCGCCAAGGGGCTTGTCGTGGTCCGGGACGGCCATGCCCGCGTCCGCGCCGAGGCGCGCGAGTAGCTGTTCGATCAGCGCGCTGTTGTTAACCGGCATGACGCCAACGGAGTCGCCTGCTTCATAGGTGATGCCGCTGTCGCCAAGGTCGACGACCATGTGGCGCATGTCCTTGGTCGAGCCTTCGCCGGACAGCTTTCGGTTTTCGAGGACAGTTGCCGGATAAGGGTTCTTGCGGCCCCAGGCCTTTTTCGGTGCTGCAGGTTCGGCTTCAGATGTGGCGGCTGCCGATGCATCGCCGGTGGTGTTAAGGGACGCAATGATCGACTGGGAAAGCGGCAGGGCCTCGGCCATCCAGGCTTCGGCATTCTCTTCATAATCGATGTCGCAATCGACCCGCGGCAGGATCCGCTTTGCACCGAGCTCCTCGAGGCGGCGGTCGAGTATTTTTCCGGCATTGCAGAAATGCTCGTAGGCCTGATCGCCGAGGCCGAGGACAGAATATTGCAGGCCTTCGAGGCGCGGCGCATCCGGGGCGGTCAGCGCTTCCCAGAAGAGCAGCGCATTGTCGGGCATCTCGCCCTCGCCGTAAGTTGCGCAGACGAACAGCACGCATTTCATGTTC
>JBCCIW010000332.1:0-2901 GCA_039028055.1 Pseudomonadota bacterium | reverse complement strand
TGGGGGCGTGTCTCCGCCATCACGCCATGACAAACGATTGCGGCTAGGGCGAGCGCTGCAAGATCGGCTGCGATTACCAGCGAGATTGGCAGACGTGCCGGAACATTCAGACAAAGCAGCACAAGGCCGATCGCAATTGGCAAAAGGCGAGTCGCTGATCGAAGCGCGTTAGGTCCAGTCGATGAGAAGACGACGATAAAGCTACCGATATAAATCATGAGTGGCGGTGCCCACAGGAACGGAGCTGAAGCAACATCGGTCGCGATATGAGTGGTCGAACCAACAAGAAGACTGGAAGGAACAAAGGCGAGTCCCAGCCATTTCAGCCGCTGCCAAAGAATGGATGTGTCGCTGCTATCTTCGTTGTCAGCTTCATCTAGAACCGGAACTTTAAGGGTTTTGTTGTGCCCCGTGCTCCATGCCAGAGCGCCGCATCCAACAAGGGCAACGGCCAGTAAGGCATAGCCCATGGACCAGCTGAAGGTTTGGTCGGCAACTGGCAGCAGCGGTTCCATGATAACCGGGTACGTAACGAGGCCGATCAGGGAACCCACATTGCTGGAGGCATACAGGTGATAGGGATCCGCAGCGTCGTGACGACCAGAACGAGAATACCATGACTGTATCAGAGGAGCCGTTGCAGAGATTGCTGCAAAGGGAGGGGCGATCGACAGTGCAAATACCGCAACGAGCCAGAGGGTAGGAGCAGATACATCTGGTGCGCCAAGCGCATCAGTTAGGCCAAAAGGCAGAACGAGCGCAGCAGCGAGCAGAACTGCACCATGGATGAGTGTTTCATGGAGCACATTGTTCAGCTTCACCAGAAGATGTGCGTAGATGTATCCGGCCAGAAGGGCGGCCTGAAAGCAAACGAGGCTGACATTCCATACTGCAGGGGTGCCGCCAAGAACGGGAAGGGCCATGCGCGCGAACATGGGTTGGACGAGAAAGATCAGACTGGCGCTGAGAAATATGGTGAAAACGTAAGGCGCTGCACCTGCTGCACTCGTCTGCGATCGAATGCCAGCACTATGGGTGATCTCGGTCATGGGGACTCCTTCACTGAACGAAGGCGATTAACCTATCTTGGTTGACATGCGGTTACTCAGTGCTCGGAATTTGACGTGATTATTAGTGATTTGGACTTTTTGATTAATCTTTGCGAATTGGGGTTGAGCCGTACCCAGGGGCCAGCCTGACAAGAGGTGTGTCCAACGGAGACAAAGGACTATGACGCAATTTCGAACGGCAAAGCAGATCAGCGAGCTGATGGGCGTCAGTACAAAGGCGCTTCGTCTTTATGAGGCGCGCGGACTGATATCGCCCGGACGTACAACGGCCGGTTGGCGCGTTTACGGGCCGGAAGAAGTCGACGTATTACACAAAGTGCAGACGTTGAAACGCCTCGGATTCACACTCGCCGAGGTATCTGGCCTGCTCAACGACGGCGTTGCTATCGAAAACCTCCTGGAGGCGCAGGAAGCGCTTCTTAAGGAGCAGAAGTCGAAAGTTGCAGTTGCGCTTCGTGCTGTTCAAAAAGCACGCTCGCAATTGTCGCAAGTCAACAGTCTCTCCACGGACGATCTTATCAATCTTACCAAGGAGACACTTGTCATGAGTCAATTCGAATGGACTGAAGCTGATCAGAAGCTTGCAGATCGCCACTATACTAAGGAACAGTTGGAAAGGATTGTCGGTCACAAGACGTCCGACGAGTTTCAAAAAGAAGTCGATGAAATTTGGGCGGGTATCATTGCAGATATAGAAGCCCTCAAAGAGGGGCCGTCAGACACGCCGGAAGCTTTGGATGTTGCGCGACGGTGGCTCAAGGCATCCGAAATGTTTCACCAAGGAGACTCCGAGCTCAGTGAAGCCAGTGACGCTTGGTACGAGGACGGTTATTCCAATCCAGAAACGGCCAGCAATATGCCCTTTCCGAAAGATACATGGAAATTTGCGAAGGCCGCCGTTGCCGCACTTAAGGCGAGCGAAAATCAAGCCTAGAATTTGATCGGCAACAAACAGCCTCAGCCGCTTTCCGATACTGTAGCGGCGGCAACATCCACAGGCTGGGCGAGATTGGCGCGAAGCCCGTCAATCTCGTCCCGCACTGCTTCGAAGCTTGCAAGCAAATCGCCATCAAGCGTGCGTCCCGTAGGCAATCGCAATGTCATCGCATTCACGTGCCGACCAGTTATCATCACTTCGTAATGTAGGTGCGGTCCGGTCGAAGCACCTGTCGAACCGACATATCCAATGATGTCGCCTTGTCTTACCCGGCGCCCGGAACGGATGCCCCGTCCATATCGCGAAAGATGGGCGTAAGCGGTCTTATATCCATTGGCATGGCGAATGCGGACATACTTGCCGTATCCGCCGTAGCGTGATGCCCGCTCCACAGTTCCGTTACCAGCTGCAAAAACCGGCGTGCCGGTCGGTGCCGCAAAGTCTGTGCCCTTGTGCAGACGTGTATAGCCCGAAATGGGGTGGCGTCGGCGACCGAAGCTGGACGAGAGGCGGGCACCATTGATTGGCGTTTTCATGAGGAAGCGTGTGGCACTTTTGCCTTCATCGGTGAAGTAGTCGGGGTTGCCGGTGTCTTCTGGAACATGACGGTAAAACCCGCGAGTCAGCGCTCTGCCATTTAGGGAGGCATAGAGAACGTCACCTGTCCGCACCTGATTTCCGCGCTCGTCTTCGAAGGCTTCATAGACAATTTCGAAAGCATCACCGGGATGAATTTCCCGCTGGAAGTCGATATCGTAGGCAAATATCTGGGCGAAGTCGGCAACCTGCTGATCCGTGGCACCCGCTGCCAGAGCTGCTTCGTAGATGCTGCTATCGATCGTTCTGGAAATCCGGCGCGGCGCTTCGATTAGGCGCGTATTGAGTGAAGCAGCG
>JBCCIW010000331.1:0-2933 GCA_039028055.1 Pseudomonadota bacterium | reverse complement strand
CGACCATGGTCAT
The DNA here is from genome assembly GCA_039028055.1 of Pseudomonadota bacterium. GTDB lineage: Bacteria > Pseudomonadota > Alphaproteobacteria > Caulobacterales > Hyphomonadaceae > CALLCD01. The sequence continues at coordinate 2,920 of JBCCIW010000331.1, read as the reverse complement.
GGGCTCGTTTCGATCTTCCTGCACATGTCGGAAGTCGAGGCTGACGTCGGCGATGTGCTCGCTGCTGGCGACGCCATCGGGAGGATTGGTGCGACCGGCCGGGTCACGGGCGCGCACCTGCACTGGGGGGTGAAATGGCGGAACCCAACGAGCACCGACCGAAGCAACGACTTCTACATCGATCCAGCGCTATTGCTCACGATCTCAGGCGAGGGTTGATCCCAGTCTATCCCCGCACCGATCGGCAATCTATCCCTCCGGAATTTCGGAGTGCAACGTCCGGATTGTGTCCGGATGAAACGGGCATTTTGCAGTTAAGTACCTGATATTATTGAATTTGGCATGTCCGGTTTGAGACCAACCCCTCCGAATCACCGGTGCTAAAGCAAATAGTGGTTGCAATATAAGACTAACTAATTTAGTTGCATATCGAAACTATAATTCTGCGGAACAGCCCTACTCGCCGAAAGAGTATCGTCGGAGGATCAGATGACCATCAAAGTTCATGGCACAATCATGTCACCTTGGGTGACCCGCCTGCTGGCTACCCTTGAGGAGAAAGGGCTCACCTATGAGATCGTCAACGTGGTGCCTATGGGACAGCCGGATCCCGAATTTCTGAAGATCAGTCCCCTTGGCAAAGTACCCGTACTTGAAATTGATGGGAAGTTCATGCCGGATTCCCTCGCCGCTTGCACCTATCTGGAACGCAAGGTGCCAGAGCCATCCTTATTCCCGAAAGATGACTGGAATGCCGGTTGGATGCTCTGGCTGTGCGACTATCTCGGCACGGGATTATTCTCGAAAGTCGAGGCACCGCTGTTCATTCAGCGCTTCATCAATCCGGTGTTCTTGAAGCAGGAGCCAGATCAGAGTGTCATAGACGATGCTTTGAACGCGATGCCTGCGTTCTATGACTATCTGAACAGTCAGCTCGACCATGGCAGTGCGTTCTTCCTCGGCGATGAGTTTCAACTCGTCGATCTGACAGCCGGGAGCATTTTCATCAATCTGCGACACGCGGAGGAAACTGTAGACAAGAATCGGTGGCCACATCTGGCGGCCTTTGTTGACCGCATTCACACCAGAGCTTCATTCACGAGTATTCTCGACAGGCAGCGAGAGACCTTGGGTACGGTATCGCCAATGTTTGCCAATTGACGTGAATCGAATGCCGCGGGTAGGCCAAAGCTCATATGAGTAGCTGCTATGACCTTTTGGATGAGACCGAAGATCGATACCTGATCGATTGTCCCGGAGATACGATTAAAGAGATATTCTGGTTGGTAGACGGGTCGGAATCCGACAAGCCTGTTCCATCAATTCTAAGCCAATGGGAATACTATGGCTTTGGCCCGGAGGAACCCGAGCCCATCCATTTAGAGGCGGCGCAGGTTGCAGCAGACTTGAAAGCATTGATCGCGGTTTTCCTGAAGCTAAAACCAGGCCGACGCTTCGGCGTGCTGACCGTATTGGAGTGGATCGACACGTTCACGGATGCTCTCAATTATACAAGCGAACATCCGAAAAGCACTTTCAGATCAATGTTCTTTGAATGATTGCATCACCGGAGAGACCTAGTTCAAACCCAATCTGAGCTGAATATCGTACTCGCTCAACGGTTTCAGAAGTCCCTGCTCCTCTACTGAAAGCTTGGCATCTTTATCAATGTACTTCCTCAGGAGGAAAGCAACTTCACTGGTCGACTGGTAGTAGAGGTCAATGTTAGACTGACTCAGTTCGCCCACGAGCCGCTCGAGCAGCCTCTTCTGCTTCTCAGCATCCAGATCCTTGCGTTTCTCTTCCATGGTGCCCCCTCGATTCCCGTCTCGCCCCATCGCGACCAGTCACGATATAGGGTCACCTAGGCCGCCTGACCAATCGTTCCAGCAAGCTCGCCAAAAGTAGTGCTATCAAACCTAGCAGCAAACGAGGGTCTGAAAGAAATAGGGTTGGCCGAACAGGAAAGGCCACGGTCTTGTCAAGCGCACCGATCTTGTATTTGTGGCGATCCTCGAAGCTGGGATGCGAGGCGATTTCCCACAGATCACGGCGGCTGCGATATCTCATGAGTCCGGTCATATCCCAGACTTCAGCATTCTCGATCCCAACAATATCAACGCTATCTGAAACTGCGGTACCAAAAAATACCGGATGGCTTGCCCGGCGAAACAATGCGGGAAACATATATTCCAAATAATGATCCATGAGATCACCAGCGCTGGCTCCGGGTCCGGTCGCGGGCAGATCGGGTGGTGCGTCCGATAGATCAATGATGTTGACCATCACAAAAGACCGGCCATCGTCTTCCTCTAAAAAACGGCGAAGAAGCTCGAGATTTTCTGCAGGTTCATCTCGCGCTTCCGCGCCGGCCAACATGTCGTCTATTTCAGCTGCAGTGAGCGGCCCGCCGAGCGGTGTGTACCAGAGCCAGAAGCCCGCATACAGAATGAGCGGAAGACCCCAGATTACTCTGAGCAATTGATGCATCGACCCGCCCTCCTCGCAAATACTTCGAAGGAGATCACCCAACATCATTGTATCGTGTCAAGGCACACGTCGTTAGAAGGGCATGCGCATGTCACGGTTTGATGCGAGAAATTCTTCGAGCTCGGTGGCGTCAGAAGCGGATATTCCGGCGACGGGTTCGACAAGAAAACTCGCCCCATCGGTATCGGTCGATGCAGAGAGCCCTGCAGATATGGACGAACGCGCAGGCGGAGCGGGACATGTCCCGTTCGCGCGGAATTGAAGTGCAGCGGCGAGTAGTGCTTCATTGTCGTCGCCGAGTTCCCGTGAAAAATCGTCAGGCACCTCGCAGCCAGGAAGTCGTACGCCAAACGCCGCAGGAGAATTCCCAGTGATGAAGCCGTCGGCATAGTCACCGAAACCAATATCATTCACGCCCTGAAATTGAATG
>JBCCIW010000330.1:0-2949 GCA_039028055.1 Pseudomonadota bacterium | reverse complement strand
CAGAATAACATGTGATGCGATGAAACCTGTCGCGCCTGTGACCAAAACTTTTGTCATTAGAACCTCCCTGTTTCTGTGAAGAATGAACGAAACCATATATATTCACAAGAGGGTTTCCGATTATTTTGACTTAATACGCTCTCGCGCCGCGATATAGAGCGTCGAAACGACAATAATCGCAGCCCCGATCCAGACATTTACGCCAGGCACAACACGAAACACGAAAAAGTCTGCCACACTCGACATCGGTAGTCGTAAATAGTCCACCGGCGATATGAAAGACGCTTCACCGACGCTCATCGCAGAAATGTAGCAGAACTGCGCACCGAATCCGACAATTCCCATCAGCGCAATCCAGCCCCAATTCTCCAAACTAATCTCGCCTCCCACCCAGATTGCAAAGGGAAGCAAAAGGAGAGTCGAGAGAATATTCGCGTACATGAGAAGCGCCATCGCCGAGAGCTCAGCGGTTAGAAACTTCACCAAAACGATCGCCCCGGCGAGCGCGAAGGCGCTGCCCAAGGCAACGAAGCTTCCCGTGTCCAGACCCAGGCCGTCCAATGCGCCCGGACGCCAGAATGTGAAGATGCCGGGAACAACCATGACGAGGACACCAAGAAAACCAGCGAACACCGCCCCCCAACGGTGTAGGCCCACGGTCTCCCGCAAGATAATTGCAGCAAGTAATGTGACAAATAGGGGCCGTGTAAAACTGATCGCATTAAATTCCGCTAGAGACACATCGAAGGCATCCGAGACCGCAAAGATTGCGAGCGTCATGCCCAGCGTTCCGAAGACGCTGCGTAGAATGACAAGGTGAAACTGTCGTGTCTTCATGGACCCAAAGCCGATCCGTAGAATGAAAGGGAGGGCAAGCCCCATCCCAAACACTGCGCGCCAGAAGGATAAGACGATCCAGTGAACCTCGTCCGAGATCAATTTGTTAACCAGTAGATAAATCGTGAAACCGACCCCGGATAAGACGAGAAGCAGAGCCCCTTGCAGGTTGCCTGATAGTCCGCCAGTATCTGCCTTGGGCTGATCAGATACTCCGCGACTACTCACCATGACTCGTTTCTCCGCTTCAGATCTCGATGCTATAGACCGCCTCTGGCGTGCTGTCGCGCCCGATCATGTTTGGACGGGGTGGTCGGCCATGGGTGAAGCGCCGGAAGAAGTCATCATCTACCGAACGCGGGCGCATTGGCGGAAGTTTCCACTGCGCAAATCGAAGCTTGGATTTGCCATATTTGATGAACGCGGAACTCAGCTCGCAGAAGCGCCGACTCTAAGTGCTCTGTTGGCCGAAGTCGAAACTATACCTGGCTTGAAAACCCTATAACGCAACAGGCTCTATTTCTGGTTGCTTGATAAGAATCTGAGAATTCTCGAAATCAGAGAAAATTCAGAAAAATCAAGAGCGACAAGTGCCAAAAGAAAAAAGTCCTCTCTACGAAAATATTGGTGGAAAGCTCATCGCTCTACGTGAGCAAAGAGGCAAGCTACAAAGTGAAATGGGTAAGATTATCGGTAAGAGTACACAAGCTTATGCAAAGTATGAGAACGCCGAAAATAATATTGCATTGGACGTGTTGCATGTTTTGTCAGACTATCATGGCGTTCCACTAGCAGCTCTCTTGCCTGATAGTTCTGTTCTGGACAGTATCAGTCATGAGAAAAAGCATATTAAAGGTGTCGCAGAAACCCAGGCCGCTCTCGATGGGATACCCAAGTCTGATCGTCTTGCCGATGCTGCAACGACCAGCAATCTCATGCTTGGTATTCGTGATCCCAAATTACGACGAGATCTGATCCAGCTGATTTCGACCATTCGCGATAAGCGCTAACCAGTCGAATTGCCTGACATCATCGCCGCCATTTGCTCTGCCTGTTCGGGTGTAATCCCAAGCGCATCCAAAAGCGGTCCGCCGTCACTCTCATTCCAACTGTGGCGAGGCCCTACAGTCATGCCACCGTCGACGACGAACTCTCCGCCGGTCACAAAGCCGGATGTATCAGAGGCTAAAAATGCAGCCATCTGGGCGATATCAGTGCCGTGACCAATCCGTCCGATCGGCTGCATGCTGCCTCCATTTTGAGCCACCATTTCAGCCATCTGATCGGCCTGTTCTCGGGGCAGGCCAAGCGACGCTCCAAAAATTGAGGTCGCGATGAAGCCCGGCAGGATCGAGTTGACGCGAATTTTATACTTGGCCAGCTCCGCTGCAGCCAGTTTTGAGAAATGTGCGACCGCCTTTTTCGCAACCGAATACGTTACAGGGGCATAGCCAGCACAGACAGCAGAGATCGACGATGTATTAATGATGCTGCCACCCCCTCTGGCCTTCATATGAGGCACGGCGAAATGCGTTCCTGCGAAGACGGACTTCAGCAACAGGTCCATGGTCGCGTCGTATCCAGCGAGGTCTAGCTCTTCGACACTCGTTGGTGTTCCGCCATGTCCTGCATTGTTCCAGAGGATGTCTAGCCCGCCGAACGCATCGGCCGCTCGTTGCATCAGGGCTTTAAGTCCGTCCTGATTGGTGACATCGCAGTGATGATAGACGACTTTATCGGGTCCAAACCGCGCTGCTAAAGCTTCGCCTTTTTCATCTTGAACATCACTTGCGACGACTTGTGCGCCAGCCTCAACGAAGACTTCGACGCCCGCGAGTCCAATACCGCTGGCCGCTCCTGTTATAATCGCAACTTTGCCTGTTAGGTCCGTCATTTATTCCTCCCGAATTGTCTTTTGGCAGAAGACGCCAGCGAAAACCCAAAAGGTCAACCGCGTCGCGAGGGAAGGCGGCTAACAAGCGAGGCGCAAGCGCTTAGTCCTGAACCTTAGCTGTAGCGGACCTCGACTTCTTTGGTTTGACGCGTTGTGTCAGCCACTGCGCTCAGACTCGCTTTTAGGTCGGCGAGATAGTCATCGACATAGTTGGCGTG
>JBCCIW010000329.1:0-3045 GCA_039028055.1 Pseudomonadota bacterium | reverse complement strand
GATATTCTCCATCCATCCCTTTTGGGCTGGGTCGAAACCGAGATAGAGTACTTTTACCAGAACCTCGCCTTCGGCCAGGGCTGGAACGTCCGTGACAACTTTTTTGAAATCATCCTTAACGAGTGGTCGCCCGGTTGGACGGCCATTGATCAGCCATTGTCTATTTTCGACCATTAGGCCCTCCGTTTTTTGCTATAGACATTACAGTGGGTTGGGGGCTGCCAGCCAGCCGCCGTCGATAAGAAGCTCTGTGCCTGTGACCGCACTTGCCTCATCGGATGCCAAATAAACAATCGCATCGGCCACTTCTTCAGATCGGATCATGCGTCCAATCGGTTGCATGCCCGAAAACATATCACGCATCGCGTTTGGGTCATCAGACGCATCAAACGCGGCTTGGTTCATAGGCGTATCTATTGTTCCCGGATGGACAGAATTACACCGAATTTTCTTGTAAGTCCTAGCGCAATGAACAGCGATTGATTTCGACAACAAGCGAACGCCACCTTTGGACGCTGTATATGCGGCACCGCTTGCAAGGCCCACAAACCCGGTAATAGACGACACATTGATCAGTGAGCCACTGGGGCCATCCGGATTGTTTTTCATCGCTGCAATCGCTTCCCGACAGCCCAGCATGACGCCCGTTAAGTTGATGTCCAAGACCTGTCGCCAGAGATCTAACTCGGTCTCTTCAATCGTTGCGCCTCGAAATATACCGGCATTATTCACCAACACATCAAGGCGGCCATGATCTGACCGGATTGAGGAAAGTGTCTCTTTCCAATGCTCCTCTCGGGAAACGTCCTGATGCACATAAGTGGCACCTATGTCCTCAGCGAGGCGCTTGCCCGCGTCGTCTTGGACATCAGATATGATGACTGTTGCCCCTTCGTCTATGAAACGACGAGCCGTCGCTGCACCAATTCCTGATGCACCGCCTGTCACCAAACAGACCTTTCCAGACAGTCGGTTAGGCATAATTTACAGCGTTCTTAGCTGCTGCGATAATACGATTGGCATTAGGAAGAAATTCGTCTTCCAGAGACGGTGCAAAGGGGACTGGCGTATGCGGGCAGGTCACTTTTTTGATCGGCGCTTTTAGCGATTTGAATCCCTTATCCGCAACGATTGAGGCGATATCAGAGGCAAGGGAGCACCGCGGCGGACTTTCATCCACAATAACTAAGCGACCTGTGTTCTCAACGCTCTCTAAGATTGTCTCTTCATCCAGCGGAGACGTTGTTCGTGGATCGACGATGTCGCATTCGATGCCATCCTTTGCCAAAGCTTCAGCCGCGGCTTGCGCATGCAAGATTGCTCCACCCATTGCAATTAAAGTGACATCGTCGCCTTCGCGGACAAATTCAGCCTCGCCGAAGGGGATAGTATACGCCTCGTCCGGGACATCAGTCTCTTGTTCATAGAGCGTTTTAGACTCAAGAAAAATGACCGGATCGTCATCTCGAATGGCCTCGATTAAAAGTCCTTTTGCGTCATAGGCATTGGTCGGCATGACGACTTTCAATCCGGGTATCATGGTAAACAGCGGGTGCAGTGTCTGACTGTGCTGAGCGCCAGCGCGCATCCCCGCGCCAATCATGGATCGAAGAACCCAGGGCGTTTTGGCCTTGCCGCCAAACATGTAGCGAAACTTGGCTGCTTGATTATAGACTTGGTCCATACAGACGCCGATAAAATCCACGAACATGATTTCGGCGATTGGGCGCATCCCGGTCAGCGCCGCACCGTTTGCCGTCCCGATGATGGCGCTTTCTGAGATGGGTGTATCGATGACGCGTTCACCGCCAAATCGATCGTAGAGCCCGGCCGTCACTCCGAAAACGCCACCAACGCTTCCGGGACCGTTTGATGATCCCTGGCCTCCAGCGACATCCTCCCCAATGACGATGACATTTGGATCGCGCTCCATTTCTTGAGCGATCGCTTCATTGATCGCGGTGCGAACTGATTTCTTAGGCATGGTTCGGTTTCCTAGTAAGCTGAGGCGTAGACGTCGGACTCAAGGGCGGAGACGTCTGGCTGTGGTGCCGATACGCCGATTTCTACGGCGGTTTGAACTTCTTTGGCGATGTCCTGGTCGACCTGATCAAGATCCTCATGGCTCAGCAATCCTGCCTCCGTCACGCGCCCCCTGAAGTTCACTAATCCATCGCGTGCGCGCGCATCAGCGATTTCCTGTTCTGAGCGATAGGGTTGTGGGTCTCCGACAAAATGTCCGAGATAGCGCGGGCACTCCGTAACGATTGTATAAGGGCCTTCCGCCGCTCTTCCGCGCTCAAGAGCGCGCAACATAGCGTCCCGCACGGCAAAGAAATCCGTTCCATCGACAGTTTCTGCAGGCATACCGAAGCTTTCAGCTCTGGCCGCAATTGAGGGGGCTCCGACGGCATAACTAGCCGCAGTATGCTCGCCGTAGCCATTGTCCTCAATGACGAAAATCGCGGGCACTTCGAGAACCACAGCCATGTTCATGGCCTCAAACGTTGTTCCTTGATTGGACGCCCCATCGCCCGAAAAGGCGACCGAGACATTGCCCGTTTTCTTGAGCTTTTGTGTGAGGGCAGCCCCCACAGCAATTGGTGGAGAGCCGCCAACGATCGCGTTTGCACCGAGCATGCCCTTGTCAAAATCTGCGATATGCATGGAGCCACCTTTGCCATTGCAGAGGCCGCCTTCCTTGCCCATGATCTCAAGCATCATCGGGCCGATTTCACATCCTTTGGCGAGACAATGGCCATGTCCTCGGTGGGTCGAACCGATCCAATCGTCGTCGGTCAGTTCATGGCAGATCCCGACACCTGATGCTTCTTGACCGAGATAAACATGTGCGAATCCAGGGATATTTCCATTCGCGAATTCTTTCTCTACGCGCTCCTCAAATTGGCGAATGGCTGTCATCCGGCGATAGGCGCGGATCAGATCGTCCCGACTCATCTGTAACTGCATAGGCTTTTCCCTGTTTCTTGGTGCCGTCATTTTGTGGTTGGGAGGAAACGCGAGGCGACGCAGGTTTGAGTGAAG
>JBCCIW010000328.1:0-3063 GCA_039028055.1 Pseudomonadota bacterium | reverse complement strand
CTACATAAGGCAGGGCGACGACACCCCAATCGTGTTCGACGCCACGATGCACGGGTTCGAACGATCCGCGAGCCTGCTAAAAGCCCTCCTCGATGTGCCGTTTATTGGAGCCACACTGACTGCTCTCGCCGCAATGCTTCTGCTCGGATGGACCGCTCTCGTCCGCTTCGGCAGCCCAATCAGGGAAGACCGAGCCATCGCTTTGGGCAAAGAGGCACTCACCGACAACACAGCAGGTCTCTTCGCGATGACCCGCAGGGAAACGCGGATGGCCCCTGACTATCTGGCGTTGAGCCGCAAGGCAGCCGCGCGCGATCTCGGCGCACCGAAGGGGCTCTCCGAGCCAGAACTTGCAGAATTATTCGACCGGATGAGTGAAGGCGGACAATCGGGTGAGACCTGGTCTGAAATCGCCAGAGGGCTCAGAAGCACAACGATCACGAGAGACGATTTACTGGACAGAGCCCAGCGTATCTGGCGCTGGCGCAAGGAGAGAAGCGATGGAATTAAGTGACATAAAGGGCGTATCGGATCGCATCAGATCCGAGATCGCAAAGGGCATTATTGGTCAGACAGAAACGATCGATCTCATGCTGACCGCCCTCTTCTCTGGCGGTCACATGCTACTTGAGGGGCCGCCGGGCACCGCGAAGACATTGTTAGCGCAGTGCTTCTCCAAAGCAATTTCCCTCGAGTTTGGCCGTATCCAGTTCACGCCGGACCTGATGCCGGGGGATGTCCTCGGAACCAATCTGTTCAACTTTCAGACCAACGAATTCACCCTCACAAAGGGGCCTATCTTTTCAGACATTCTGCTCGCTGATGAGATCAACAGAACGCCGCCGAAAACCCAGGCCGCACTGCTGGAAGCCATGCAGGAGCGCCGTGTCACGATTGACGGCGAGACCTATCCGCTGAACCCGCTCTTTTTTGTCGTCGCCACCCAGAACCCGATCGAACAACAGGGCACCTATCCCCTGCCAGAAGCGCAGCTCGACCGTTTCCTGTTCAAACATACAGTGGGATATCCAGGTCGGGACGATGAGCTTCAAATCGTGCTGCAGCATGGCCAGCGATCAGGCATGCGGAACGTGGGAGCCATGGGCGTGGAAGCGGCCGTTTCCGCCGAAGAGCTGAACGAAGCGATTACGACGGTTGCGGGCACGAAGCTGCAAGACGATATTGCCGCCTACATTGTCGACATCATCCGCGCGACCCGGGAAAATCCCGCGATTGAGACCGGGGCGAGCCCGCGCGCTGCCGCAGCGATAGCAGCCGCGTCGCGCGCCTATGCGGCACTCGACGGTCGAGACTTTGTCATACCGGATGACGTCAAATACCTGGCGCTGCCCGCGCTTCGCCATCGCATCATTCTATCCCCTGCCGCCGAGATCGAAGGGAAGACCACAGACGAAACGCTGAGCGATCTGTTTGAGCAGGTGGCCGCCCCGAGATGATCGCACCCACCGCCCGCGCTGTCTGGATCATGGCCACCGGAGTGCCGTTGCTGCTGGCCCTTGCGATCTGGAGCCCTGCCCTCTGGGCTATCTCGGGTGCATGGATCATTGCGGTGGGCGGACTTGTCCTCTTTGATGCCGTGCGGGCGGCAAAACTCTCTGCATTTGGCGTCGATATAGACGCACCGGCCTTGCTCTACATTGATGCGACGGACGAGGTACCCGTCGAATTTCGATTTGAGCAAGGACCGCTTCCGAACCGACTTGAGGTCAAACTCGATACAAACGAACGCTTGCGCGACACGCCATCCCAGGGTCTTCGAGGGTTTGACGGACGCAGCCGCCCCTACACCTTCAAAGTGAATGCTCTGGAGCGCGGCGAAGCAAAGCTGGAAACGCTATGGATACGATGGCGCGGACCTATGGGGCTCGTACAAAAACGCGTTAAACGTAATCTCGACATTACAATCCCGGTGACGCCGAATACGCGTTGGGTCAAGGAAGAGGCCGTGCGCATCTACGCCCGCGACGCCGACTTCGGTATCAAGCGCCAGATCGATCGCGGAGATGGGTCGGAATTCGATGCCCTGCGAGAGTTCGCGGCAGGCATGGATCGCCGGTCCATCGACTGGAAGCACTCAGCTCGTCACCGACAGCTCCTGGCCAAGGAATTTCGGACTGAGCGCAACCACAATATCGTCTTCGCATTCGATACGGGCCGGCTGATGTGTGAGCCCCTCGGCGGCGTGCCGAAGCTCGATCGAGCCATAAATGCGGCTCTGCTTCTTGCCTATGTCTCATTGCGATCTGGAGACAAGACAGCTCTGTACAGTTTCGATGCAAGGCCGCGCCTGACGAGCGGCATCCTGACTGGCCCCCATGCCTTCACGCACATGCAAGCAATGGCAGCCCAGCTCGACTACACATCAAATGAAGCAAATTATACGCTGGCACTGACCGACCTCTCCAGCCGGCTTGAACGTCGGTCACTCATCATTCTGTTCACGGATTTCGTGGACACGGTCTCAGCCGAGCTGATGCTGGATACGATCGCGCGTCTCACGCAACGACATCTCGTCCTGTTCGCGACATTCCACGACGCAGCGCTGGAGACCATGGTCGACGCAGAGCCAATCACACCCAATGCAATAAGCCGCGCCGTCATTGCCGACACACTTTTATCGGAGCGACAGATCGTCTTCCGCAAACTACAGCGCCTTGGTGTACAGATTATCGAGACGGCTCCGGAAAGATTCGGCACAAATCTCATTTCTCGCTATCTCGAGATCAAGCAGAGGGAAATGCTGTGACGGACCTTCTGAAATCCTACAAGTTTCGGGAAGAACGCGAAGCGGACTGGCGAAAGCTGGATCGCATCCTCGCCCACGCGGAACGATCCGGGGTGAAATCACTCACAGATCAGGACATGCTTGCGCTGCCGCGGCTGTATCGCCAGGCCGTGTCATCCCTTTCGGTCGCACGCTCGATCTCCCTTGATCAGAACGTTATCACCTATCTGGAAAACCTCTGCACACGAAGTTATTTCTTCGTCTACGGCACCCGAACCACACTGGGCGAACGATTGGCGCAGTTCTTCAGGCACGAT
>JBCCIW010000327.1:0-3135 GCA_039028055.1 Pseudomonadota bacterium | reverse complement strand
TGGGTCAGAAAGCCCAGCACCATGTCCATTTCAGTTTGTGTATCCGCCACAGCTATCTCCCTAATTCTGTTGAGAGAAACTCTAGCGGTTTGGGCACGAACGTCTACCGTCGCTCCAAAAGGATCAGGGACTGATCATCCGGACTTGCCGATAGCCGCGGCCCGTCATGCGGGCTGCTTCCGTCACGCGCCAGCCAAGCGCCTCATAGGCGGCGCGCCCGGCAGCATTCTCTTCATCGACATCCAGAACGAGCTGCTTGCCGGAGGCTTCCCGCGCCAGATCCAGAAAGGCCGTCCCGATACCGCAGAGACGCCAGTCGAGATGCACAAACAAGTGGGATATGTATCCCGTTGAAAGATCAGCCACCATGAAGCCAACAACGCCAGCATTGTCTTCCGATGCAATCAGAACGTCCGAGTTTACAGCGGCCTGAAAGAGGTGGGCCCGCTCATTATTGAAAGATGGCCGCCAGGGAAACTCCGCTAGACAAGCTTCAAACACTTCGAGCGCACCGCTGACATCGCCCTGCACGAGTGGACGAATAATCCAGCCCGCATTGGGGTGATGCGCATAGACCGTTTCCAAACCAAACTCCCGATCTGAGAAAGGGAGCTTGGCAGACTACATCTGCATCGTCCAGCCTTCGACTCCCATTGCCGCCTGACGGATCGCCTCAGACATTGTCGGGTGTGCGTGGCAGGTGCGTGCGACATCTTCGGACGCGGCACCGAACTCCATGGCGACGCAGATCTCACCGATCAATTCGCCAACACCAACGCCCATCATATGGGCCCCGAGAATCCGGTCGGTGGACGCGTCCGCGAGGACTTTGACGAAACCGTCGGTTTCATGGTTCGTCCGCGCCCGAGAGTTTGCCATAAAGGGAAACTTGCCGGACTTGTATACCACCCCGGCTTCTTTCAATTGCTCCTCGGTTTGGCCAACCCAGGCGATCTCCGGATTCGTATAGACGACGGACGGCACAAGATTGTAATCCACATGACCTGCCTTGCCCGCAATTAGCTCAGCGACGGCTGCGCCATCATCCTCGGCCTTATGGGCGAGCATGGGTCCCTGGATACAGTCGCCGATCGCCCAGACACCCGGCGCAACGGTGAAGTCGTTCGTTGTTTCAACGACGCCCCGGCGATCCAACGCGCCCCCAACAGTCTCAAGACCTAATCCTTCAGTGTATGGGCGACGGCCAACAGAAACGATAACGACATCAGCATCTAAGGTTTCGGCCGCGCCACCCTTGGCAGGTTCCATGGTGAGTTTGAGGCCGGACTTCTTCTTGTCTACGCCGGTGACCTTCTGGCCAAGGCGGAAGTCGAGGCCCTGTTTCTTGAAGAGGCGCTGGGCCTGCTTCGCGATTTCATTGTCGGCACCGGGGAGAATCCGGTCGAGATATTCGACAACGGTGACGTCCGATCCAAGGCGCGACCAGACCGAGCCCATTTCAAGGCCGATCACCCCTGCCCCGATCAGAATGAGCTTCTTCGGCAGGGTTTTGAGCGAGAGGGCACCTGTGTTCGTCACCACGCGCTCTTCGTCTATCTCAATGCCAGGCAGCGGTGTTGGCTCCGACCCGGTTGCGATGACAATATTTTTTGTTGCCAGCGACGTTTTGCTGCCATCGGCACCTGCAACCTCGACAGCACCGGGTCCGGCAATACGGCCCTTACCATTATAGACCGTGACCTTGTTCTTCTTCATTAAGAAGGCGACGCCATCGGTGAGCCCCTTCACGGCGTCGGCCTTCTGACCCATCATAGTGTCCAGGTCGAGCTCGAGTTTCCCCGTCTTGATACCCATACCGGCAAAATCATTTTGGGCCGCAGCATAGAACTCCGAAGCATGAAGAAGCGCCTTGGAGGGAATGCACCCGACATTCAGGCAGGTACCCCCGAGTGTCTCGCGCATTTCGATAATGGCTGTTTTCAGCCCTAGCTGTCCGCAGCGGATCGCACAGTTGTAACCGCCGGGTCCCGCGCCAATAATGACGACGTCATAAGTCTCTGACATGGAAAATTTGCCTGTCTCTCTAGGTCTTTTGAAGTTGGCGCGACCCTATCGCTTCAGCGACTGAAATCAACGGGCACGCGTCGATTTTATCTGCCTGCAGCCACGTGACCGCGTGCGGCGATCAACCCCATCCACAGAGCCATGATCGAAAACAATAGAAGAGCATCGTCCTGCCAGAGCGAAACATCCGCCGCAGAAATCAGCAGATAGGCCAAGAGTGACATAACAAGCGTCGCCAGCCCGGCAAACCAGGAACCAATACGCAGACTGAAAAGCCCTATCAAACCCGAAAGCAGAACGAGCCCAGCAATAACGCATCGGATGACGAACTCAGGTGTGAACGTATCGGCAAGTGCGAAACCACGAGCGGTAGATGCTGCGACATAGGCATTCGCATTGAAGGCGAGCCAGGCTCCAAGCAGTCCAAGCGCAATTGCACAAAGTCGACCCTGGATCATGAAACTGTTCTCCCGTTTGGCGAGATGCGCAAAAAGCACTTCGTCCGGGAGGCTAGAGGCGTGCGGCTGCTCGCGCAAGTTGGCGGCGACCGTGGGCTGCAAAACTCGCTCGCTGGCGTGCAATGGCCGGCGGCACCGGGCGGCGACGAACAGCGGTTTTCTTCACAACCGCGATCTCAGGTTCGATCATGGGCAATGGCTCAGCAGGAATACGAACAATTGCTTGATCTAGAACCATCGGCTTGGCTGTTTCAGGCGCTCGCCATCTCAGTTGCCAGATCATGAGGAAAATCAAAACCGTAACGGCTGCAGCGCCGAGCATGACGCTCTCAAAAAGACTAGGCTCTCCCCACCAGCCGGGTTGAAAATCGAAGATGAGAAACGGCGGAAACCCGAATACGATGCCCGCCACGAATGATAATATTGTCCCGCGGCCACGGCGTTGCAGCTGGGTTGACGCAGCATAGAAACATAAAGCGGCGAGGAAGTATGGTGTGCCATAAATCAGGCCGACCTCGCGCCAGCTGATCGCTGTATGGATCTCAGTGATGGGATTTCCAGTGTACGCAAACGCCGTTCCCAGCATCAGAAGCGACGGCCAGCGCAGGGCTGCCAACGCTACAAATGCGAAGCCAATAGCGTATAGCGCAAT
>JBCCIW010000326.1:0-3199 GCA_039028055.1 Pseudomonadota bacterium | reverse complement strand
TAGACCAGGCACCATGGGAGGCCATTAGCGGATGAACTTCGACTTTTCCGAAGACCAGAAATTTCTTGGCAATGAAGCGCGAAAATTCCTCGAGGCAGAGTGCACCAGCGAGCATGTTCGCGAAATCCTGGACGACGCCGACAAGAGCCACCACGCTGAGCTTTGGCAAAAGGTCATCGAGATGGGTTGGCTCGGAACGGCGATCCCCGAGGACCAGGGCGGTCTGGGGCTCGGTATGCTGGAACTCTGCGTACTGGCCGAAGAAATGGGCCGCGCTCTCGCGCCGGTGCCGTTCGCGTCCACGGCATACTTTTTTACCGAAGCCATCAAGCTCGCCGGCTCCGACAAGGTAAAAGCCTCTGTCCTGCTAGAAATTATGGGCGGCGGTGTGGTCGGTTGTTATGCGACGTCGGAAGGCCCCGGCAACGTCGATGGATCGAAGCTCAAAACGACCTTCGACGGGTCAAAAGTCTCTGGCACCAAGATCCCCGTCACCGACGGTGATGTCGCGACCCATGCTGTTGTTCTTGCAAAAGAGGGGTCCGGGACGAGCCTCGTCCTCGTTCCGCTTCAGCAGAACGGCGTGAAAATCACTCCGGTGAAAACGCTTGAGCCGACACGCAGCCACGCGGAAATCGTCTTCGAAGGCGCAGAGGGCACGCGTCTCGGCGCGGCAGGCGAGGGCGAAAGCCTGAATGATCAGGTGCTGAACCGGGCCGCCGTACTCCTCGCGTTCGAACAACTCGGCGGTGCATCACGCTGCCTCGAAATGGCGAATGAGTACGCAAAGGACCGTTACGCCTTCGGCCGTCCAATCGGCGGCAATCAGGCGATCAAGCACAAACTCGCCGACATGTACGTGAAGAACGAGGTTGCCCGCTCGAACTGCTATTATGGTGCCTGGGCGCTCTCCACCGATGCGGCTGAGCTGCCGGAAGCCGCCGCTGCTGCCCGGGTCGCTGCAAGTGAAGCTTACTGGTTTGCCTCCAAAGAAAACATCCAGACCCATGGCGGCATGGGCTTCACCTGGGAGGTCGATTGCCACCTCTTCTACCGCCGTGCCAAGCTGCTCGCCGTTCAGGCTGGCGCTCCGGGCGTATGGAAGGAAAAGCTCGTCAGAGCGCTTGAAACGAAGAACGCTGCATAAAGAGGATCAGGAAAAATGGATTTCAACGACACACCCGAAGAAGCTGAATTCCGCGCCGAGGCTCGGAGCTTTCTGTCCAAGCACCTTGAGCCGAAGGGCGATAAACCCCTCCGCCAACGGATTTCCGGTGAGGACTTCATGTCCCGCGCGAAGGATTGGCAGGCGACCAAAGCCAAGAACGGATATGCCCAGATCACCTGGCCAAAAGAGATTGGCGGCCGCGGCGGCACGGCCATGCAGCAGGTCATCTGGAACCAGGAAGAGGGCAAGTTCGACGCGCCGACCGGACCATTCACGATCGGCCTTGGCATGTGCGTGCCGACCGTCATTGCATTCGGGTCCGACGAACACAAGAAACGCTATGTTGGCCCTTCGCTGACCGGCGACGAAATCTGGTGCCAGCTCTTCTCAGAGCCTGCTGCAGGATCGGACGTTGCTGGTGTAAAAACCCGCGCCGTGAAAGATGGCGACGAGTGGGTGATCAACGGCCAGAAAGTCTGGACCACCGGCGCGCATTTCTCTGATTACGGAATTCTCCTTGTGCGGACTGATCCGAAAGCAGTGAAGCATAAGGGCCTCACCATGTTCATCGTCGACATGAAAGACCCGGCGATCGAGGTCCGTCCGATCCACCAGGCATCCGGTGGCCGCGAGTTCAACGAAGTCTACTTCACAGATCTTCGCGTTCCGGACACCGACCGCCTCGGTGAAGTCGGTCAAGGCTGGAAAGTGGCCATCGTTACATTGATGAATGAGCGGCTAGCCGTCGGCGGATCGCCCGGCCCGGACTGGGGTGAGATTATGGATTTTGCTCGGGATCAGGGAACGATCTCCGACAGCTCTTTCCGTGAAAAGCTCGCTGACTGGTATGTTGCGGCGCAAGGGTACAAGCTTACCAAGTTCCGCACGCAGACAGCTCTGTCTCGCGGCGAAACGCCGGGCCCTGAAAACTCTATCGGCAAGATCATCACGGCGAACCATTTGCAGGACATCTGTAACGCAGCGATCGAGATGCAGGACCATTACGGCATCATGTCCGACAGCGAGACCATGCCGGCAGACGCTATCTTCCAGCAGAGCTTCATGTGGGCACCCGGCCTCCGCATTGCAGGTGGTACGGACGAGATCCTGAAAAACATAATCGCTGAGCGAGTGCTCGGCCTGCCTCAGGATGTTCGCGTCGACAAGGACGTTCCGTTCGACGAGCTGAAGCAGGGGTGAGCACCCGGTCGCGACGCGAATGATCGATCCAGTGGATCGATTATAGGGTGCGGAACGCCCCGGCAGGGGCTATGGACTGGGCACAGCCCAAATTTTCGCTCCAGTGGAGCGAAAATAGGCGCAGTCAACCCGACGGTGTCCATGGCCCTCCGTCATTGAATCGTGATTTGGCCATGATTAATGGTCATCCTAGTCTTCCATTCTCGGGTGGGAGACCAGGAAATGAAATTCTTCACGATCAATGATACGCGCCTGATCGATCTGGACCGGCTCGTCAGAATGCTGCCGGTCAGACAGGGATGGGCGTTTTTTCGCTTTCGCAATCAGGGCAAGTACATTAAGGCGATGCTGGATTCCTGGGAGGTTTTGAATGCCCACGAAATCAATACGGCCAAACGCCTAGCCCACTTCATTGGTCAGGGGCTGATCGAGACCGGATGGCTGCGCTACACCGAAGAGAACCTGAATTATAGTCGTGATGCGCTCATCGCGACCTTCAGCTATTATCAAGAAAATCCCGACCTCGCGCGCCAGCACGCCCGCAAACCCGAACTCATTGCCAACACGGTCTATGGCAGGCATCCGACACTTGGAAACACTGAGCCCGGCGACGGCTGGAAGTATCGCGGACGCGGATTCATTCAGCTGACTGGCCGCGATAATTATCAAAAATACAGTGATGTAACGGGTATTGATATTGTTGGCGATCCGGATCAGCTCCACCGGGATCATGCCCTTTCAATTGAGGTGGCTGCCGGTTTCTGGAAGCACAATGGTCTCAATGAATACGCCGATCAGAACAATGCTGCTGCCGTTTCGAGAGGGGTCAAT
>JBCCIW010000325.1:0-3206 GCA_039028055.1 Pseudomonadota bacterium | reverse complement strand
TGTCTGCGCATCATCGCCAATGAGAGTCCGGCCCCCCTTGGCCCGGAGTTTGAGATTCTTACGGACCAGATCTCCATGGGTACAAATATGGAGCGGGCGCTCCAGAACCTGTATCAGCGCGTGCCGCTTCAGGAGATCAACTTCTTCGTCATTGTGCTCGCTATTCAGACCAAGGCCGGTGGTAACCTGTCCGAGGCTCTTGGGAACCTCTCCGCGGTGATCCGCTCTCGCCGGATGATGCGTGAGAAGGTCAGCGCGCTGTCCTCAGAGGCGAAAGCATCTGCCATGATCATTGGCTGTCTGCCGTTCGCCGTCGGGACTATGCTTTACGTATCGTCTCCTGATTACATTATGCCGCTCCTCACCACAGAGACCGGCCATCTGTTTATTCTCATCGGTGCCTGCATGATGACCTTCGGTATTCTCGTCATGCGCAAGATGATCAATTTCGACATGTAGGCGGTAGGTAGATGTCAATCACGTCAACAGTTTCAGATATTGTCACAGATCCGGGGGCGATGGCGTCCTTGCTGGCGGGTGTCGCTGTGTTCGCGACCGCGATCTCGTTCGCGATGCCGGTCCTTCAAGGCGACAAGCTAAATACGCGCTTGAAGTCAGTGACCAACCGACGCGAGCAGTTGCGCCGTCAGAGTCGTGCGGAACTTGAAGGCAAATCGCTAAAGCGTGAGTCAAAGGGCCTCTTCTCTGACCTCAATGAAAAGTTCAATCTTCAGAAGCTTCTCGAAGATCCGAATGTGCAAACTAATCTGATGCGCGCCGGGATGCGTGGTCCCGGACCCGTTGCGGCGTTCTATGCCGCACGGATGATCCTGCCATTTGTCGGGCTTGTTTTGGCGTTTCTGTATGTCTTTGTTCTCGAAGCGATCGAGCTGGAAGGCGCGCGGCGTTATGGATCGCTGATTGCCGGCATGGCGGCGGGCTTCTACCTACCGAACCTTTATGTCCAGAATCTCGCTTCGAAACGCCAGCAGGCTATCATGCGCGCGTTTCCGGACTCCCTCGACATGCTACTGATTTGCGTTGAATCCGGTATGTCCATTGAAATGGCGTTCCAGAAAGTTAGCCGGGAAATCGGATCTGCGTCTGCTGAACTTGCCGAAGAGCTTACATTGACCACTGCCGAGCTTTCCTATTTGCAGGATCGCCGGACGGCCTACGAAAATCTCGCTGAACGAACAGGCCATGAAGGCGTGAAGGGCGTCTGCCTCGCGCTCGTCCAGGCTGAACGCTACGGTACGCCGCTCGGCGATGCGCTTCGCGTGATGGCGAAGGAAAACCGGGATCTGCGGATGTCTGCGGCGGAAAAGAAAGCTGCGGCGCTGCCTGCGAAGCTCACGGTTCCAATGATTCTGTTCTTCCTGCCGGTTCTGTTCATTGTGGTTCTCGGACCAGCCTATGTGAACTTCAAAGAGAATCAGCAGCAGTAGGAAAAGCGCGTCCGTCGCGCTCTGACAAATTCAGTTTATCGATCTAGCGTCCGCCGGACAGGGTGCCCCGTAAACGTGGGCGGCGCGGCTCCTGGCTTGCCAACTCCGTCGGCTCACCGATGGATTCCGTTTGCACCTCTGCAGTCGGTGCCGCGATCGGGACCTCCGCCTCCGGTACGGTGGCCGCGACGGTGAGCTCTTCGCCTGACAAGGCATTGTTTGCGATCTCTTCGAGCTGGGCATTCTGGCCAATCATCTGGGCGACGAAGTCGATATTCCTGTCTGCTATGTATTCGGCGGCATCGATCCTCGCGACATCGCGCGCTTCGACGAATTTGCCCTGCAAGGCCAGTATCAGCGCCAGATTCTGCCTGACCTGTGCTGTGGCCCCCTCAAGGGCCGTTGCCTGGCGCAGCCTGTACTCAGCCCCCACAAGGTCACCGCTGAGGGCGAGCGACAGGCCAAAGTTTGACAGAGTGGCAGGGCGGTTCGGATCTATTTCGAGGGCTTCGCCATAGGCAATTTGTGCCGCCTCGTGCTCGCCTTCAGCGTCGTAAATCGCACCAACTGCTGCATAGGGCGTTGCGTCGTCTGGTCTGAGCTCTGCTGCCGCCGCATAGGCCCGAACGGCCTGAAGCAGATTTCCCTGGTCCTGTTCAGCGCGCGCGACTTCGATGACGACGTCGTAATTCCCCGGGTGGCTGACAGCTGCGAGATTGGCGATTTCGGCTGCGCGTTCAAAACTGCTGATCTCACGAAGCGATTCTGAAAAGGCGACGGCGATCTCCGGGTCTGTTGGAAACTGGTTGTACTGGGCGTTCCAGAAATTTGCCCGGGTCAGCGGATCGGCACGCTCTGCGATTTCGATTTGTTCCGCCGTCGGTTTCTGAGGCTGATCGCCAGAGGCCGTTGCTGAGTTTGCTGACGGGTTGGTGGCACACGCGGCAGCCACGCTTAATGCGATCAGTGAGGTTGCGAAGTTTGCAAAAATAGGCTTGGTCATCGCGGTTCTTCCGAGAGAAAAATCTAGAGTTAGTTTTAGGATTGCGGCCCTCAAGAAAGCGTTAACAAATCATGCCGCTGCATTAACTCTACGGATGTGAGATCCGAATTGCGCCGAGCAAGAAAAGGCAAGCTTTATCCCATGCACAATGCACTTATTTCCAGCGCCGATGAGTCGGTCATTGTTCATCTCATCGACAGTGAAATGTGGGCCACCGATAAAGGCGGACTGGACGGCGCAACATCGCAGTTTGCCGATGCGGTTTCATTTAAGGGAGCGGCTGGCCAGACGGTATTGTGTCCAGATGCGAGCGGCGCATTGTCCGCCGTGATTTTCGGTCTCGGCAATGGGAATGATCGGCTGGCGGTGTCAGCGCTCGCCGCGAAACTGCCCGCTGGAGCCTACTCGATTGCCACGAAGCCTGAGAACTGGACATTCGCTGCCGTGGTGGACGGGTGGGTGGATGGAACCTACCGATTCGATCGCTACCTGTCCGACGACAAAGAGCCGCCGCAACTTGTTGTTCCTGACGCGGAAGACATGGAGGCATTTGTCCGGCTCGGCCAGGCCGTTGATCGCGTGCGGGATCTCATCAACACGCCAGCCGGGGACATGGGGCCCGACGCAATCGAAGCTCACATAAGAGGCCTGGCCGAAGCATATTCCGCGGACGTATCGGTCGTGATGGGCGATGACCTGCTTTCGGAGAACTATCCGATGGTGCATGCGGTTGGTCGTGCGGCTGATATCCCGCC
>JBCCIW010000324.1:0-3225 GCA_039028055.1 Pseudomonadota bacterium | reverse complement strand
CAATGATACTGATCTCACTGATTTTGCGACAAGAAATGGCCTTGCATGCAGGGATGTTGAAGGCTTTGCCGCTTATCTGCGCCATATTGAAGCCAAACTCTCCGCACAAACGGGAGCAGTCCTGATGCGCGGGGAATTTCAGTGGCCTCGGCCCGGGGAAGCGGATGATTAAGGCGAAAGGCTTTTCGGTTTGAGCACCGAACTGACACTCTCCATCGAAATGATGGGAGGAGACGATGCACCTGATGTGGTGATCGAAGGTCTCTCCCGTTTTTCGACAAACAACGCTGACATGCGCTTTTTGCTGCATGGCGATGAAGCTGCTTTGACTCCACTCTTGGAAGGTGCCCCTGACCTCGCTGCCCATTGTGAAGTTCGCCACACCGACATCGCGGTCAGCATGGATGACAAGCCATCCCAGGCTCTCCGCCGAGCCAAGGGCTCAAGCATGTGGAATGCAATCGAGTGCGTGAAAACCGGCGAGGCCAGTGCCGCTTTCTCTGCTGGAAACACAGGTGCGCTGATGGCCATGTCCATGGTGCTCCTACGGAAGATGTCGGGTGTCCATCGACCAGCGATGACTGCGATCTGGCCGACGATGACCGGCACAACCGTTGTTCTTGATGTCGGCGCAAATCTGGAAGCAGACGCGGGACAATTGGTGACGTACGCCGTGATGGGCGAAGCCTACGCCCGGGCAGTCACAGGAAAGGAAAAACCAATTGTCGGCCTGCTGAATGTCGGTTCTGAGGATTCAAAAGGACACGGTGTCCTGAAAGAAGCATCGACCTTGCTTTCGACGGGCGATCTCGACTTGAACTATAGAGGGTTCATAGAGGGAAATGATATTTCCGCTGGAACAGTAGATGTCGTGGTAACAGACGGATTTTCTGGCAATATTGCGCTCAAGACTGCCGAGGGAACTGCAAGGCTTGTGGCGTCATATCTGCGTGAAGCTCTTACGGTTGGCCCCCGCGCAAAGCTGGGCGCGTTAATGGCATCTAGGGGCCTCCGACAGTTGCGGGACAAAATGAACCCGTCAAATGTGAATGGCGGTGTTTTGTTGGGTCTGAACGGCGTTGTGGTGAAAAGCCATGGCGGAGCAGACGCTGCCGGTATCGAGACGGCGCTGAAACTCGCAGCCGATTTGGCTGCAAGTCAGTACAAAGAAGAGGTTGCCGCTGGCCTCTCCAGGATCGGCGATGTTGTCGCCATTGTTGATAAACCGAAGGCCTCCGCATGACCGAGCGTTTTTCTCGAATTTGCGGTGTCGGTTCTTATCTGCCCAAACGCATCATGACGAATGAAGAAATGTCGGCTCTCGTCGATACGTCGGATGAGTGGATACAGGCGCGAACGGGCATAAAGCAGCGCCACATCGCCGCCGATGACGAACTGACCTCCGACATTGGAGTGGCTGCAGCCCAGTTGGCGATGGAGCGTGCTGGTGTCAGCGCCGATGACATTGATCTGATCGTCGTGGCCACGACAACACCAGATCGAACATTCCCAGCCTGCGCCTCCGCTGTGCAAGCCAAACTCGGTGTAGATCAGGGAGCCGCTTTCGATATCCAGGCGGTCTGTTCGGGTTTCGTGTTCGCGCTTTCCACGGTCGACAAGTTTCTTAAGTCCGGAGAGTTCAGCACCGCGCTCGTCATTGGAGCGGAAACCTTTTCAAGATTACTCGACTGGAACGATCGCTCAACATGCGTGCTCTTTGGGGACGGTGGGGGAGCTGCCGTCGTAAAGGCCGAGGAAGCAGCCTCATACGACTCCAGCATGAGCGGGATCATTGGCCATCATATTCGAACTGACGGCGGAAAGTCAGAATTGTTGTATGTCGATGGTGGTCCATCATCAACACAGACTATTGGCCATGTCAGAATGGATGGCCCGCGCGTCTTCAAGCACGCTGTAACAAATATCAGCTCTGCCATAGAAGCAGTGTTTGAAGATGCAGGTGTAGGCGCAGAAGATATCGATTGGTTTGTTCCCCACCAGGCCAATCAAAGAATTCTCGACGGCGTCGCAAAAAAACTTGGAATAGATGGTTCAAAGGTGGTTTCCACTGTGTCACAGCATGGAAATACGTCTGCCGCGTCCATTCCTCTGGCATTGGACACTGCGATTCAGGATGGCCGCATAAAAACCGGGCAATTGGTCCTGATCGAGGCAATGGGTGGCGGATTTACTTGGGGGGCCTCTTTGTTCCGGATGTAGTATTCCGTTAAGAATTAATGGCTATTTGTTAACTTATGGAGGAATTCCGTGGCAAACAGAACGTTGACCAGAGCTGAAGTGACCGACGCACTCGTGCAGGAAGTAGGTCTCACTCGGCAGGAATGCTCCGACTTGCTCGACCGGACAATTGAGATGATAGGAGACGCTTTGCAGGAGCAAGGTGTCGTGAAGCTTTCGCGTTTCGGCAACTTTGTCGTGCGTGAAAAGTCAGCGCGCGAAGGGCGCAATCCCAAGACCGGGATTGGTGCAGAAATAAGCGCTCGCCGCGTTGCTACATTCCGATCCTCTCCAATGTTGAAAGCCCGGGTCGATCAGGAAGGCTGACAAATAACCGGGAGAACTCTCATGGCTGTATCCAGAGTTCGTAAAGTAAAAGCAGACAACGCACTTCGCTCTATCGGTGAAGCGGCAACGGAATTAGGTTTGCAGCCCCATGTATTACGCTATTGGGAAAGCAAATTTCCGCGTCATATCAAACCCATCAAGCGTTCTGATGGCCGAAGACTTTTCCGCCCGAAAGACATGGATGCTCTGAAGGCAATTCAGATACTGGTGCATCGCCGTGGCATGACGCTCAAGGGCGCAAACGCGCTCATGATAGAGCAGGGCGTAGTTACGGTCCTCAACGGAGAGGCAAGACTGAGTGTCGCGGATCAGTCATCCGGCCCTGTTTCAAGCCCGGCAAGAGATCTCCAGAATGCGGTAAGCCGAGCCTTTGGTGTTCCTCTTTCACCTTCTAGCACGGCCATGAACAAAGGTGCGGGTTCACCGGAAAGACTGCGCGCAATTCTGACTGAGATTACCGATCTCAAAGACCGACTTGATGCAATGCGGACGAGGCAGGCAGCATAGCGCGAAGACGTCTTGCACGAATGGTCGGAGCGAGAGGATTCGAACCTCCGACCCCCGGTCCCCCAGACCGGTGCGCTAACCGGGCTGCGCCACGCTCCGACGCTCCGCTATATGGCGGAATCGATTCTGGTT
>JBCCIW010000323.1:0-3228 GCA_039028055.1 Pseudomonadota bacterium | reverse complement strand
GGGCCACACCATTCAGCCCAGAAGTCCACAATCACGGGGACGTCGTCTACAATAGCGTTGGGAAATTCGTCGTCGGTAATATTTTGAGTGGCCATACCTGCCTCCTCGGTTCTGGTTTCCATCGTAGTTAGATACAGCGATCACAGTTTTCAAACAGCAAAACTCGTTTCTGGCAGCGATTCTTCTAATAAGTCAGCTGGGATCGGCATCAAAGTCGGCCCGTCTGTCCATACCAGCGCCGCTTTTACTTCCCTTCCCGGATAAGCTTTTTTTAGTACCGCCCGATAGGCTGCCATTTGCGCTAGATAGGCACGGGAGATGCCCATCACGTCAGCGGGAGCAGGGCGATCTGTTTTAAAGTCAACGATCAGTACCTCTTTGTCGGTTACGACAAGCCGATCGACACGACCGCTGATAATCTGGCCGGGGGGCAATCCTTCACCGGTTCCAATAATGGGAGCTTCGGCACGGCCACCGGCAACAAACACTTCTGCAAAGCGATCATCCTCCAGGACGGACATGGCGGCGCTGAGCATCTCTGCGCGTTGATCGAGTGTGAGTATTTCATCTCGTTCGAGAAATGCCTGACCGGCTTTGCGCCTCTCGCCGGAGGCAAGCTCAGGTAACCGCTCCAGAAGCGCATGTATGAGCCGACCCCGCCTCAGGCGTTCAATCTGCTCGGAGTTTGAAGGTGGCAAGACCGAGCTTTGGTCTTTCAAAAGCGCGCTCGGTGCAATCATCCGACCAGTCATTGTTTCCACCGGTGCGGGCTTATTCAGCCAATCCTGAGCCTCGACCTCACTAGCGGAGACGACCACCGACGCAGCATTCGCTTCCGGCGGGGCACCATACCGAACAAGATCGCCATCGGAGACTGATCTACCCGTCAATGTTTCCATGGCTTCAGCACAAAGCGCGTACCAACTGTCCCTAGGATAACCCGGACCTGGTTTCGCGTCTGGCTTCGGTCGCTGGCCATACCAGTGCCCGGCCAGAATGAGACGATCTTCCGCACGAGTCAGCGCTACGTACAACAGCCGTCTATGCTCTTTCGCCTGGCGAGCCTTTGCCGCTTCGCGAGCGGCCTCCGTTATTGGAATGTCGTCAGAGGAGCTGCCTGCCCAGATTGGAAATCCTTCAACTTTCAAGACAGCTGACCGACTTGGTTGCAGCGCGCGCGTGAGATCTGGCAGCACAACAATTGGCGCTTGCAGGCCCTTTGCCCCATGAACCGTCATGATTCGGATTTCTCCGTTGGCGGCGGCGAGATCGCGTTTGATATCGCTTCGGTCCAAATCCATGGCCGCTATAAAAGATTGAAGCGAAGACATGCCCGTCGCGTCGTGGGCCATGGCCTTCGATAACAAAGCAGATATGGGGTCAATCGACGAGCGACCGAGCCGCCCTATCAGTTTTTGCCAACCAGAAATACCGTCCTTATCGGGACATTCTAAAACCCTGGACAAGAACTCAAACGGCGGAAGTACTCTATGCTCTATTAGATCCGCAAGAAATCGGGTCAGAGACTTGTGAGCGTCGATCTTTGAGTCCTGCAGTCGTTCCCACAAAGTCTGCTCACCTCGCCCATGGGCCAGTTCAAACAAGTGCTCATTGTCATCCAACAGATCCCCAAACGGGCCGCGCACGATCTCGGCGAGTGTCAGGTCGTCCTCCGGTAGAAGCACAAAACGAATGAGATTGAGGCAGTCCTGAACACCAATATGATCGGCAAGCACGAGCCGGTCTGCGCCCGCCACTGGTAAGCCTTCTGAGCGCAGTGCGGCGATCAGCGCGTCGAATAGCCCACCGCCACGATTCTCGACAAGAATCAGAATGTCGCCTGGCGTCGCTGGCCGTTTCTGACCATTCGACCAGATCTCTTCTCCCCTCTCCACCATTTGAGCAATGTTGCGCGCGACCGATTTTGCCAAAACCGATTTCGGCGTGTTTCCGCTTTGACTATCTCGCGGCGCGTCCCAGGGAATGTCCTCTTCCAAAGGGTCAGGCGTTATGATTGGCCATAACTCCACACTGCCACCTTGCTCGGCGCGGAAGGCGGTATGTCTCATGATATCGAAGTCGCTAGCCGGACCGTCAATGAACGGGTGACCATCAATCTCGCCGCTTTCGGAGACCTGATCGACGAATTGCAGGATTTCCGGACACGACCGAAACGACATCGCCATGTCCGGCAACAGCGCCTCACCGAACGCCGCGCGTGATCGCGATTCGAATGACTGCCGCTCGAGAAGAAAACGCCGAGGATCTGCGCCCTGAAAGGAATAGATCGATTGCTTTTCGTCACCGACAACAAACAGCGTTCTCGGATCCTGCGCTTTCTCTATGCCCAGACCTGCGAAAAACTCCACTATGAGCGCATTGATCAGTTCCCATTGGTCAGGGCTTGTGTCCTGAGCCTCATCGAGAAGCACATGGGTCAGTCCGCCATCGAGCTTGTAGAGCACCCAGTCCGATGAAGCTGACTGGGTCATGAGACGCTTGGTTAGATCAATCAGATCATCGAAATCCACCGCGGCTCTTGAGCGTTTCAAATTTTTGTACTCGGCAAGCACCGGTGCTGCGAGCGCAAACAGAGCCCTTGTGCGCCGAAAGATGCGGATAGATTTCAACTCCCGGTCAACCTCCTGCACCCGGATTACCTCTGATCCTTGGGGCACAGTCTTCGTTTCGAACAGTTCCGGTATTATTAGAGATGCTTTTGCGCCCGCATTGAATATCTGCGCACGAGGCTTTCCCGCACTCGTAAAAAAAGCTTCCCGATATACGAGCCATTTTTCATCCACTACGTCAGTTTCAAGGGCTCGCCGGAGTATCGCCGCAGTTCGCTTGGAGTCCCGCGCGCCATCAGCTTCGAGGATAGGTATAGCGGCCTTTAGATCGGACGCGGGTAGGTCGCTGCCCATTGCGCGCTCAATTACAACGGCTTCGCTTGTCTCTGAAATGTTCAGTAACGACTTCAGTCGGGTGATCGGTAATTCATTCGACGCGAGCAGTCTGGAAATAATCCCAGCATTCGCCTGAATCGCTCCGATGGCGGCCAATGCACCAGATCCGCCACCAGCTATACTCGCAGTCTTTACCGCATCTGGGTCATCACGAGCGGCACTCATCAAGCCATTTCGGGTCGCTTCAGCCCACAATTCCGAGGCTTCCGCTTCATCTATTTCCTGGAATCCAGGTGCGACATAAGCCTCCAATGGGAAGCGG
>JBCCIW010000322.1:0-3229 GCA_039028055.1 Pseudomonadota bacterium | reverse complement strand
CTCCCAGATGTCATTGACCCGGTTCACCAGCCTGCGATCGCTCGACTGCGGCGTCTGCTGCTTCATTTCGGACCAGGCAGATGTGGACATCGCAGCGAGGGTGGCATTGTCAAAACCAGGCAGGATCAGCTGGTTCGCGCCGGTAACAGGATTAACAGTGCAAGCCTGTATGAAGGGCACCACGGTTCCGGCAGCGAGACCCGAAATAATCGCTCTCCGGGAGAGGTTTACCCTTGGTGCGTCTTCAATAACACCATCGGCAACATCGATGCGATTTTCCATTCTATGTCCCTTCCTTCGACCACCGCTCAGCGCATATTAACCCTGATAGCAATTTAATCAAAATACCAAATTATTCAGAGTGTTGCCTATGATGCCACAGGTGAAATGAAGCGCTGCTGAACAGATCGCTCAGGCACTGCCCCCGCCCTTGGCAAGGACATCCGCCTGTTCCACCCAGTCCTGATAATTCGTATCCCCGTCACTCGTCAGCTGCTCCGCAATCCAGGCCACATGATCCCGGCTCCACGATGCAATCTGGGTGAACCGCCAGATTCCGATATTGTTAAGCGTCAGCTTCATTTCAGGCGTCACTCCACGGATCTGCGTGAAGTCGTCGCCATCATCATCGGGACGCGACACCAAGGGCGGTTGGATCGCCGTCGCCGCCTCGCTACCGGCAGATGATTGCGACGCCGATGCCGCCTCTTCGCTTCGTTCTGCATCACCTTCAATATAGGCCAACCGCCCTTCGAGATAGCGGTTCCGCCAGCGCAACCTGGCCATTTCCTGCTCAAGCTGACCGCTCGAAGGACCATTAGATGAGTCTTCCGCAATCTCGGCGCCATTCTCCACGTCCTCGCCGGAAGCCTTCGGAGCACTCTCCATCTCATGTATCGCTTCAGCTTCGTCCAGAGGCACCTCAGGAGCGTCCGAAACGTACAACCCGTCCCGGTCGGCAATAGGGTGAGCGTCCATGTAATCAGAGCGTTGCCGCCAGTAACTGTTCAACCAGCTAAGCTTCACATGCTCTATGCTGCTGCCATGATCGACTGCAACGGCTTCAGCATCGACGACTTCGTTCACCTGCACAGCCGATGTTTCGGCAACCTCCACCATGCTTGAATCAGCAGCCAATTCAGCCTCATCGGCGTTTGAAGAGATGGTTTCACCCTGAGCAGTCAACTCGCCCATCTTTGACTCCAGCGACCTGACACGGCTCTCCAGATAACGGTTACGCCACTCAAACTCAGCGCTGGGCTGGTGGATAGGCGCGTCAAACCTCTCATCAAGCTGGGGCACAGGGTTGGATCCCCCTCGTGAGGGACTCCCCGAAGCCGCCGCAGATACCGCAGAAGCCTTCAGTTCTTTCAGTTTTTCGAGCTGCTCCTGAGATGCAGCCAACGCAGACGTCAGCGAATGGACCTTCTCTTCGCGCTCCTGCAACTCGTTCTTCAAGGCGGAATCACCGGCTTCAACAGCGGCAGTCACACCGGACTTTTGAGCAGCATAGAGACTATCGAGCTCTGATCGTGCTTGGTCCAGTTCCGTGACGGCTATATCACGCTCGACCATGGCGCGACGCGTGCGTCCCTTCAGAAGAAGTCCACGCACGGCCCAGCCAATGAGCGTTCCACAGAGGGCGGCCGCCCCGAGCAAGCTCCCCATCTGAATGAGTAGCCAAAGCATCGTTTAACCTCTTTCCAAAACGCGAAACTCTATCCGGCGATTTGCCGACCTGCCATCTACCGTATCATTTGTAGCGACAGGCTGATCCGGACCAAAACCGACGGCGTCAAAGCGGTCCTCGGAAACGCCACGAGCGACAAGATAGTCAACTATGGCGGCGG
Source organism: Pseudomonadota bacterium (assembly GCA_039028055.1). Lineage (GTDB taxonomy): Bacteria > Pseudomonadota > Alphaproteobacteria > Caulobacterales > Hyphomonadaceae > CALLCD01. The sequence continues at coordinate 1,379 of JBCCIW010000322.1, read as the reverse complement.
CCCGAGCCTCGCTCAACCTTATATTGCTTGCCCGATTGCCGTAGCCATCCGTGTGGCCCTGAACCTGAACCTCAAGATCGTGGCAGCGACGGGCGACATCCAATATCTGATCAAGGGCGGCACCGCTCTCCCGGCGCAATTCAGCCGAGCCAGCTTCGAAAACAATCCTGTTGTCGACCAATACGCTCTGGAACGCATTTTGGCAGACCGATGAGCGATCAGTATGATTGAAGTCAACCGGCGTGGCAAAGTCAGAGAATGGAGCGACTTCCTTAAGATCGAGCTCGATCGCCCACGGACTATCGGCAACGGCCAGGTCCTGGTTTAGAAAGGTCAGTACGCTGTCTGTCGCCTCGCCATCGATGCGAAATCCGCCCTCAGACGGCGCGAAAGTTAGCTCTCCAGACTGAAACCTCGCAAAATGCGGCAAGCTCTGACGGACGGGTAACAGCCAGTTCCCCACATCGGAAGCCTGAACAATCATATCGTCCCGGACGCGGTCCCTAAAATACTCATTAGCTAAAGCATTGATTTCATTACGTTCCGATTGGCTTGAAACAATACCGGAAAGAACCAGCTCTCCACTCATGTGGCGGGCCCGCCAAAGGCCTGCGCTTCGAATGTCAGCTATTGCGGAATAAGGTGCCTGAACCGATAAAATAGAGCTTGTCAGAGAATCCCGAAGTTGATCATTGGCAGCAACGCCTCGAACGATAAGCTCAGAATCCACGATTTCAACGGACCCACGCTCAAGCTGGTCAAGATAAATGAGACTTTGCCGAACGACATCTGCCCAATCTCCTGAGGGCTCCCCTGTTCCAAGCATCAACTCGTTCTTGACCTCGCCGGGCGCGATAGCCTCAGCATCTTGAAGAAGGCCTTCCATGACAGCCCGGGATGGGACGTAACCGGATAGCGTGATGCCGCTAGTCGGTTCACGCGAGGCGGCCCAGACATAAGGGGAAACGGGTTTCGCAGCCTGGGCGGTTTCCACAACCTTTGTGATACCGCCATTGATAAAGCCGCCTTCACCCACGGCTGCAAGAACATCCGCAATCGCCGCATCAACAGAGTCGTAGGATGGAGTATCACCGCTGAGGATTGCATTCTGACCGTCAACCCTGACCTCGGCCCAATCATGACCGCCATCTGCAAGCGCGCGCTCTGCTTCGGACTGCAAGGTTTCTTGAAGATTTTCAGCGCTTGTCGGCCCGCCATACAACGCCCACCAGGTCACAGCACCGAGACCCAGCATGCCAAAAATCAACAATATCCAATCTACTAAACGACCAATCATACCTTTCCCTCAAGGCGAACCTTGTGCTTTAGCCATGCATTAACTCCAAACGCCGCGCAAGGCAGCCCTGCAGGTACGATCT
>JBCCIW010000321.1:0-3259 GCA_039028055.1 Pseudomonadota bacterium | reverse complement strand
GCCGATATCGCAGAGATGCGCGATGAGAGCGAAGAAGACCCCAAGGAGCTGGAAGCGTCGAAATACGATCTCAACTACATCGCGCTCGATGGTGAAATCGGCTGCATGGTGAACGGCGCGGGTCTTGCCATGGCGACGATGGACATCATCAAGCTCTATGGATCAGAGCCTGCCAACTTCCTCGATGTGGGCGGTGGCGCGACCAAGGACAAGGTGACCGAGGCCTTCAAGATCATCACCTCCGACCCCCAGGTCAAAGGCATTCTGGTCAATATCTTCGGCGGCATCATGCGCTGCGATGTGATCGCCGAAGGCGTGGTCGAGGCCGTTAAGGAAGTGGGCCTGAAGGTCCCGCTCGTGGTGCGTCTTGAGGGCACGAATGTCGAGAAAGGCAAAGAGATCATCAACAATTCCGACGTTGATGTGATCGCCGCCGACGACCTGCGCGACGGAGCCGAAAAGATCGTGAAGGCGGTGAAAGGCTAGGCCATGCGTTGTGCGATACCCTGTGCTACCGCCATAACGCTGCTCATTCTGGCGGGTTGCGACAGCACGTCTAATTCGGCAAACACGGCTGATCAGCAAACTGGCAATGACAGTCGCAGCGGGGCAGAGGCTTATGACTTGGCTGTAACTTCGTTCATCGAGGCCTGCGTCAAAACGGCGGCAAATCCCGGATTGGCTCCAGCGGCCTTCGAGAACCTCGGCTTCTCGAAGAGCTCCGGGCGCAATGGTCAACTTGATTTCAGCGCGCATTACGCAACGGCGAAGGTTTCAAGAAGAGCTGGCGGGGGGCCGACAAACGAATTCGGTCAGTGCAGCGTGACACCCAAAGCCGGCAGTTTTCAGACGTCGGCCGCTCTGTTGTCGCAGAAAATATCGAACCCGGATTTTGCAGCGAGACGCATTCCAAGCCAGGTTGCATGGAGTTTGGGCGACACCGGTACGCTTGCAATCGTTTCATTCGAAATGGGCGCGATGGTCAGAACTCAAAAGGTTGGCGTCAAGGTCGTACCATCCAACACCCAATAGGAGAATCCCAGTTTGGCCAAGCTAGTAGACGAAAACACCACAGCAAACTGCCAGGGCCTAACCGGCTCTGAGAAGACCTTTCACCTCTAAATTCCGCTTTCCATTGTCACCCATGCGACGCGCCCTTCTCCTCTCCCTCCTGATCGCAACGCCCGCGCTGGCGCAGGATGCCCGGACAAATGCCGCGTTCTATGCGCAGCGCGCGATGGAATTCTGCATCCGGAATTACGGCACGCCCGAGGCGATGATCCCGGCCTTCAAAGAGGCCGGCTTCAGCGAGACGATCGAGGATTTCGCAGGCGAGAAGCTGCATTGGATGGCAGCCCCCAGAAACATCGTAAATGTGCTTGTCCAAGCAAGCCCGGGCGAGAGCTATTGCGCGATCTCAACCGAAAAATTCGGGGTTACGGTTGCGACGCCCTTCGTGGGCAAAGTGCTGGGGCATATCTTCACCGGCGATATCTATTTTCAAAGCCCCGAAGGCAAGGTCATTCGGCCCGGCTCTCCGCAGGCCAGCCAGACCTCGTGCACCGGTTATCACTTCTTCGCGCCGCAGCGCCTCATTTGGGTTCAACTCGCATCCGTCGGTAACGATCCGCTGTGTATCGAAAACGGCACCACACAGATCATGGTGAGGATGTAGCGCGATGCCCCGACACCCGATCCAGAACAACAACACCGACGGCCCAAACAGGGCCCAGACTGACCCCAAACACTAAGGAAAATTCAATGGCCGTACTCGTAGACGAAAACACCAAGGTGATCTGCCAGGGTCTGACCGGCAGCCAGGGCACGTTTCACTCCGAACAGGCGATTGCCTATGGTACCAAGATGGTGGGCGGGGTGACACCGGGCAAGGGCGGGATGACGCATCTCGATCTGCCGGTCTTCAACTCGGTCCACGAGGCGATGCACGAAACTGGCGCCAATGCCTCCGTAATCTATGTGCCGCCTCCCTTTGCCGCCGACTCGATCCTGGAGGCGCTGGATGCCAAAATGCCGCTCATCGTCTGCATCACCGAAGGCATCCCTGTGCTCGACATGATGCGCGTCAAGCGCGCGTTGGAAGAAAGCGAAAGTGTTCTCATTGGCCCCAACTGCCCCGGCATCATCACACCCGATGCCTGCAAGATCGGCATCATGCCCGGCCATATTCACAAGCGCGGCTCCTGCGGCGTCGTCTCCCGATCCGGCACGCTGACCTATGAAGCGGTGAAGCAGACCGCCGATGTGGGCTTGGGCCAATCCACCTGCGTGGGCATCGGCGGCGACCCGATCAAGGGGACCGAGCATATCGACGTGCTGGAATGGTTCCTCGCCGATGATGAAACGCAATCGATCATCATGATCGGCGAAATCGGCGGCAGCGCCGAGGAAGAGGCCGCGCAGTTTCTGAAAGACGAGGCCAAGAAGGGCCGCAAGAAGCCCGTCGCCGGTTTCATCGCCGGACGTACCGCGCCTCCGGGTCGACGCATGGGCCATGCCGGCGCGATCGTCGCGGGCGGCAAAGGTGGTGCCGACGACAAGATCGAAGCGATGAAAAGCGCCGGCATCGTCGTCGCCGACAGCCCCGCGGGTCTGGGCGAAGCTATGATGAAAGCGATTGGATAGCCATGAGGATTGGAGCGGGTCTTCTTGTCCTGTTGCTCGTCGGGATCGGCGCGTCGGCATCGGACGCGCGCCAAGACCTGTTACAAGAACTGCGTCCATGTCTTGAGCCTTCCGAGGGTTTGGGAACATTGACTTCAGAAATGCAACGCCTCGACTGGACGCCCATTCTGAACCCTGACGAGCGACTGCTCGAAGATCTCGCGTGGATCCACACCGTTTTCTATCTGGGGGCAGACACGGGCGGGGCTTCTCTGGAAAACATCCTCGACATCCAGCGCAAAGCGGCGGGCGGATTACTACGCAAGAAGGATATCCCGCAAAGCAAGTCACGGTTCTTTACGCGCGAGAATGGTGAAGAAAGAGACAGTCTAATGATCGCATGGCGTGAACCGCGCGCCGATGTGCTGGAAGTGGAATGTCGTCTAAGCATACGCTCGGACGCTACTTCGATTCCGCGCCCTGAGATGGCAACGTCTTTCCAGAAAGGCAATCGGCTGCAAGTCGGCGCTGCGACCGTCGATGTGATGCTCTTTGATCGCAGCCGCTTGCCAGATCACACGCCGCCGGTGGCCGTGATTCACACGTCTTATCGAGATTCGTCAAATTGAGCTTGTTT
>JBCCIW010000320.1:0-3273 GCA_039028055.1 Pseudomonadota bacterium | reverse complement strand
CCAACTCACCAAAGGAAACCAGCCAGCATTTATCCAGAGGAACGCGAATGCTGTTAGTGTAATGCTTGCTGGTAGAGCCCACAAAAGAAAAATGCTTGGCGATTTCAGAGCCTGCCTTGCCGTTAGTCCCAAGGCTGTGAAGGCACCAATAACTGCAACGGCACTTCCCAACATTATCGCCAAGGAAAACAGGGTAGGTTGCCCTATTTTCGAAAGATCAGCCCAGTCTCCTAATAATCCAAACCTGGTGAATAATGCCGACGTCAGGATGAACCCAGCCCCGCTTAATAGCAGCGACGTTCGTGTCCACAATCCGTTCCCGGAGGGACCTTTTTTGAGAAGGAGAGCGCCGCCCCAGACAGCACCGTGAAGGATTGATATGATTGAGATGAGAAGGGCCGCAGGCAAAATCAATTTACGAAATCCAGCCTCAAGGCTCGAAACGCGCACATAAGCTTCGCCATCTATCCAGTAATGTTTACCGTCTAAAAGGGTGAACGCTGCGGTCGCTAATGGAAATCCTTCGGCAATAAGACCGCCACCAGCTGCCGGGCGATATAGTCGCGACCAGCCCCCGGAGAGGCCCGTGCTGGATACTTCGATTCCCGTTTCAGTCTGTCTGATTTGACGCTGCTCAAGAGCTTTAAACAACAAGTCCCGCTTGGGTTGGTGATGGGTCGCAAGAACATAATGCCCTGCCACGTTTTGCAGGCCTTCGTCATTAGCTGATGTTGTTGCTTCTGGTTCAGCTGGTCCTAACTTCTCAGTGAAGTAGGAGCCGATGCGTTCTCGAATAGCTTCAGCCGCCTCCTCGTCCACGGTATTCATCATCAGAATGAAACCAGAGCCAGTGCCGGGTAGGTAGCCCAAGTTTGCTCGGAAGCCTTCCGTTTGTCCCCAATGGCCCCTGAAAACCTGTCCACCGGCACCAAATGAGAATGAGCCCAACCCGTAGGCTCCGGTTCCTACACCCTGACGGGCCGCCTCAGACATTTCACTTCGGGCCATACGCGCGAGTGACTCGGGCGACAAGAGTGTGTCACCATCTCCAGCATGAAAAGCGGCGAACCTCGCTAAATCGCTTGGCGTGGTCAAAAGACTACCTGAAGGACGAATGAGCATCTCCCACACAGGCTCCGGTTCGCCCGAAAGCGTATAGCTTTTCGAAATCAGTGTCGGGTCTTTTCCATAAGTGAGGAAACTTGCGCTAGTCATCTCGAGCGGCGAAAACACATATTTTTCAGCGAGGTCGTCGAAGGTTTCGCCAGTCGCCACCTCAAGCACTCTGGCCAACAGTGTATGGCCAGCATTGGAGTACGAATAAAGGGTTCCTGGTCGCCAACGAGCAGTAAACTCACCGACTGTTTCGACATAGGTGGCGGGAGGTGCATCGGGTACATTCTCAGCATATTCTCTGTACGAAGACCCTGCCAGTCCCGCAGTATGCTCCATCAAGTGACCAATCCTTATCGGATCTGTTTCTGCCCACGGGTTATTGAGGTTGATTTCCGGTGCGAGGTCGCGCACTGGAGTATCAATCCCAATAAGTCCTTCCTCGGCCAACCGAACTGCGATTGTGGAGGTGACAGACTTCGATATGGACCCGGCACGAAAAATGGTTTCTTCAGTAACTGGAGCGTTTGTCGACCGATCCGCTATGCCCCAATACACTTCAATGCTGGGCTGATGATTTTCGACTATGACTATGGCTGCGCCAGTCACGCGACTGGCATCTAATATTGTCTCCAAGTCAGTCGTTATACTGTCAGACATCTGAGCAAAGGCGTTTGGCGTCAAACCTAAGCAGCAGAGTGCCATCCAGCACAAATTCACCAAGCGATTTGCAAGTAAGCTAGTGTTCAAGCGGGTGCCTCCGCTCTCGCGTTTTGAACTCCGGTGTAAGCGATAAACCGCAGTCGATACGATCCAGGTCGGCAATGCGGAACTGTATAAGCGTTCCTTCATTGCAGCGTTGAAAGGCAGCGCTTTCCTCGTACTCGCTCTCTGAGAACAGATTATAAGTGCCTAACATGACCGCAGAGGAGTTTCCCAGTTGAATTACGTAACAGTATGATCATACTGTGATGCATGCAAGCGTGTTTCAGGCGCGTAATTAAGGAAGCTCGATGATCTATCAACAGTGCACTCTCAGCAATGAAGTTATTGCAATTGATGAGAAAGACGACTTTCGCGAGTTGGCCCGATTCAAGCTCAATAATGGTATGGCCCCGGATTCAGTAGCGCTCTCCGCTGATGGAGGCGAGCTCTATTTCAATGCGCACAACAGACTTGAATATTGGCGAGATGTGAACGCGGATCAGAGAAGTGCATTTTACTGCGTTGACGCTCATACCCTGGAAGAGAAGTGGTCCATACCTCTTGCCGGGCAGTGCGAACACTTCGCTATCTCGCCCGACAAACGTTTCGTTTACAACGCGCATTACGATCGAATGTTTGTGTCTCGCGTTGATACTCAAACAAAAGAAGTGGAGAGAATTCAGATATCATCCCTGGGCGGACATAAGGTTCGTGTCACAAAGGATGGATCGAAGTGTTATGTTGGTTCAATTGTCTGGGCGGCACTGGACGAAATCGACACGGCCACAGGAAAATTCACGAGGCGCATGACGTTCGATGACAATGTTCGTCCTTTTGCGATCTCCCCGGATGGCAAGAAATGTTATCTTCAGAAAAACCGTTTCCACGGCCTTCACGTCATTGATCTAGAGGCGTGGGAGATAGAGCGTACGGTTCCGCTGATCGATATTCCAGAGCTGCCAACTCCTTCGGAGACGCGGTATCCCTTTACCGTTGACCACGGTGTAGAGATAACACCAGACGAGAAGTATATCGTACTTCTTGCGACGACTGGGCATTATGTGGCGATTTATTCGTACCCTGATCTGGAATATGTCGCTCACGTGCCAGTAGGGCGTGAACCCAGCTATCTGATCGTGACCAAGGACTCGTCGAACGTCTATGTTAGTTGCCGGAAATCAGACGAGCTTTTTGTCATCAGCCTAAGCGACTTCAGCGTCGAACGGGTTTTCAAAGTACCGGGTAGCTATCCTCAACGCATTGTTGCGGATCACTAGACATGGCTATTCCCCAGAATGATCCTGACCTTTGCGGTTTGTCATGGGCGACAAAGGTCTGCGCCTCCGGACTGTTTCATACTTATCGTAATCCTCTGCAAACGTTTTACGAGAGTTGTAACTGGATGGCCGCGTCCGATGAAATTGTTCGGCAAGCGATACAGGACGGTGATCCAGT
>JBCCIW010000319.1:0-3298 GCA_039028055.1 Pseudomonadota bacterium | reverse complement strand
TCGGCACCGGCTTCGGCATTCCAGTCGAACCAGACGTGAAAAGGTATTTTGCGATCGTCTCATCGGTCTGCGCATCAAGGGCAGAAGCAACAGCTTCTGTCGGCTCGGTGGCAGCCAAGCTGGTATAGTCGAGCACATCCCCGCCCGCACCCTTGGCGGTGAACACTTTGCAGGTGGTGCAATCGAGCGCAGCCAGCGCTGGCTTGAAAGGCTCCAATTGCTCTACGAAAATGATCGCCGGTTTTACGACGCCGAAGCAGTGTTTCAGCTTCTCAAAATCAGTCGACATCAGGGAGTACGGCACCGATATCGGCGCAATCGGCGCGCCCGCTTTATGGGCCGCCAGCATCACCAGGGCGAGCCTGATAGAGTTTCCAGAGAGCGCCATCACCGGTGCATCTGCACTCGCGCTCAAATCCAGGAATGCCTGTGCAAGGCTATCTGTTACCCGTTTTGCTTCGCCATAGGAGATCTGATCCCATGCGTCGGTCTCGGCATTTCGCTCCTTCAGAAATATCCGGTCGGGGTGCTCTGCCGCCTTCTCATCGAGCAGGTGCCCAATGGTTCGCGGTCGGTCGCCGGGCGACTGCCTCGGCGTCAGATAGATCACGCCGCCTTCGCCGTGGGTCATCTCGATGTCCGGCGGCTTCTGCCCCAGTGCTCGAAACGGCGGCAAATTCTGGCTGTCAGCCATGGTGTTTCTCCCGGATGATGCTGTTTCGGAAAGAAAGCCACGGAAGCGAGCGGAGCGCAAATTTTTTGAGAGTCGCGACGGATTCCCTGGGTACCCACGTTCAATTCGCGATGGAGGCCGAAACTGAGAGCACAAATACGGAGAGACAGATATGAACATGTTCCTGCCCTTCAAAGCCGCGGCCGTTGCTGCCCTTGCAGCCTGCGCCACCCCTGCAGCACCCGCCTATGCCGCCCCGGCATACGGCTGGCAATTGAACCCTCGTCTTTGTCCCGATCTCGTGGAGGATCGGCTCGACCGACGCGTTACGCTTTCTCGACGAGATCTTCGGGAAGACATTCGTGACTCCCGGCGCGTGAACTGCCCCGCCTCGGCCTGGACATATGTCGCTCCGCCCGGTGTTGCCGTTGCTGCGGCACCAGCCGTCTATACCGGCCCCCGCGCTGTCTATGTCGGCCGAGCCGGTTACTATCAATATCCCGTTCGCCGCGGTGTCCGCGTCAGGGCACCGGTCCGGATCAATGTCGTGGTGAGGTAACACCTACGCCTCACTGCCTGGCCGGGGTTCCTTTTCACCCCCTCCCCCCTTGACCTGGAGCTCCGGCCTTCCCCTCCGAATAAGCATTGACTCCCCGCCGGTTTTCGCCAGAGAGCGAGGATGATCGCTTTTCTAAAAGCCAACACCCGCTGGATTGCTGGCGGGTTCATGCTCACTTTCTTTTCTTCTTTCGGGCAAACCTTCTTTATCGGCCTTTCCGGGGAGGAGTTACGGGCGAAGTTCCAGCTCACCGATGGCGAGTTCGGTCTCCTCTACATGGCAGCGACGCTTGCAAGCGCCCTGACGCTGCCGTGGCTCGGCCGAATGCTGGACATAATGCCCGGCTGGAAAGTCGCGCGGTTCGTGATCCCACTCCTCGCCGGAGCATGCCTGCTCGTCCCATGGGCACCGAACGTGTTCATTCTGATTTTCGCCCTCTACCTGATGCGCCTTTTCGGTCAGGGAATGATGACTCATACGGCGCTCACGGAGATCGGCCGCTGGTTCGCCGCCAATCGCGGGCGGGCGACATCCCTCGTCGTTCCGGGTCACCAGGCAGGAGAGGCAGCTCTGCCGATCTTGTTCACGCTCATCGCCGGAAGCTTCGGCTGGCAGTATGCCTGGATCGCTGCAGCAGCCACGCTAATCCTCGTCGCATGGCCATCAATCCTCACGCTTTGGCGCATAGAGCGTACGCCTCAGTCCACCGCTGAAGCGACCGTCGATCAACGCACAGCCCGCGACTGGACCCGCGCGGAAGTCGTGCGCGATCCGATTTTCTACGCAACGCTGATCGGCGTACTCGCGCCGCCCTTCATCGGTACGACAATTTTCTTCCACCAGGATTATTTCATCGAACTGCGCGGCTATAATGCCCTTGCCTTTGCAGGAGCCTTTCCCCTTATGGCGGCGACCACCGTTACCTTCGCCCTGATCGCTGGCCAGATGATCGACCGGTTCGGTGCGCTAAAGCTGCTGCCCTTCTTTCTGATACCGCTTGCCGCCGCGAGCGCCGTCGCCGGACTGCTTGAAGCCGTTTGGGGCATCTACATTTTCATGTTCCTGCTCGGCGTCAGCTACGGGTTTACCTCGACGCTGATCGGCGCACTTTGGCCCGAGATGTACGGCCTCAAACACCTCGGCGCGATCCGAGCCATCATCGTCGCGGCCATGGTGTTTTCGACTGCCCTCGGTCCCGGCCTCACGGGGGCGCTGATCGACCGCGGCATCGAGCTTCCGGTTCAGCTGATCGTTATGAGCCTCTGGTGCCTTGGCGCAGCGGCGATCTTCGTTGTCGTCTCGCCATTGATCAGCAGCCGCAACAAGGCAGCCATTGCCTGATCACGCCGCCAGCCGCTTCGCTTTTCTGGCCTCAAGCTTATTCAGTGCATGAATATAGGCCTTGGCCGACGCAACGAGTGTATCCGTATGAGCTCCCTGCCCAGTGGCGATAATGCCCTCACCTTTCAAACGTACAGATACTTTGGCCTGCGCATCTGTTCCGCCGGTGACGGCGTGCACCTGATAAAGCTCAAGCTTCGCATTGGTCGGCACGATCTTGCGGATTGCCTTGAACACGGCGTCGACAGGACCATTGCCATCGGATTCTGCACACGCTTCCTCGCCGTCCAGCATAACGCAGAGATCTGCCGTTTGCGGACCATTGGATCCGCATACGACGTTCAAACTGCTGAACGTAATTCTCTCACCGGCCGCTGAGAGCTGGTCATCCACCAGCGCTGCAATATCATCGTCGAAAACGTGTTTCTTCTTGTCTGCAAGACGTTTGAACCGTTTGAAGGCCTTTTGCAGCTCTTCATCATCGAGTTCGTAGCCCATGCTTTCCAGCTTGTCGCGGAAGGCATGGCGACCTGAGTGCTTGCCCATGACGAGAGAGGTCTTGGACACGCCTACATCTTCCGGCCTCATAATCTCATAGGTTTCGGCATTTTTCAGCATGCCGTCCTGGTGAATACCGCTTTCGTGGGCAAAGGCGTTTTTGCCGACGATGGCCTTGTTGTACTGGACCGGGAAACCCGTAATCCGGGAGACCATTTTGGATGCAG
>JBCCIW010000318.1:0-3316 GCA_039028055.1 Pseudomonadota bacterium | reverse complement strand
TCCGCAACTTACCAGAGTGACGAAAAGCTAGCTCCGTGAGACAAGGTCTGTCAAGTCAGCTTTACGTCTATCTGGCTTGACGATTTTTGCTTTTTACAAGATCCCGGCAATATTGCTCGGCGGCCTATCCGAGGACCGGTGATTTTGTTAGTGTTACTCATGTGTTCGCGCAAAACCCGTCGCTATTCTCGATCGTGCCGGGCCGCACTTCCTGGGAAGTTCGGGCAACCTCGCGAGCGTTCATATAAATGGATGAATAGCGAGCTGACACCGCGCATGGCGCAGGGTGTCAGGGTTGAAACTGCATGCGGCACAGCGCTGCGATTGGGCAGCTGTTCGGTGATTAAGCAGGAGAGGATGCGTTCATAAGAGCGAGGATGCGTTCATAAGAGCTTAGGGGAGGATGAGATGCTACGGCCTTGGGAGTTCGAATATGGCTGAGGGCAGTCAAAATATAAAAGTGGTGCGTGAAAGCGGTGCCTTACGTAACAGTGCGCTGACATTCCGCAGATTGGGAGAGCGGCTGCGTCTTGTCAGCAAGGGAAGGCAGACAGACACGGACCTGGTCCGCGTCATTGAAACGGAAATTCTGCCGCGCTTGATGCTCGTCCACCGGCAAGACGAGGACATGGGGGCCACAAAATCAGTCAGGCTCTCCGACGTCTCTGATGCACGCGTCGATGAATTTGTAGATATCATTATCGACCGGGGTGCCGATGCCGCAAATGAGGTGATCCTCGATCTCGTGGCCGATGGGCTTGCAGTAGAAGATGTCTTTCTCAAGCTTATGGGACCGGCGGCGCGTGTCATGAGCGACAAGTGGGTGGCCGACGAGCTTAGCTTTGTCGATGTCACCATCGGCTTGTGCCGGCTGCATGAGCTTCTCCGGAACAACAGTATTGCCCGAGACCGCAGAACGCAGCCCAATGCCGAAGGTCAGCCCTCTATTCTTTTGTCCGTCATGCCGGGCGACCAGCATTTGTTTGGGGTGCAAATGGCTGCGGAGTTTTTCAGACGGGATGGGTGGCAAGTCGTCTGCGAGACGGTGTCGGATATAGAGGGCCTTGCACAAATTTTAGCCAATAGACGTTTCGATGCGGTCGGTCTTTCGCTAGCGACTGGAACCAAAGCGGCTAATTTGGACGAAGATATCGACATCCTCCGCGAAGCATCTTCAAACGGAAACATCAAAGTCATCCTGGGTGGAAGCCTTATCGGTCAGGGCAGCGAGTTCAAAAGACCCGCAGGTGCGGATCTTGTTTCGGTTGATGCTGCTACGGCTCCTCGGGCTGCACGCGCTCTATTGGCCATTGCGGCCGTAAGCGTTTAGGGAGGTCTCACTTTTAGCTCGCACGGGTTTTAGCTCTATGGCGTCAAAGTCTTCGAAGAAAAAGGATGCTGGCAATTCAGCCAACGGCTTCCGCCTGTCTTCGAAATTGTTAGGCGACATCGATGGAGCAACCATGGGGGAAATCGCCGCCGCCGCCGCCGATGTCGCTCTTGTCGTTGAAGATGGCGTGGTGAAGGACGTTGCCCTGAACGACGACAAGTTGGCGTCTGAAGGATTCTTCGAACACTGGTTGGGCAAGCCCTGGATTGAAACAGTCACTGTCGAAAGCCGTCCAAAGGTCGAAGACCTTTTATCCGCAGACTCGAGTGGAGAGCGCTGGCGACACATCAATCACCCATCCCAATCTGCCCTCGACGTACCGGTTCGTTACACGGCTGTGAAGCTGAAAGAAAAAGACAAGTACATCGTGCTTGGCCGCGATCTGAGAGGCATGGCGCGACTGCAGCAACGTCTCGTAGAAGCCCATCAGGAACTCGAGCGGGACTATGTGCGCATGCGCGAGGCAGAGGGGCGATACCGGATTCTCTTCGATTCCGTCTCCGAAGCGATCCTTGTCGTGGAGCCCAATACCTTCACCATCGAAGATGCCAATCCTGCTGCCCAGAGATTGCTGAGCAGCAACGGGACGAGTCTGACGCGCCAGGGACTCGCCGATTTCTTTGTCGCATCAGAGGCAGCCAAAATCGCGGAAGTGCTTACGAAATGCCTTTCGTCGGGAGCCGCCGAAGCCACGGATCTGAAGTTGCGGTCAAGCCGGACAACAAATGTGACGGCATCGGCTTTTCGCGAAGATAGCGACGTTCGCTTGATCATCCGGCTGACGGACACGGGTGAGGAGTCCACCGATTTCACGTCCCACCACGCGCTTCTGAGCTATCTGGACGATCTACCTGATGGGCTTGTTCTGGCGGATGCTGACCAACGCATCATTGCTGCCAATTCTGCGTTCAGCCAGATGACTCAGATGTCGAGTGAAGCTGAGGCAAAGGGCGGACGACTGCAGGATTTCCTCGGCAGGTCTGCCACAGACCTGAACGTGCTTTTCTCGGCACTTAAGAAGCATGGTATAATCAGGAATTTTGCAACGGTCGCACGGGACCGGTTTGGCAATGAGGAACAGGTGGAACTGTCAGCTGTCGCGGCACCGTCGGGCGACGAGAATATATTCGCTTTTTCGATCAGAAGCGTTGCGCGCCGACTGAGCGATACAGCTCGCTTGGGCGAACAGTTGCCGAGTTCTTCGGCACAGTTCACAGAGCTTGTCGGGCGTGTGCCACTGAAGGATATCGTCCGGGAGTCCACGGCCCTGATTGAACGCTTGTGCATCGAGGCCGCCCTCGAGATTACGGACAATAATCGTGCCTCAGCGGCTGAGATGTTGGGCCTTAGCCGACAGGGCCTGTACTCGAAGCTGAAACGCGTTGGCCTGGACGCCGGCGACTAGGATCGATCGTCCAAAAGAAACAGGCGAAATAGCGTCAATCCAAATTGACACTATTTTGTGTCCACTATATCGTTTTTGCCATGTCGGACTCTCAACTTCCGCTGGCCATGAAGGCGCATCCGCACTGGCGGGATGTCCTCGAACTTCTCAAACCAATTACCTGGTTTCCACCCATGTGGGCGTTTGGCTGCGGCGTCGTATCAACGGGCGTCGCAATCGGAGACAAATGGTTGTTCGCCTTGGGCGGTGTTATTCTTGCGGGTCCTATGGTGTGCGCCGCGAGCCAGGCCGTAAATGACTGGTTCGACCGCCACGTCGACGCCATAAACGAACCGAACAGGCCTATTCCGTCCGGTCGAATTCCCGGCTCCTGGGGGTTTTATCTTGGCATGATTTGGTCCGCGGCGTCCCTGCTTCTCGGAGCAGCGCTAGGGCCGTGGACATTTATCGCTGCAATTATTGCCGTTGCCTTGGCGTGGGCCTACAGCGCTCCACCGTTTCGGTTCAAGGCGGACGGCTGG
>JBCCIW010000317.1:0-3358 GCA_039028055.1 Pseudomonadota bacterium | reverse complement strand
GTGAATTTGGACGCACGCATACTTAGATTCGAATCAACATCAAAGACCGTTACAATACGTGAACGGAAATGGAAGCCCTTTGTTGTTGAAGTTGAATTTGATTACTGTGTTGTGTTCTCGCCAACACATAGCTTAGCCGCTCAATTCATCAAACAAAGAAATCACCAAGCATCATTTGAAGTGGCGATCACAGCAAGCACTGAAGAGAAGGACCCGCTGCTTAAAAGTCTGTATACGAATTATAACAGACCCCAACGATAGTAACTAAACGGTTTCCCGAGTCCGCCTTGTTGTGAGAGTGCCGCCAAGTCGTTTTTCATTTCGCACCTAATTGAATGATAGGATGGCAACAACATTTTCGTGAGCGACGAGACAAACGGGATAAGCCACGCTAAGTCCGTCAATTATGTTCAAGATTTTACGAACCATCCTGCTTTTGCCCGTGCTGGGGCTCGTCGCTGCTATTGCGACAAGTTGCACGCAACTCGGACTGAATTACGCCAGCTTGGAAACAGACAACAAACCAGTGGCAAGACCGCCCATTGAAATAGCCTCGAACGATGCATGGGCGTCCAGTCAGTCAGCAGCTCTCGCGCTTGAGCTTGAAGAGAACGTGTTCGGGCCTGTGCCACTCGATATAAAAAGCGAAGTAGTATCCCGAGCAATTATTGACGACGATTTTTTCGACGGGCGCGCGACGCTGGAAGAGTATGTCATAGAGCTCGGGCAGGGCAGTGAAGCAGTTAGGTTTCACCTGGCGGCGATGTTTCCAAAAAATATCGCGGGTCCCGCGCCGCTTATCATCGGTCAAACCTTCAGCAGAAATCCGGAAGTATTTCGACAGTATGATCTCTATCCTGGTCCGCAGATGGAAAATCCGCCTGGTAACGGCGAAGGTCCTGGCGGCTTCGGCATGGGTCTAGTGACTTACATTTTCGGTTCGTACATCCAGAAGGCACCTTTGGAGGATTATCTTGATCGCGGCTATGCGTTTGCAAATTTCTATGCTGGCGAAATTGTGCCTGATCGTTCTGATGCCGGGCGCGCTGCACTGCAGAGATTTCCTGCTGATGCGGATGGTCGGCGGCCAACTGGAGCGGTAGCGGCCTGGGCTGCCGGCTATTTTGCTGCCATCGACGCCCTTGATGCCGACGAACGTATCGACGCTGACAAAACAGCTGTCATTGGCCATTCGCGCCATGGCAAATCAGCCCTCGTCGCCGGAGCCTGGGACGAACGTATTGAACTGATCATCTCTCATCAATCCGGAACTGGGGGCGCGTCGTTGAATCGAGAGAAGCCGGGTGAAACTGTTGAACAGATCACCAATCGATACCCACACTGGTTCGATCCAACCTATGCAGAGTTTGCCGACGAGCTTTCGGAGATGCCAGTCGACCAGCACATGCTACTGGCACTTATCGCGCCTCGGAGAGTCTTGCTTGGTAATGGTCGCCGCGACGTATGGTCGGATCCCAATGGGGCATTCCGAGCTGCTTTAGGTGCGAATCCAGCTTGGCAGGCTTTCGGTCGGTCCGGCCTGACCCAGCCCGGCATGAGAGATTTCGATCCGGAAGCAGATATTGCATTCCATATTCGGCCCGGTGGACATGGCATTATTCGATCTGATATTGACGCTTTCCTCGCTTTTTTGGACGCAAGCTTTACATCCGTAGAGGGTATCAATGCGGCGGTGCAGTGACTGCACCGATTTTAGAGGCGAGCAATGCGAGCATTCAGGCGATTTGCGGCACGAGATGCCGCTGTTCTAGCTGTAACTGTTTCGGCTTGGATACTGTTAGGACCATTGAGCACGGGTACCACTATTGGCGCGGACATGGCTGGCGCTGGACTGGGGTTGGCCGCGGGCATCTGTGGCTGGCTCATTCATGAATGGGGTCATCTCACGGTAGGAACGCTCGCGGGCGCGAAATTTCGGGCTCCCGACCGATTGGGCAGTGTCTATTTGTTCGGTTTCGACAAGAATGAAAATTCCAAAGTTCAGTTTTTGCTAATGGCAGCAGGTGGTTTCGCGGCAACGGCGGTGTGCGTCTGGGCGACGCTTACACTGCTGCCTCAAGACTGGATGGCGACGAGCGTTCTGCGTGGACTGCTGCTTTTGCAGGTCGCAATCATAGCTTTACTTGAGCTCCCAGGATTTATTGTGGGTCTGTTTGCCTATGGTCGACTGCCGTCCGTGAATGTGCTTGGCGATTAGCTTTTTTTAACAAAGCACTATAAGCGAATTTCCATCAAAATAGAGGGAGCGCTGTCTTATGACTGTTACTGAATTTCTGAGCCCTGTTCTCGCCCTTATTGCCTGGAGCATGATCATGCTGCTCTGGCTTTACGCAACGCGAATCCCAGCGATGCAGAAGGCTGGCGTCGATCCGCAGGAAGCTGCTGACACGAAGAGTGATTGGAAAAAGAAAGTTCCGGCGGGATCGAACTATCCGGCGGACAACTACAATCACCTGATGGAACAGCCGACCGTATTCTACGCTTTGATGCTTTTCGCAGCCTCGACCGGCGGGCAGAGTTCACTGCTGAACATGTTGGCCTGGGGATATGTTGGCTTGCGCATCATACACTCGCTCATTCAGGCGACGTTCAATCGCGTAATGGTTCGGTTCACCTTCTTTTTCATCAGCTCGCTGGTTCTGATCGGCATGACCGTTATCGAAGTCATGCGGGTGTTCCTCTCCTAGCAAAACCGGTTTAAACGGCTGCCATGGCAACCGTATCGGAAACACGTTTGACCCAAGTCATTGATCGCTTCGAAGAAATCGAGGCGCGCATGGGCGTGGCGACCGACACCGACGAGATCGTTGCGTTATCGAAGGAACATGCCGAACTGAAACCCGTAGCCGACAAGGCGAGAGAGCTTGCCAATGCGCGTGCGGGGCTAGTTGAGGCGGAGGCCCTTGTCGCAGGGGATGATCCTGAAATGGCTGAGCTCGCGAGGGACGAGCTGGAGAATTTGCGAGCGTCCACACCTGCGCTGGAAGAAGAGGTTCAATTGCTTCTGCTTCCCAAGGATCAGGATGATTCAGCGAGTATAGTTCTTGAAGTTCGTGCTGGTACCGGTGGTGATGAAGCGGCTCTCTTTGCGGGCGACCTTTATCGCATGTACCAGCGTTATGCGCAGCTGCAAGGATGGAAGGTGGATCTTGTTTCCGTCACCGATGGCGATGTGGGTGGCTACAAAGAGATTGTTGCCAATGTCGAGGGTGAGGGCGCATTTGGCCGGATGAAATGGGAAAGCGGCGTACATCGCGTGCAGCGTGTCCCAGAAACTGAAAGCGGTGGCCGTATCCACACGTCTGCGGCAACCGTGGCGGTTCTGCCAGCACCCACC
>JBCCIW010000316.1:0-3380 GCA_039028055.1 Pseudomonadota bacterium | reverse complement strand
TTTGCAATTGCGGGACGATCTGTTCAGTTGCTTCGCAATTGGTCATCAGTTCCCAAATGCGTTCGCGCGGAGCATTTATGAGAATTGTGCCGTGGACATAATAGGGTTCGCGCGGATGCGTTTTGTCCCTTGAGATTTCGATATTCAATTCGCTAGCTGTCTCGGCATCGGTTTCAAGCGAGGTTTCTGCAGACGCGCTGCTTAGCAACGTAACGGCGGACGTCGCAAAAGTAATCAGATGTTTCTTTATCTCCATCGTTATCAAGACGTATTCCGAAGCTGCAGGGTTCAAAGTTAAACTAGCATCATCTTTTCATCTGACCTTATCGGTTGGTTTCAAAAGGACGTGATCTAAGTGTTCAGGAAGGTCGTAAACGAACTTTGAAAATTCGAGATTTATTATGCGTGCTGCACTTTTACTGGCGATTATTGGAGTGATCGGATCTGCGATGACAGCGTCTGCTACCGAAGAGCCTCCGCACTCAGTCATTCTTGATGATGGACAATTTCAAATTCGATCTTACCAGCCTGCCATAGTG
This sequence comes from Pseudomonadota bacterium, assembly GCA_039028055.1. Taxonomy (GTDB): domain Bacteria; phylum Pseudomonadota; class Alphaproteobacteria; order Caulobacterales; family Hyphomonadaceae; genus CALLCD01. Next base: position 2,841 of record JBCCIW010000316.1, on the reverse strand, counting down.
GCAGAGGTTGAGGTGACCGGCGATATGCGCCGAGCAGGAAACTCCGGATTTCGCCCGCTTGCCGATTTCATATTCGGAAACAATACGGCGCAAAACGATATTGAGATGACAGCTCCGGTGACACGGCAGCCAGCCTCGCAGAAGATAGAAATGACGGCACCCGTGACGCGTGTGGAATCCGCAGACGATGTCTGGACAGTCACTTTTTTCATGCCCGACGAATGGACCATGGAGACACTGCCGCAGCCGAATAACCCGGAGATAAAAATCCGGGAAATCCCGAGCGAGATGATCGCCACCATCAGATTTTCCGGGCGAGGGCGGGAGCGCACGCATGCAGAGAAGCAGGTATTGCTCGAAGCCTGGATTACCGAACAGGGTTATCGCGCTGTCGGGCCCGCTAGATATGCAGGGTATAATGCGCCATTCGTGCCTGGTCCTCTACGTCGCAATGAAGTGATGATCCCAGTCGAGAGAATCGACGACGACACAGACGAGTCCTCTTGATTTGGCTCCGATCCCGAGTGAAACGGGCTGATGGATATCAAACGCGTTTCAGCGTGGAAGCAGTTTGGCGGTGAGCTTTCTGTTTTTGATCACGCATCTGCGACGACGCATACGCCAATGCGATTTGCTGTGTACTTGCCGCCTCAGGCCGAGGCGGCACCCGTCCCCGCCGTCACCTTTCTCTCAGGACTGACCTGTACATGGGAAAATGTGATGACGAAGGCTGGTTTGCAGCGCTGGGCCTCCGAGCTTGGGCTGGCTGTGATTGCGCCCGACACATCGCCCAGGGGGCCCGGTGTTCCTGATGATGACGCATATGATCTTGGGCAAGGAGCGGGGTTCTATCTCACGGCCCAGCAAGCCCCATGGGCGCGTCATTATAAAATGGATCAGTATGTGATCCATGAGCTTTGGGATCTCATACATAGCGAGTTTCCACTTGATCCAAATCGGCATGGAATTCTTGGCCATTCAATGGGCGGTCATGGCGCGATTACGCTGCATCTGAAGTACCATGAAGATCGCTATAAATCGTGTTCGGCGTTCGCGCCGATTACGTCACCGACTCAGGTGCCATGGGGACAGAAAGCCTTCACGGCTTATCTCGGTGAGGCCAATGCCCATTGGGAGTTTCACGACGCGACCGAACTCGTGAAACGCTACCAGTCAGATGCCCATATACTGATTGATACCGGCGGTGCCGACGAGTTCCTCAATACCCAATTGATGCCTGACGTTTTCGCCGGAACAGCGGATGCTCATGGGCAGGCCCTGACCAGTCGCATTCAAGATGGCTATGATCACTCCTATTATTTTGTGTCGAGTTTTGCCGAAGAGCATATGCGGCATCACGCAGATGTGCTGTTAAATCTTTGATTTTCAAAGCAGTAGAATAGCCCGATTTTCCTGACGATTTTTTGATTAATTCGCGGATTTCGAATGCGTTGAAGGGCTTTACACTTTTGCAAACTAATGTGAAGTTTAATGGGTGTTGGTTTCGGTTTTCTGGCTCTGATTCATGCTCGGTCGTGCTCTCCTTGTTGCAGTTTGCCTTGTCACTCCGGCGGCGGTGGCACAGGACCGATCGGTCATCCAGACTTACGAAACAGGTTCGTATATCGAGGCCGCCCAGCAAGCCGAAGCCGCAGGTGGTGCCGATAATCTGGCCTTTGCTGCCAGAGCACTCCTCACGGATGCCATCGCAACGAATGAGCAACCAACGCCCGAGCGATTGGCTGAGGCTCGCCGGCTCGCCGAAGCGGCACTGGCGATTGACGAGAATCACGTGGAAGGGCGCATTCAACTGGCGATCAGCCTGTCTCTGACCGCGCGGCCCATGACTGCTGGTGCTGCCATGCGATCTGGGCTTGGTCAGCGCGCGAGAGATCTTGCTCGCGAAGTTTTGGCTGACGATCCTGATAACTCCTATGCGCACGCCTATCTTGCGATCTGGAACGTAGAAGTTGTCCGGCGGGGCGGTCGTATGGGCGGCGTTATGATGGGCGCAAGTGTGCGGCGTGGCCGCGAGCACTATCTGGCGGCGATTGCTTCTGATCCGGAAGACGCGGCCGTTCATTGGCAGTGGGCACGGGTGCTGACGTCGCATAATGCCGAGAAGTATCGTGAGGAAATCGATGCTGCATTGGCGGCAGCGCAGGCTCAGCCGACGGATACGGCTATTGAAGGGGTCATGCAGGATCGAGCGCGCACGATAGAGATCGCGCTATCAACGCAAAGCCGCGCCGAAGTCGAGGGGCTCGCTGCGGAGATGCTTTAGCGACACCAAAGAACGCACCAGGAATTGGCGCGGTTGGTGTTTGGCGGGGATAGATGGGGGCTTATCCAACCCCAACCGGGCGTAGCGTATACTCCGCTCCATGTTGTTCGAGACTTTGAAGCAGGCGCAGACGGTACTCGCCCGGAATTGGCGGTGGCCACACTTCTCTGCCGGTGAATTAGCGTGCAGGTGCCGCGGGCGCTTCTGCCGGGGCGCATATTGGCACGACGAGGGATTTCTGGATGCACTCGAAAGGATGCGTGCCGATGTTGGTGCGCCTGTCATCATCACGTCCGGGCATCGCTGTGCGCAATGGAATGCCGTTGTTGGCGGGGCTCCGAGGTCGCAACATAAAACCGTCGCGGCAGACATTCGGCTTGTGGGGCAAGATCGGCAAAAGCTGAAAACGGCGGCTGAACGGGCGGGGTTTTCCGGGCTTGGGCTTGCCCGAACATTTCTCCACGTCGATCGACGGGCCCGGCCAGCACAATGGTTCTACAAAGGAAGTGAGGCACTATGGATGAGGTCCTAGGCGTAGCGGCAAGCGCTGCATCCGG
>JBCCIW010000315.1:0-3397 GCA_039028055.1 Pseudomonadota bacterium | reverse complement strand
CGACGCCGCCGGGAAATACGTTCTGCCCGGATTTATCAACGGCCATGGACACCTGCACTCGGTTGCCAGCGGCCGGGCCGGACGAGGTCCGGCTGTGTCTCCGCAGTATGTCTCCAATCTCTGGCTGGCCCACGGCATCACCTCTGTGCGAGAGGTCGGCAACGGCATGGGTCTCGATTGGCTCGCAGACATTGCAGAACAGTCCGAAGCGAATGAAATCGTGGCTCCGCGTCTGTTTGTTTACCCATTTTTCGGCGCACGGAATTTCGGTACGGAGATTTCGACTCCGGAGGATGCTCGGCGTTATGTCCGGCGTGCCGCTGATGGCGGCGCACATGGCGTGAAATTTTTGGGCGCAGCACCTGATATACTTGAAGCTGCATTTGATGAGGCCGAAGAGCAAGGCCTTCGCACCACGATGCACCACGAGCAGGTTACTGTTGTTGATGCGAATGTGCTCGACACGTCTGCGCTCGGGCTTGATGGAATGGAACACTGGTACGGGCTGCCAGAGGCGCTTTTCACCGACCGAATCGTCCAGGACTACTCGCCGGGATACATATACCAGAACGAGCAGGACAGGTTCTCACAGGCTGGCGAACTGTGGGCACAAGCGGCTCCCCCTTTTTCCGAACACTGGAACAGTGTGATGGAGACGCTCCTTGAGCGGAACTTCTACATAACGCCGACATTCACAATCTATATTGCCAATCGTGACTGGATGCGCGCCCGGCGTGCGGAGTGGCACGATGACTATACCTTGCCCGCGCTCTGGGACTTTTTCAGACCAAGCCCGATCGCCCATGGATCGTACTGGTTCGACTGGACGCAGGACAAGGAACTTGCGTGGGCAGAGAACTTCCAGCTCTGGATGACCTTTATCAACGAGTACAAGAATCGAGGCGGGCCCGTCGGCGTCGGCGAGGATGCGGGCTTTATCTATTCGACCTACGGTTTCGGGTATATCAAAGAGCTTGAACTCCTAAGAGAGGCTGGCTTCCACCCATTGGAGGTTATTCGGTCTGCCACATTTGTGAATGCTCAGATCCTCGGTGTTGAAGAAGATCTTGGCACCATCGAAATCGGCAAGCTGGCAGACATGATCATTGTGCCCGAAAACCCATTGGAGAACTTCAAAACTCTCTATGCCACCGGCCACCCGGTGCTCGATAGAGACACAGGACGCGTGCACCGGGTTGGCGGGGTTGAGACTGTTATCAAGGACGGGATCGTTTATGATGCCGAGACACTGCGGAATGATATCAAGGCTCATGTTCTCGAACAGAAGGACGCTCGAGGTCTGCCACCCGGGCCGATGCCGATCATTTTCAATCCTGAGGATTAATCCCCGGTCTCAGACACCAAGAAAGACACCAGAAATTGGCGCGGTTGGTGTTTTGCGTGGATAGATCGCATTTGTGTGGGAATATCGACCCGGGCTTACAAGCTTGAGAAATCGATTTCAGCGTGCTGGTCCAGCGTCAGCGGAGCCTCTGGCATCGGATACTTAAGGCCGGTCGCGCAGTTGAACAGGACTGCCTTCTCATCCTTTGACACACGTCCATCAGCGAGCGCCCGTTTATAGGCAGCGAGGGTTGCTCCACCCTCAGGGCAGAGGAGAAATCCGTCCGTTTTTGCTGCCTCATCCACAGATGCGAGAATTTCATTATCCGGTACCGCTATCGCGAAGCCGTTCGACTCGCGAACGGCATCCAGGATCATGAAATCTCCCACAGCGGCAGGCACCCGGATGCCCGAGGCAACCGTCTCGGCATCTTCCCATCGCTCTGCATGGCGTTCACCTGCTTCAAAGGCGCGAACCATCGGCGCGCAACCGGTGGATTGGACAGCAACCATGCGCGGCAGTTTTCCGGACAGGAACCCTATTTCCGTCAGCTCGCGGAAAGCTTTCCACATGCCTATAAGACCAGTTCCGCCGCCGGTAGGATAGAAGATAACGTCCGGAACCTGCCACCCCATCTGCTGGGCCAGCTCAAGCCCCATCGTTTTCTTTCCTTCAATCCGATATGGCTCCTTCAGGGTTGAGAGATCAAACCAGCCATTTTCATCGCATCCGCGGCGCACGAGTTTTCCGCACTCATCGATCAGGCCGTTGACCCGATAGACGCGCGCGCCCTGGGCGGCGATTTCTCGAACGTTCACCTCCGGCGTATTGTCCGGGCAGAGAATGATTGAATCGATACCTGCCCGCGACGCATAGGCTGACAAGGCTGCGCCTGCATTACCATTGGTTGGCATGGCGAGGGTCTTCAGGCCGAACTCCTTTGCCATGGACACCGCCATAACGAGGCCGCGTGCCTTGAAGGAACCGGTGGGCAGCCGACCTTCGTCCTTGACCGTGAGTGTGCCGGCGGAGAGGCCGAGCTTCACCTCGGTATTGGAGAGCGTGACAAGCGGTGTCTCGATCTCGCCGAGGCTGACAATGTTATCGGTACGGCGCACGGGTAGCATCTCCCGATAGCGCCAGAGATCTTTCGGACGGGCATCAAGTTCGTCGCGATCGAGGTGCGATTTGATGGCGGGAAGATCGTAGTGGACCCAATACGGGCGTCCGGCTGGGGACAACGTATGTACCTTGTCGGCTTCGGCCTTCGTGCCTTCGAGTGCGCAGGAAAGATGCGTTACGAATGTTTGTCGATCGGTGATTAGATTTGCGTTGCTGTGGGTGCCCATGCCCTACTCCAGTTCAATCTAGGGCCGCCCTAACAAGCACGTGCCGGTTCGGCTACCCCAATCGGGGCTTTATCAGGTCTATGACTGCTGTTGAGCGTCTCTCCTTGACGCGGGCGCTTACGGCCTTCACATGAATAGCAGATTATTTGAGCTTATCTGGAAAGGCCCGGACATGAGCGACGAGATTCAAACTGCAATAGATGAAGCCGTGAAGGCTCACGATGTTATGCTGTTCATGAAAGGTACCCCGCACTTTCCACAATGCGGGTTTTCATCAACCGTGGTGCAGATCCTGGATGTGGTCGGCGTCGAATATACGGCGACAAATGTGCTTGAAAATCAGGATATTCGAGAAGGTATCAAAACCTACTCGGACTGGCCGACGATCCCACAGCTTTATGTGAAGGGCGAATTTGTCGGCGGCTGCGACATCCTCCGCGAGATGTTTGAGAGCGGAGAGCTGAAGCCGTTTTTTGTTGAGAAAGGCATTTCGCTGTCTGCCAACGAAGAAGCGGCTGAATAGGCTAATTCGTTTCGAAGTTCCGAACCTCGCCGGGCGCGCTCAAGAACGGCTTGTCTCCAAGGATCAGTTCTGTCGGGGCGATGACCGGAACATGGACGCCAATCGCGGAATTTGCGTTCAATGTAGATGACACGACCGTTTCTCCCTCGGGGCTGAGGAAGAACCAGTATGGCGGCAAGG
>JBCCIW010000314.1:0-3409 GCA_039028055.1 Pseudomonadota bacterium | reverse complement strand
CAGCAAGTTCTCCCCCTCCGCTTGCTGGGCCTTTTCCGATCTAAAGCCAGATTTCAATCCTGTTTTTCGGTAGGCCTTCATAGCGGCCTTCAAGCGATAGCATCCGATAGGTCGACTCGTCTGCCCAGGCCGCCTTGCCTAATGGCGCAGCCCCCTCCGCGCACAGCGCTCTCAGATCTTCCGCCTCTTCTTCTTGCGCTCCGTAATAGAACCGCACCGACCTGTTGAGACCGTCCGTGCTCGGTATCAGCTCGATCCCAAGCGCCCGATAGCCGTTCGCTGCCAGAATTTCCGATAGTACCAACGCTGCTGCACGGTCTTCCTCTTTCGAAATATGCAGGAACACTTCACTGACCTTGAACTCAGGGTCGTAAATCCTCTTTGGTGGTGGTGGCAGAGACAACGACCGCGTCCCCGACTGCCTGGGCGCTCGAGTACCGGAGGACACCTCGTCGGATGGCGCATCACCGACAGGAACGGGCACGACAATTTCGCCAACGGACACCTCATCATTGCAGGATCGAATACGGCAGATGGCGTCTCTCGCCGGGCTGCAGATAGGGTGCGGCGCGCTCCACTGGGCCGCAATATCCCAATCCATCTGCTCCTGAACGGTATCGCCGAAACTGCGCAAACCCAGCTCAAGTTCATCGACGGCAGCGTCGGGTCGACAATCCAGCAATGCGAGAGCCATCGCATACCGGGCGACACTCGCAAGCTCATCGTCTGACAACTCACTGCGCACTGTCTCAAGAACGTCCCTGCTGCTTTGGCGATCATTGAGATTGTAGTGCGCTCTCGCCAGATCGAACCCGATCTCTGTTAGAAGTCGCTGACGCCCGGACTGGCCAATCTCACTGACCCGATTGAAAGCGACATCGAACTCATTAGAAGCGGCCTCGAAAGGAACTCGCTGATCGAGCGCAGTCGACAAGCCACGCTCCAGATCCACCCTTATACGACCCCATTCCACTGCTGCTTCAGACAGAACTTTAGCGTCTTCTTCAACTACCTCGGCACGTCGCTGTTGATTCAAGGCTGCTGACCAGGACGCAGCCGCAGCTCCACTCGCGATCACCGCAGCAGAAACAAGTCCGATCAACATGCGCCTATTGCGACGTTGAGCGCGCTCAGCGGCGATTCGCGCTTTCCGGCTCTCTTCGATGTACTCGGCGACGAGCGGCGCAACCCCCTCGACCGCATCTTCCTTCTTTATCCAGGACAATGCCTGATCAAGTTGTTCGCCCGACAGAAGATCATCCTCGCCCGTGCGCCACCCTTTGGCGCGCGCCTCATAACGGCGGCGCAAACGCAACTGAACAAGATCATCCCGCAAACTCTTCTTCAGCTTGCCCATGCCCTTGTAAAAACCACCGCCATCGCCGTCCTGAAGCGGAAAGAAGTGGATGTAATTTAGCTTCGACAGAGCAGCACGGATCTCGGCCTCATCAGCCCCAATGTCCACGCCATCCGCCAGCCGCCGCGGCAGCACAGGAATCATGCGCTTTCGCTTATCCTCGGCGATCTTGAACTCTTTTCGGCAGTTTTCTGAGCCGGCCCATTCCGCGGTAAGAATGACAAGAAACGTATCGCAGGCACCGATCATCTCCTCGAGGCGCGCCTGCCAAGCCTCGCCAGACGCGATCCCTTCGAGATCGTATTCAGGGTTGTACCCTTCATCGATCAACAGCTGTTCGAGCTGGGCACGAAAATCGCGATCTCCACGATTGTAGGAGATGAAGATGTTCCCGCTTGTTGCGGTCTCCAGAGTGTCATCGTCCCGTATGGACATTGCCGTGTCCCCCGACAGTGCCTCAATATTCCACTGTGCCGATGCTGTTACGTCAATACTTTTGCTGCGGAACTAATCCGGCGCGCTCGCTGGCACAGTCGAGGACCTCTCATAGGTTACGCTCATGAATTGGACCCATCCATCGTCCTGGAGCGACCAGTCTACCACGTTCAACCGGCCATTATCGGTCAGCTGATAAACCGTGCGGCCTTGATCTCCGCCAGCTCTGCCCCAATGGGTCTTCAGCGCTGCATCCGCCCAGCTCGCTCGCAGGGGATGAATAGCGCCGCCGCTATCTGACCAGAACCCATCAAGGTCATCATTCCGCAAGCGATAGACTCCATTGCCGCGAAAAATTGTATCCGCGGTGTCCCTGTTTGCAATACTGTAAGAAATGGTGAGGTGGGCATCATGCATCCCCTCTGACCAACTTATCTGACAATCGGCTGGCACACCCCAAGCATCGCAATCAGCTCTCCAATCGCCAATGAGTTGATTAGGCTCTTGGCCCTCTGTGCCGGGTTCTGCCATGACAATAGCAGAGCCGACCATGACGATTACCGAGGCGAGGCAGAGGCGTACTGCAACGATATTCCGCAACATGCCCAACTAGTCTCCAATACTGGCCCAGCAACAAGAACAAGGCTGGCAGTCGATTGAGATAGTAAAGCACAAATTAGCGAGCACCAACAGCAGACAGGCCTCCGCTAGACTTAGGCTGTGGAGGTAATCGCTTTAGTTGGGGTCAGTTGATTTTGTCGACTTGAGTATATTCAAGTTCCACGGGCGTGGCGCGGCCGAAGATGAAGACGGTCACCTTGAGACGGGCCGCCGCTTCATCAACTTCTTCGACCTCACCTTCAAATCCCTGGAACGCACCGTCGTTGACCCGAACTTCCTCACCAACTTCAAATGTGATGGTTGGACGCGGCCGATCGGCAACGTCTTCAGCGGTGCCAAGGATGCGATTGACCTCACGCTCCGGTACGGGAAGAGGCTTCTTCCCACCTTCCGCACCGAGAAAGCCTGTCACTTTCGGCGTGTTTTTCACGAGGTGATAAACGTCGTCGGTAAGGTTTGCCTTGATCAGAACGTACCCCGGAAAGAACTTCTTCTCGCTTGTTTTCTTTTTGCCGCGAACAACTTCAACGACTTCTTCAGTCGGCACTTCCATTTGCTCGATCAGCTCATCAAGCCCGTTATTCTCGGCCTGCTCTCGGATTTGCTGGGCAACCTTCTTCTCGAAGTTCGAGTAGGCGTTGATGATGTACCATTTGGCTGTAGCCATGATGAAATTGCTTTCTTCTAAAGATCAGACGCCTGTCACAAGGCGCACGAGATAAGCGATGATCTGATCGCCGAAAAACAGGAAAGTCGCGACAATCGTCGACATGATCAGCACCATAATCGTCGCTGTTACGGTCTCCGGTCGGGTCGTCCAGGTCACCTTGGAACCTTCGTCTCGCACCTGCCGCATAAAGGTGACGGGACCCGTTCGCGTCTGTTTCTTTTCAGCCATCTGTTCAAACTCAAATTTGAAAACGTTCAATTAGCAGATTTGCCCGGTCGGGGCTCGCGTTTCCTGATTGTTCGGGATTGCACTTCTCTGTGGGGTCT
>JBCCIW010000313.1:0-3455 GCA_039028055.1 Pseudomonadota bacterium | reverse complement strand
TGTGCTCGACTATACCAGCTTGGCTGCCACCGAGCCGACAGAAGCTGTTGCTTCTGCCCTTGATGCGCAGACCGATGAGACGATCGCAAAATACCTTTTCACGTCTGGTTCGACTGGAATGCCGAAGCCGGTGCCGACAACACAGGGCGCACTCTGCTCACAGATTGCGGGCGTGGAGGGACTTCGCGACGATTCTCTAGACCCGGACTATGACCCGGATCGCGTGCCGCAATTCCTCGACTGGCTGCCCTGGAACCACATTTCCGGCTCCAATGTGAATTTCAATGGAGCGCTTTCGAACGGTGCGACGTTCTGGATTGATGACGGGAAGCCGACGCCAGCCCTCTTTGATCGGACGATTCGAAATGTCCGGGACTGCTCACCGGATACGTTCGGCACGGCACCAATCGCCCTCGCCAAGTTGGCGGAAGCGATGGAGGAAGACGACGAGTTGCTCCGGGCCTTCTTCAAGAATATGCGAACCGTGGCCTATGGCGGCGCGTCGCTCTCAGATGATTTGTATGACCGGATACAAAATCTCGCGATCAAGGCGACGGGCAAGCGCATTCCGATTCTCACCATGTATGGCGCGACGGAGACCCAGGGTATTACTGTAGTGCATTGGATCGTCGAACGGGTCGGCCTGATCGGCCTGCCTCTGCCGGGCCTCACTCTGAAGCTTGTGCCGAACGGTTCGAAGATGGAAGTGCGCGTGAAAGGCCCGACGGTAATGCCGGGATATCTGAACAGCCCGGAGAAAAACGCTGAAGTGTTCGACGAGGAAGGATTTTACTGCCTCGGAGATGCGGTGAAGCTTGTGGATGAAAATGATCCGAATAAGGGCATTATTTTCGATGGCCGCGTTGGCGAGGATTTCAAGCTATCCTCAGGCACTTGGGTGAGTGTGGGTGTGCTGCGGCCTGACTTTGTAGCCGCATGCTCTCCCCTGATTTTCGACGCGGTGATCGCTGGGCAGGACAAGAACTTTGCCAGCGCGCTAGTCTGGCCATCCCCGGTTGCTGTTGAGCAATATGGAAAGGAAGCTGGCGGTGACATGGCGGCTGCCATGGCCAAATTCGCAGGAGATCTCGCCGCTAAAGCTGCGGCGTTCAATGCGGGCGAGCCTGGCTCTTCACGCCGACTGAAGCGGATATTGGTGATGACCGAGCCGCCATCGATCGACGCCGGGGAGATTACCGACAAGGGTTACGTCAACCAGCGCTGCGTCATTGATCGGCGGGCGGATCTTGTCGATGCGTTATATTCCGAGTCGCCTGGAGCAGGGGTCATCGTCCTTTAAACCGCTCCCATGAAGACCATTCTCGTTTATGTATTCTACTTGCTCGTTATTGTGGCCGGGCTGTTCGCCGGCGGCGTCTCGGCGCTCTGGATGTCGGGCCTCTTGGGCAAGTCAACGATTTCCAGCTTTGCTACTGTCAACGTCAACAATTGGACAACCGATCCGTCAATTGGAGCGGCGTCCGCCGATGCTTACACGCGGGCGCGAATTGCTCGGCACGGTCTTTTGGCGCTGGCAAAGGAAGAAGCGATTTACTTCGCGAGAAGCACGGATGATGACGGCGAACCACTATTGGAGGCGTGCAGTTACGAGCTGAAGGGAGGTCCGCAGGAGGCATTATGGTGGTCCATCACTCTATATGACAATGACAGCCGTCTACCAATGAACGATGACAACAGACTGTCGATAGATGCCACACTGGTCGGCAATACCGATGAATGGAGTGCAATCATTTCATCGGATCAGCCGGATGCGCCGTTCTGGCTGTCCAGTCGATCGGCGGGTCAGTTCGATCTGACCCTTCGGTTATACCAACCGGAACCGGGCGTGATAGAGGACTCTCGCCAGCGCCTCTTCGCCCCGAGCGTTCAGAAAGTTGACTGCGAGGGTTCGCCTTGAAGCAGCTTTTCATTGCAACGTTACTGCTCGTGCTTTCCTTTGTGATTGGTCACATAACGGCGCTTATCGCTGTGCCTAGCGTTATCATGGATACGGCCATGGATCGCATGCAGGAGAGGGGCCTGAAACATCATCAATTCACATTGTCGCCGCGCACCACCCCGCAAACGCAAACCGTCGTCCGTCCGTCTCCGGATTTGGCGTACTCCGTTTGTCTGTTCGAATTATCAGGAAATGACGCGCTGCGGATCCAGACGGGCACCTATGACCGATACACATCCGTTTCCTTTTTTGACGACCGTACGAACAATTTTGCAACGGTCCGGGTCAGCTCAGACGAGGGCGCTGACATCGTATTATTGGCACCCGGCCGAGCACGGTTGGGCACCGGTGTATTTGAAGGCCAACAGATTGAAGCACCAAGCCAGCGCGGTTTGATTTTGATCCGACGCCTCGCTCCAACCGAAAATGACTATGCGCGCGTGGTGGAAGCTTCTGCTGCAGACCGATGTGCAACGCTAGAGAGAAGCTCTGACGGCGAAGGATCCGCGTGATCGACCGGCACTATTTCCGCAGGAATATCGTGTTCTTTTCTAGTGTATCAGCCGTGAGTGCATGCCCAGTTTCAAGACTATAGGGAACGTACCCTCGCTCGTTTAGAAATTCGCTGAGAGCCCCGGTCTCCTGGCCAAATCTGTGCTCCTGTCCGTCAACTTCACAGAGGATGGCTGGGGCGTGCTGATCCAGCGTGTCTGTAGCCCCCATCAGCACGTTCAACTCACCGCCCTCAACATCAATTTTTATGAGCGACACAGGCCCAAACTGAAATTGCGAGAGCACGTCGTCCAGTCGTGCGATGGCAACAACTTCCTTCTTCAACTCAAAGCGTTCTGCAAGATCCCGATCCGCGCCAATATGGGCAAGACCAATGCCGACTGAACCGCTCTGCTTGATGGGGATCGTCAGTTGCGTGAGGCCTGGCTCTGCTCCAAGTGCGAAAGGCAGAACCACAATCCTTCTCCGATTCCGGAAAAAGCCTGCCATGCTGAAGACAGACCTCGGCAGCGATTGCGGCTCGAATGCGATAACTGTGCAGTCCGGTGCTATCCGGGCAAATCGTCGGGAGAAGACACCGACGTGGGCACCTACATCGATCACGACACTACCGGGCGAGATGTGTTCGCGAACAGCAGCGAGTTCAACCCGGCCATCATTCATCTTCGCCTTGGCGTTAGAGAACAACGACTTGAAGAAGTATTCCTGGGCTGTCCGTCGTGCACCTACAAAAAAGGCGTTCTCACGGTTGATCATTTGGAGAGCCTCGCGGGTTTTGTATACTGCTGAGTGGCACTGTCGTCCGGGCGACACAATCGGCTTCGGTGTGTGACGTTATAAGAGTTCATCTTCTCGTTTTGCGAATTTGGCGAGCAGATAGGCGTCAGTGTCTTCAAGGGTTTCAAGCTTGCCGAATGCGAAGGCATTTCGGTCCATGACGAGATCGCGGGGCATAAGAGCTCGGGAGAGTTCCAATCCCTCC
>JBCCIW010000312.1:0-3467 GCA_039028055.1 Pseudomonadota bacterium | reverse complement strand
GACGGTGACCGGATTGACGCTGTCAAAGTCCCGCTTCAGCCCGTAATTCGGGCGCTCTTCTTCTCGTTGGAACGTGCCGAAAATCCGATCCCATATAATCAGTATGCCGCCATAGTTCTTGTCGATGTATTTGTCATCGCAACCATGGTGCACACGGTGATTGGATGGCGTGTTGAGAAATTCATCCAGTATGCCGAGCTTTCCGATCAGTTCGGTATGAATCCAGGCCTGATAGGCAAGAACGATGATGATTCCCGAAAAAATGAGCGACGGCGGAAAACCGAGCAACACCAGCGGCAAATGGAAAAGTGCGGAGATAACGCCCTCCAGGGGGCCAAAGCGCACAGCCACGCTGGCATTCATGTGGCGCGACGAATGATGAACGGCATGCTGTGTCCAGAACAGCCGAACCTCATGTGCGATGCGGTGCTCCCAGTAGTAGACGAAATCGCATACCAGAATCGCGAGCGCCAGGGTTCCGGCTGTGACAGGCAGCGTCCATGTCACATAGGTTTCGCTGAAGGCAACGTAGCCGAGATAGGCGAGGGAGAGTACGAAGGTTTCAATCAGGACAGACGGGATCTGCGTGGAAATACTTGCCACCATGTCCAGATGACCACGTCCTCGGAAGGATTTCTCGAACAGCCCTTTGACGATTTCAATGACCAAGATCGCAGCACCGATGAGAAGAAAAACCTCATCAAATGATGCGGCGAAAGCTTCAATGTTTGCAGCGGTCATTTTGCCCTCCCGTTCAGGCCTGTTGTCAGAGTGCGCCAGGCGAGATCGGCTGCCTGAGCTTGGGTGGTTTCACCCGCTTTGACGCTTTCCCAGGCGGCGTAGAGCAGATGATCGAAGGCTTGCGTGATCCAACTGGTCGGAACGTTTTGATCAAAGAGGCCCTCCGCTTTTGCTTCCTCCACCATCTCGTGCGTTTCCTGTTGTTGGCGTGCGAAAGCCGATGAAACTTCGGGATCATCGTCGAGCGGTTCCAGAGCGAGAAATCCATAGCGGCTCCCGAGGGGAATCAGGGCGGTGAGCATTCGTCGAAATGCTTCGGCATGGGATGTCGCATTTTCGCAGGCTGCTTCTGCTGCAACCTCCATCTCGTCGATTGCAATGAGCGCAAGCGCCCGTACGAGGTCATCACGGCCCGCAAAATGTCGATGTAGTGTGGCGCGCCCGACGCCGGCGCGATCGGAAATTTCGGATAGCGAGGCGCTCGGATCACGGCTGAATATGTCGAAGGCGGCTTCGACAATGGCATCTCTGGTTGATGGGCGTATGGAGTTTGTCATGAGACATATATGTCTCATTTGATGCAAAAATCAATATCCGTTACACAACAATCACATCTCTCGACGCAGAGCATATCTTCCCAGTTGCAACCCTGACAGAAGAACATGATCGGCACCAGAACACCAACCGCGCCGATTCCTGGCGTAAGTGTTGGTGCCGAAAATAGAATTTAGACCGTGGATAGACGCTTGGTTGGCGAGCTATTTGGCAGCTTTGCGACTGGCTTTCTTCTGGTATGCCGAGGGCCGTTTCAGACGCTCCGTTCCCAGTGGGTCTTCGCTACCTTCGAAGAGCTTTCGGAGGTTCACGGACGACTTCTTGCCGATGCTCTTGCCGTGTTTATGCAGCCACAGATCGGCTTCTTCCCGGCCCCGGTCGAAGAGCAGTTCCAGAAACGCCCTCTCGGCGTTGAGTTTCGAAGACGCACCGAAACTGCAAAGGGCCTGCTCATGACTGATCATGTGTACCAGCACCCGGCGATAGCCCGTTTCTTCGAGGCGTCCGGCATCCAGCAGACGGGTAACGAAATCGATCGCTCTGAGTTCGCGCAGGAGCGATGCATTGAACGTGATCTCATTCAGCCTGTTCAGAATATCCCTCGCTTCCCTGGGCGCTCCAGCCCGCTCAATCGGATTGATCTGCACGATGATCACATCATCGCTGTCGGAATGGTCGAACAGTGGGAAGAGGGGAGGGTTCCCCATATAACCGCCGTCCCAATAGGGAACTCCGCCGATTTCAACAGCCTGGAAAAGTGTCGGCAGACAGGCCGATGCGAGCACATGCTCGGCGCTTAGCTCGTGGCGGTCGAACACCTCGACCCGCCCAGTCTCCACGTTCGTCGCTGAGATATGCAGGCCGATCTGGTCGCAGGCGCGCACGGCGTCGAAGTCGACTTGATCATGAAGGATGTCCCGCAGAGGATTGATGTTCGTTGGGTTCAGGTCATAGGGGCTGACGAGCCGCGTGAGCATGTCGAAATAGATGTAGGCCGGCGAGGCATCGAGATTCCAGTCATTGAACCACTTGCCGAGGGGGCCTCGCTGCAGCGGGCTCGATCGTGCCGCGTTACCGACGCGTTCCCAGAAGCGCGTCAATGCTGCGCGCGCCTCGGAGCGCCCGCCTTTCATCCAGCCATCGGCGAGGACAACAGCATTCATAGCACCGGCGCTGGCACCGGAAATCGCAGCAATTTCTAAGCTGTCATCCTCGAGGATGCGATCGAGCACGCCCCAGGTGAACGCCCCGTGCGACCCGCCTCCCTGCAGAGCAAGATTCACCCGTTTCGGTGTCCTATTTGAGGGCGGTGTTTTCGCCATGATGCCTTACCTTTGAATTCAGCATGTCTGATATGCCGCCTGGGTCGTCCGTTCGGCAAGTCTTTGGCTAATGAGAATTTTGGATGGCTGACTGACTAAGCGGCAACGATCGCATCATCACCCTCGGCCGCTTTGAAAGAACGAGGCCCCAGCGCCCAGTATGCCGTAGTGCCTTTGTCGACTTCGCTGATAAGCCGAACGTCACCGCCAGCAAGTTTCGCGACATGGCGGCAAAGGCTCAGCCCAATTCCGGAACTGTCGGGCACACCATTTGTCTTCTTACTCGAGAACGGAATGAAAGCGTTTTCGAGAGCTTCTTCATCCATTCCGTGCCCGAAATCGGTGACTGAGACAATCGTTCTGCCTCCCGCACTTCCAAGCCGAACGATTACACGGGGATCCTTCTGACCTCGGAACTTAACTGCATTGTCGAGAAGCTCGGCGATGACGCGGTTTGCCAGCTCGCTGTTCACCATGATCTCACTCGCGGACTTCTCCGCCCCAAAGCTTATGTGAGACGGCTTTAGCGTGGTGTCAGCCTTCAGTTTGCTAGCGATTTGTTGCTGAACGACCTCTCGTAGAGAGACTTGCTCATAGCTTTCCTGACTGAATTGCTGCTCAATCTGGGAGTATTCAAGCATATCATCTACGAACTTAAGGAGATCTCGCCCTGCTCGGTGAATACGGGTCGAGTTTTCCTTCATCTCTTCCGTGGTGAAAGTGATGTTCGACTGTTCCTCCATGAGACTGGAATAGCCGATAATGATGTGAAGCGGCGTTCGCAGTTCGTGGCTCATCCCGGAGAGGAAGCGGCTCTTCGCGTGGTCGGCCTGTTCAGCCTCGCGCCGG
>JBCCIW010000311.1:0-3487 GCA_039028055.1 Pseudomonadota bacterium | reverse complement strand
CCGTTGAAGGCTATGAGGGAATGAAGGTCTCGAAGCGGGTCGTTATCGAAGAGCACCAACTCGCTGGAGGTCGCAATGCAGGATGATGGCGAAGCTCAAAGCGGTGGCGGACTAATAGGGTGGTTTGTTCGTAACCCAGTTGCAGCGAACCTACTCATGATTGTTCTACTGTTTGGCGGTTATCTATCTGCCACATCAATGAAATCTCAGGTTTTTCCAACTATTGATCCAGGCATCATCAGCATTGTCGTTCCTTATCCAGGTGCAACACCGGCTGAAGTTGAAGAAGGCATTACGCGGCGCGTTGAGGAAGCTGTGCTAGGCATTGATGGGGTTGAGAAGGTGACATCAGTCGCCTCGGAAAATATCGGCACCGTGACGGTAGAAGTTGCTGACTTTGTCGACAAGAAAGCCGTAAAGGATGATGTTGAGACAGCGGTTGAGCAACTGGCGCAATTTCCTCCCGAGAATGCAGAGCGGTTTTCAATAACGGCTTCAGATCCAACCGAGCAGGTCGTTACGCTGGTTGTTACCGGGAACCAGCCCCCGCTTATTTTACGAAAAGCGGCAGAAACACTTGAGCGCGATCTTCTCACTCAAAATGGCATTTCACTCGTCTCTTTATCCGGTGACAGAGATTATGAAATCTCAATAGAGGTTAGCGAAGACACTCTCAGAAATTACGGTTTGAGTTTTGACGAAGTTTCACAAGCTGTTCGCTCAAGCTCCTTGGATCTCGCAGGTGGATCACTGGTGACACAATCAGGCGAATATGCGCTTCGTGTCAGTGAGTTACGCGAAACTGGTGATGAATTTGAAACTATTGTGGTTCGCAATCAGACAGACGGCTCACAAATTCTTCTTTCTGACGTCGCCGACGTCGTCGATGGATTTACCAGAGAACAAGTTACGAATACTTACAACGGGTCTCCGGCTATCTTTGTGGACGTTTCGCGTGCCCAGGCAGAAGACGTTCTGAGCGTAAAAGAAGCTGTTGATGCATATCTTGAGACCTACACACCGCCCGAAGGAATCGAAATTCTGGAATTTCGCGATCAGACTGCGATCCTGTCTGAGCGTTTAAATCTTCTCCTTCGAAACGCAGTTTTTGGTTTTATTCTCGTCTTCGTTTTCTTAATTTTGATGCTTGATCTTAAGCTTGCAATTTGGGTCTGTATCGGCATCACAACAGCATTCCTTGGCGGTTTCATGTTGTTTGACGCCGCTGGTGTAACGATTACTATGGTATCTACTTTTGGGCTGATTGTTGTGCTCGGCCTCGTTGTCGATGATGCCATAGTGATTGGCGAAAACATTGACGCTCAGCGAGAAGACGGCTTCCAAGGCAAAGAAGCTGCCGTCAAAGGGGTAAGAGAAGTATTCTCCCCTGTTCTGGTCGGAGTCATGACAACATTAGCCGCTTTCTCACCCCTTCTCTTCGTTGGTGGAACATTTGGTGAAATTGCGAGAGCGATCCCAACCGTTGTGATCTGCGTTCTCATTATTTCTTTGGTCGAAGCCTTCTTTATCCTTCCGAGTCATTTGTCACATGCAGGCACATGGTCGAGAGGTCCGGTCAAATTTATCCAATGGCGTGTTGCAAAACGTCTCGGACAAATCTCTAATTACATTATCCAGCCAGGCGTGAGTTTTTTAGCACGCTGGCGCTACGCGACTGTTGGTGGAGCATTTGCGTTTTTCCTCGTCTGCCTTGGATTAGCTACAAGCGGCCTCGTAAAGTTCGTGTTCTTTCCTTCAATTGAAGGCAACGAGATATCTGCAACGGTAACAATGCCTGAAGGGACACCCTTCACTCGAACTCAGGCAGCGGTTCGGCAGCTTGAACAAGCAGCGGTCAATATCGATCGCGCCTCTCGAGAAGAGCGCGGAGAACCACTATTCTTGTCCATCTCCGCAACAGCAGGCGGTCAGACACAGCTTGCTAACCCCAATAGCGCTGGAGGGTTCTCTCAGGATGAGAATGTCGGCCAGATTCAGATCGAGCTGGTGCCATTCGGAGCGCGGCGAACAAACGCCGCGGAAATAGAGCGCATATGGAAGGCCGAGCTGGGCACCATTGCTGGCGCAGAACGTTTAACCTTTAACGCTGACACTGCTAATTTCGGTAATGACGTAGAATACGAGCTGGCGGCGCAAGATCAGGATCTGCTTATTCAAGCAGCAGATAGCCTTAAGGTTCGACTGGACAGCGTTGATGGCGTTGAAGAAATCGAAGACAGCTTTGATCTCGGAAAACGCCAACTCGTCTTCCGACTGACCAATGCAGGCCGCGCGGCAGGGCTTCAACCTGCTGACATTGCCCGTCAAGTTCGGCAGGCCTTTTTCGGCGAGGAAGTCCAGCGTATCCAACGTGGCCGCGAAGAAGTCAGAGTTTTCGTTCGATATCCGGATAGTGCACGCCAAAGTCTTGATGCGCTGGAAGAATTTCGCGTGCGCCTCCCAGACGGCGGTGAAATTCCTCTTTTTACTGTCGCAGAGATTGAAGAGAGTCGCTCCTTTTCATCGATCCAGCGTATTGATGGCCGACAAGTTGTAACAGTGACAGCGGATATTGATGAGGATCAAGTTGCGCCAACGGTGGCAAACGAAAAGATACAGACTGAAATATTACCGGCACTGGTTGAGGAATATCCTGGATTGCGCTGGACCCAAGCTGGCGCAGGCAGAGAGCAGAGTCAGGACTTGGCCAGCCTTGCCCAGGCCTTCCTAATTGTACTGGTCATTATTTACGCGCTCGTCGCGACACAACTTCGCTCATATTTGCAGCCGATCGCAATTCTGGTCTCAATTCCATTGGGGGTCGCAGGTGCGATTTTAGGGCATTACGTACTTGGCTATTCACTTTCATTCCCGTCGATTTTCGGAATCGTGGCTCTCTCAGGTGTTGCCGTAAATGCCTCAGTTGTTCTCATTGACCTCTATAATGTGAAACGTCGAGAGGGTATGGAACCGGTGAAGGCGATGGCTGAAGCCTCCGCGCGTCGGTTCAGGCCGATTCTACTTACAACTTTGACGACAGCTCTTGGACTTGGACCTCTCCTTCTGGAGACAAGCCCGCAGGCCCAGTTCCTTATACCGATGGGTGTCAGCCTCGGGTTCGGGATTGTCATCTCCGGCCTGATGGTGATTTTCATAACACCTTCTGTGGCTCTAATTGTTGAGGATTTACGTAGCTTACCATCACGTTTCCGCGCTTTATTTGGGGTTAGCAGACAGCCTAGATATCCGGCAGAATAATGACCGTAAACGAGATTAAAACTCCGGCAGAATCGCGTCGTGAGGCCCGTAAAGAACAGAGACGTCTCGAGATTATTGACGCGGCCCTTAAAGTTTTTGCGCGCGATGGGTTTGCGCTGTCGAAGATGGACACTGTCGCTGACGAAGCCGGGATATCGAAAGGCACGCTATATTTATATTTCGATAGCAAAGACGCTCTTTTTGAAGGGATGGTCCGGGAAAAGATGCT
>JBCCIW010000310.1:0-3508 GCA_039028055.1 Pseudomonadota bacterium | reverse complement strand
GGCAGTCGGCAGCCATTCGAGCTGGCGGTCGACTGCCTCCATCGTGCGGCGTGCAAGACCCTCGGAATTTGTGAGCAGAACAGCGGGCGATGTCGGCCCGTGCTCAGCCTGACCGAGTAAATCAGCGGCGCAGAAGTCCTCATCAATCGTTTCATCGGCAATGATCAGCGTCTCGGTTGGTCCGGCAAAGAGGTCGATCCCGACCCGACCGAACAATTGGCGCTTTGCTTCAGCGACATACGCATTTCCTGGACCGACAATCATGTCGACGGGATCGATGGTCTCGGTACCGATAGCCATGGCCCCAATCCCCTGCACTCCTCCGAGGCAGTAAATTTCATCTGCTCCAGCCATGTCCATCGCAACGATGATGGCTGGATGAGGAGCACCATTAAATGGTGGTGCAGTCGCGATAATCCGCGGCACGCCCGCAACTTTCGCGGTGACGACGCTCATATGGGCCGACGCAATGAGTGGATATTTGCCGCCGGGAATATAGCAACCGACGGAATTCACCGGCACATTCTTGTGGCCGAGAATTACGCCCGGGAGGGTTTCCACCTCGACATCCTGAAGCGCCGCCCGCTGGATTTCGGCGAAGCCACGCACCTGTTCCTGCGCAAAGCGGATATCGTTTACCGCCTGCTCATCGAGGGCCTCGTAACAAGCGTCAATCTGATCGCGATTGAGGCGGAAGTCCTCGGGACTCCAGGAATCGAATTTCTCTGAAAGCTCCCGAACCGCTGCATCGCCCCGTTCGTCAATGCTCTCGAGAATGTCTTCGACGGTTTTGCGGACGGCCGCATCTGCCTTCTGCTTGATGTCTGGATCAATACCTTCTTTCAGCCAGATCGCCATAACGAACCTCCTTTTTTGGAGCCTGTCATCTAACATTCTTGCATTCGAATGCAAAGATGCTTTTAAACGTCATGCCGCCGTTGCGATGTCTCCTAACCAAGACTGGAGAAACGGTAGAGCCAGTTTGAGATTTTCTGCACGACATGTCGCAAGCGGTGTTTTCTGATTGGCTGTAAATTCCCCTGGAGTGACGATCGTCTTAATGCATGCAGTTCGCGCGGCGGACTCCGAAACTGCTGTATCTTCAACTGCGATCACCGCATCAGCTGAAGCGTTGAGCCTCTTAAGAGCTTCAAGATAAATATCTGGGGCAGGCTTCGAGGCTGACACATCGCTTCGATCAAGGATAATACTAAAGATACTTGCCGATAGCCCAGCACCGTCCAAAAGGGCATCAATGTTTTCGCGGTAGGTTGTCGTTACAAAACCAAGCGCAATGTCTCTCGAACGGGCAAGATCTATGGTATCTTGAACGCCCGAGCGCAGGTTTACGCCGTCTCGACGAATTTCAGCGCACGCGATCGCGGTCTTGCGCGCATGAATGGCCACTACCTTGTTCGTCTCAATCGGTTGACCTGCTTCATTGGAAAGCCTTGCGAGGCGCGCTCGCCCGCCCGCTGACGTAAGTAAGTCACGATAGGTAGCCTCGTCCCAATACCAGGATAAGTCGAACTCCTGAAACGCCTGATTATAGGCTCGGCGTTGAATGTTCGACGTTTCGGCGATGACACCGATCGATCCAAAAAGAATAGCCGCCTGAGACACTTTAAACTCCGATCAAGAATACCAAAGTACTGGACGGCAAGCTAGGGCGGCAACATCTACAATCAATTAGAATATATTGGAAAAGTCAGCTTGCTGATCCAAGCGTTCCGAACCACATCAGAAAACTGACTATGCCGACAAAGAACACCGGTAGCAGCCAGGCAATTCTGTCAACGCGTCCAGGCACGAGATACCAGCCATTTTCGGTTTCAGCGCGGCCCGCTTCCCTGAATGCCCGCATCTGGCCCGGCACTGTATGTTCGTGCCAATCCTCCTGAAATCCATCCAGTAGAATGCTTGCACCCCAGGAGACGATGATATTCACACCTCCACCGACAACGACATACCAGGGCCAGGCGATGTCTGCTGGCGCAATTCCAAGCGGGGCGAAGCCGGTCGTCGCGACGAGCATAGCGAGGAACCCGGCTATAACGCCAACCATCAGTCCTCTCTCGCTCGTATGCTTGGAAAGAAACCCAAGACCAAACATGGCTAGCTTGGCACCGACTAGATAGGATCCTACCGCTGACAAGGTTTCCAGTATCGATCCGCCGGAACTTACGAAAGCGAAGGCGATTGGAATGGCGATGAGTGCCCAAATCAAGGTGAATACCCGCGTTGACCAGAGATAGTGTAGATCGCTTTCATCGCGGCGGAAGAAGCGTTGGTAAAAGTCGGCGGTTGAAACTGTGGCGAGCGAATTCAGCGCCGAAGAAAGGCTCGACATGGACGCCGATAGTACCGCAGCAGCGATTATTCCCATCAGACCCGGAACAGCCAGGCTTTTTGCAAAAACGAGTATGATCTCATTAGGTTCATCGAAGGGCCGTCCCTCGAAGTGGACATAGAGCAGCGCTCCGATGAAGAAAAAGAGAAAGTAGATAAAGAACGCACCAAATCCCATTAGCAGATATGATTTCTTGGCATCTCCAATATTCCTCGCGGCGAGCGTCCGTTGGACCATCATCTGGTTCGATCCGTAGACAGTGATGTGAAAGAGCGTCATGGCGAAAACACCCGCCCAAACCGTTGGTGCCACTGAGAAATCGAGATCAGTATTGATCGGATTTAATTTTCCATCGACGGCGAGCGTATCCAATGCAGAAGACAGCGGTGTTATAGCTCCCAGCAAGCCCCAAAGAACTATACCTGCTCCAATAAAGAGGATCACGCCTTGTAACACATCAGTCCAGATGACGGCGTTCATGCCTCCCATCAATGTGTAGACAACAACAACTAATGTCATACCGACAATCGCGATTGAGATATCGACCCCGGTAACGAAGGTGATGACGACAGCGGTAGCCGTCAGGATAGACGCGGTGGTAATAGTTTGTGTAATGAGGAAAAGTATCGCCATGACAGAGCGCGATGTCGGGCCAAACCGTCGCTCCAAATACTCATAGATAGACGCCACGCCGCTGTTGAAGAAGAACGGCAAAAACAAGACGACAACGACAAATATGACCAGCGGATAGTTTATGTGGATCGCCAATGCAGCCATGCCATCGCCATAAGCCCATGCCGGGCCACCTAGAAAAGACAAAGCGCTGACATAGGTCGCAACCACAGAAATACCGATGGCCCACCAGGGCAGTGTTTTTGTTCCAAGCTGAAAGTCTGAGGCCGTTTTCACCTTGCGGCTCATCATATAGCCAAGTAGTAAGTTTGCAATCAGGTACGCGGCGACAATTGCCCAGTTGAGAAGTCCGAAGTTCGACATCAGCAACCACCTCCCATTTCCCAAGAGATCTTTTATTCAGCGCTTTAACTAAAAAAGGGCGGCATCACAGCCGCCCCATATTAAGAGTATCAACGCAGCTCTGAAAGCCTAATACGTGAAACCGAAACGAACACCATACTGCGCTGGATTAGCGAAGTTTTG
>JBCCIW010000309.1:0-3512 GCA_039028055.1 Pseudomonadota bacterium | reverse complement strand
TTATCTATTTCATGCTGTTTCTTGCCCCGGCCCTCGCCATCTACGGACTGTACAATTCGCTGAGTGGTAAAACACGCAGGATCAGGTCCGCGTTGAAAACGGAGCGAGAGGCGTCTCACGTATTCGATCTGGTCATGGAAGGTGCTGACGCTGGGTACTGGGAAACTCAGATCGACGAGCGCCAAATTCTCGTATCGGAGCGCTTCGGGAAACTCCTCGGCATAGGTGAAAGCCTTATTCTGTCCTGGGATGAATTTGTTGAGACCGTCTTTGATGATGACAAAGAAGCTGTTCGGACCGCGCTTGAAAGGTGTCGCGCGGTTGGGAGAATTTCGATTGCCTTCAGAACGAAGAGCGATACCGGGTCACGCTGGATCGAATTGACGGGCAAACTGGTCGATGACCCCGATCAACCAGCAGCGCGGTGCGCTGGTATCGCTGCTGATGTGACAAAGCGAAAAGCGCTCGACGAAAAACTTCACGCAGCGGAGCGCCGACTGAGAAACGCATTGGAAGGGTATGATGGCCCCTTTGCGATTTGGGATGACAGGAAGCGTTTGCTTTACTGGAATTCAGCGTATGCGTTGGCATTCAATCTGAGTTCGGAGCTCAGGGTTGGCATGGGGTACGACACGGTCACCCTTGCCCGGGCACCGTCGATCCGCCAGGAGCGTCCCTCTACTGAAGAAAGCAATACGGCGCTGATCCAGCTTTCCACTGGTCGGTGGATCAACCTCGTGGAACGGCCGACACATGACGGCGGCCTGATCACGGTCGGCGTGGACGTCACCGAGACGACCCGTAGCGCCAATCAAATCGATCGCCAAAGCAAGAGGCTGAAACAGACGCTCGCCGATCTCGAGCGATCTGAAACTCAAGCTGCTGAGCTCGCCAAGATGCACGCGGAAGAGAAAGACAAAGCCGAGCGGGCAGCCCACTCAAAGAGCGTCTTCCTTGCCAATATGAGCCACGAGCTGAGAACGCCGCTCAATGCTATCAATGGCTTTTCAGAGATACTTGCAAAAGAGCTTTACGGGCCGCTGGGCGATGAACGCTACAAGGGCTATGCCAGCGACATTCTCACCTCCGGTGAGCATCTCCTTGATATGATTAATGATATTCTCGATATGGCGAAGATCGAAGCGGGCAAGATGGATATTCACCGCCAGATGATCGACCCGATCGACCCCGTTGATGCGGCTATCCGCATGATCGGCCGGAAAGCAGAAGACGAAGATATACGCCTGATGTTCGATGCGGAAGACGGGCTTCCACAGATCTCGGCAGACCATCGCGCCATTCGGCAGATGACCCTGAACCTCATCTCGAATGCGATCAAATTTACCGATTCTGGCGGGCGTATTGCGGTCACCATTCGTAAACGCGGGGAGTTCATTCGGTTCGCCGTAACCGACACAGGCGTTGGTATCCCTGAAAAGGACCTTCCTCGCCTCGCAAATCCATTCGAACAGGTGGCGACGACATCGAGCAGGAACACGGACGGCACAGGTCTCGGTCTCTCCCTGACCAAATCCTTCGCTGAAATGCATGGCGGGAAGCTGAGCATTGCGAGCGAGGAAGGCCGCGGCACGACGGTCGCTTTCTTTTTGCCAATCAGCGAGACTACACGCGCTGTCGCGTGATCAGGACACCAACAAACACACCAGAAAACGGCGCGGTTGGTGTTTCGCCGGGATCGTTCTCCCCTATTCCTCGCCCTCGTCAGGCACGAGATACCTCTCAAACCAGGCAAGCGTGTAGTCTGTCTTCGCATTCAGGCGTGATGGTCGACCGGCAATACCGTGATTTGAGTCAGGCATCCGGACCATGACACTCGGAACGCGGCGAAGCTGCAAAGCCTGATAGAATTGTTCGGTCTCGGAAATGGGCGTGCGGTAGTCCACCTCGCCCGTGATCAGCATTGTGGGTGTTTCAACATTGCCGACGAGCGAAAGCGGTGAACGTTCCCAATAGTGATCGAGCGCTTCCCAGGGTGGGCCGGGGAATTGTGTGGCGATCTGGTCAATGTAGCTATCTGCGGTCAGCACCTTCGACACCCAGTTGATCACAGGCTTTGCCGCCATCGCAGCGTTGAAACGGTTCGTCAGGCCAATCGCATAGGCGGTTGCGATGCCCCCGGCCGATCCGCCTGCGATGAAGAGATTATCGGGGTCTGCAAATCCATTATCGATCGCCCAGTCCACCGCAGACATATGGTCAGCAAAATCATCGGGGCTTGAATATTTATATTTGAGGAGATTTGCGAACTCGCTGCCATATCCGATTGAGCCGCGGTGATTGTCATAAATCACGACATAGCCTGCAGCTGCCATTCGCTGCAGCTCCGCCGAAAAGTGGGGACCGTAGGCAAGGTGTGGTCCACCATGTATTTCTATTATCAGCGGGTAGGTTTCCCCTTCCATGTAGCCGGGTGGTGTGATCATCCAACCCTGTACTTCAAGCCCGTCGAGGGACGAGTTGTAAGTGAATGGGCGCACGTCCCCCAGATCCCGATGGGCGAGCAGATCTTCGTTCAGAGAGGTTAGCCTCTGTGACCTTCCGTTTCGGTACGCGTAGAGATCTCCGGGGCGTTGGGCGTTTCCTTTTGTGTAAGCGAGCGTGCTGTCGGGGCCCGCGTCATAACTCCCGCTTACATAAGGCCTGCCGACGGTCGTTCCGCCAATGCCCTCAACGGCGATGCGGCGACGCCCGTTCAAGCCGACCACACCGATCATATTCTCTCCGCGGTTCTGATAGGTGAAGGCAATCTCTCGGTTCGAGAGCCATTGGACGTCAGACGCCGCACGATCAAGATCGTCTGTAAGCGTTGTTATGTTGGTGCCATCGCGATCCATACGGACGACCGTCGTAGCCACGAAAGGCTGAGGTTCCGGGGTCGTTCGCAGGAAGGCTATGTTCCGACCATTCGGCGAGACCTGCGGATTGGTCTCCATGCCGGGCAAATCTGTCAATTGGGTCAGCTCGGCCGTGCCTACATCCACTGAAAAGATATCGGCCTCTCGGGTCTCCAGTTCCCAATCATCGTGTCGGTTGGCGGTGAAGAAAATTTGTTCGCCATCGGGTGAGAAGGAGAAAGGTCCGTAGTGATTGAAGTCTCCCGATGTCAGCTGGCGCGCGGTGCCTCCATCGGATGGAATGGTGAAGACATGTTCGTAGGCCTGCTCGAGGAAACCGGCATCATTCGTGCGGTAGCGCGCACGATCAATCACGATGGCTGGCTCGGCCCAGCTCGCACCTTCTGGTTTTGTCGGTGTACTGACAAGACTATCCGTTTCGGCGGCAACGGTGGTCGAGAAGGCGAGGACGCTGCCATCCGGAGACCAGGTGAGTTCGTTCAAGCCGTTTTCAAAGGAGCCGATCAATGCGCTTCTGCCGGAGCCGAGATAATGAACATAGAGGCCCGTTCGCCCTTCGCTTCTCTTCAGGTAGGCAATACGCGACCCATCCGGTGACCACCGGGGAGACTGGTACGTGTCGTCGTCTGCAAGCAG
>JBCCIW010000308.1:0-3561 GCA_039028055.1 Pseudomonadota bacterium | reverse complement strand
CGCGGTACCTCGAGATGTATCATCCCGAGTTTTTGCCTGAGTTTGAAAAGATCACGGAGACAGAGGCACTGGCCTCCTGATCCAAGCGGTTCGGTCAATTTCGGCTGGGCTGTGAAAGGGGACCCGGACCCATTGAAGCGCGGGGACCGCAGGAGACGCCGCACGGTGGGGCGGATCAAGAGCGGCGGTGGGGATGGCGGCGAACCCGTGCGGGGCCCACCAAGCCGAGATTATCCACTCGGCGTAATGAGTGATCATTTTTCACGGAGGTGGCGATCGGCAGGTAAACGACCAATCGCCACCTCAAACGCGTAAGCGCCATTATGTTAAGAGTTCAAATTCGATGTCCTTCTAAACTGCGGGAATCTTGGTGTTGCAAAGCAGCATAGTTAGCGTCGCGCGGAACTCAGAACCCGAATTGCTGACCCGTTAACAGAATTGCCTACGTGGGGGTCAGTGGGCGTATTTTGAAACAGGCAAATCTCTTCCTTCAACTAAAATCCATTCGATTTCGGATCTGCAGGAAGTTGGCAACGACAGATTGTTCACGTCAATTTTCGCCAATGCGCCATAAAGCCTTTCCGGATTGACTTCTGGCTTACCATCGCCTTTCCGAAAAATGTGTTTTCTCTTGGGTCCAAGCGAAGCAAAGTTGCTCTAACCCCAGTTGAGTGTGTAAAGAGTAATCGAGCGAGACTGGAACAACGAGGTCACTGCTCAAAGGAGATCTTGGTAGCACGTCAGGGTCAAACAACACGCCGGCCGCGATATTGCAAAGATATACTCGTAGCATCTCGGCATCACAGAGCGTAAGGCGCGATGGGTGTAAATTGCCATAAATTTCTGAGCAGGGTTCTGCGCGGAGCCGTGGCACGCGGCGCTGGAGTGCCCGATCTGAACTGGTCCACCGTTATAGTTAGGAAACGGAGGATAGAGAGTGGCGGACAAGCGGCACAAGCCAAAGGTTATAGTTCAGAAGTCGCGGCAGGTTAACGTACTTATTGGACAGGGGATGCAGCGCGTGGATGCGATCCGCGAAGTGCGCATAACGGAGCAGACCTACTACCGCTGGCGCAAGCAGTATGGCGGGATGGGAGCCGACCAACTGAAGGAACTCAAGCGTTTCCAGAAAGAGAACGAGCGGCTGAGAAAAGCTGTCTCAGATCTGACGCTGGACAGACTCATCCTGAAGGAGGCAGCTCGGGGAAACTTCATTCGACCATTGTTCTTGGACCAATGGCGGACAATAGTCTCATCCCGCACGTCGCCGAACCTGCATCGAGCTGATCCGCAGCGAGACGAAGGTATCGGAGCGTTGAATCTGCCGCGTGCTTGGGCAACATCGCTCGACATAACGGCATCGTCCAAAGGGCCGGGAAGACGAGGAGCGGCTGGTTGGCGAAATGGTCGAGTTGGCAAGGCAATACGGCAGCTACGGCTACCGGCGTGTTGCCGTGCTGCTGCGAGAGGCTGGCTGGCAGATCATTGACGGTCGGATCGAGCTGCTGTGGCGACGGGAAGGGCTGAAGGTGCCACCGAAGCAACCGAAGAGAGGCAAGCTTTGGCTGAACGATGGATCATGCATCCGGTTGCGACCCGAGTATCGCATCCATGTCTGTGGCTATGACTTGCTGCATTGCCGAACCGACGATGGGAAAGCGTTCAGGACTCTGAACATTCTGGAAGAGTTCAGCCGGGAATGCTTGACGATCCGGGTGAAGCGGAAGCTGAACTCGGTTGACCTGCTCCCCTGAAATGTCCCCGATTTGAGGTTAGCCTGTTCTCCAACTGAGGAGACAGATGATGAAGAGAAGCCGTTTCAGCGAAGAACAGATCATTGGCATTTTGAAGGAGCATCAGGCCGGGCTTGGTGCGAAAGAGCTGTGCCGCAAACATGGGATCAGTGACGCGACCTTCTACAAGTGGCGTTCCAAGTACGGCGGCATGGAAGTGTCTGATGCGCGGCGGCTTAAGACGCTGGAAAGCGAGAACGCCAAGCTGAAGAAGATGCTGGCCGAGCAGATGATGGATGTCGCGACGCTGAAAGAGATGCTTGGAAAAAACTTCTGAGGCGCGGTTCGAGGAGGAATGCTGTGGACTGGGCGATGAAGACCAAGGGTTACAATCAGAGACGCGCCTGCGCGCTGGCCGGGATCGACCCGCGCGTATATCGACGTAAATCGAGGCGCCCGGCAGACACGGAACTGCGCACAAGGATGAAAGAACTG
This sequence comes from Pseudomonadota bacterium, assembly GCA_039028055.1. Classification (GTDB taxonomy): domain Bacteria; phylum Pseudomonadota; class Alphaproteobacteria; order Caulobacterales; family Hyphomonadaceae; genus CALLCD01. The sequence goes on along the minus strand of JBCCIW010000308.1, from coordinate 1,333 downwards.
GCCTCTGAGCGGCGTCGGTTCGGCTATCGTCGGCTCCACATCTTGCTCAAACGGGAAGGCTGGGATGTGAACTGGAAGAAGCTGTATCGGCTCTACCGCGAAGAAGGGTTAACCGTTCGTAAACGGGGCGGTCGCAAGCGCGCTGTCGGGACGCGGACGCCCATGGCGATCCCGCAAGGCCCAAACCAACGGTGGTCGCTCGACTTCATGTCGGACGCACTGGAGGATGGGCGTCGGTTCCGCCTGCTGAACGTCATCGATGACTTCAGCCGGGAATGCTTGGCCGCCGTAGTGGACACATCCATTGGCGGTGCGCGTGTCGCCCGCGAGCTGGACCGGATCGCCCAGTTGCGCGGGTATCCATGCTTGGTGGTCTCCGACAACGGGACGGAGCTGACTTCCAACGCGATGCTCAAATGGCAAGAGGATCGCCAGGTCGGCTGGCACTACATCGCGCCTGGCAAGCCTATGCAAAACGGCCTCATCGAAAGCTTTAACGGCCGGATGCGTGAGGAGTGCCTAAACGAACATCTGTTCCCGTCTCTGCGCCATGCCTGCCGCATGATCGCGGCATGGCGCGCCGACTACAATCACCAACGCCCACATTCGAGCCTCGACGGGCTCACTCCGTGGGAGTATCACCAACGGTCAATAGAGGACCAAACCCTGAACAGAGCAAACCTATAAACGCGGACTCACAGGGGAGCAGGTCACTTGTATTTCCAGAGATTTTCCTTGGAAGCGAAAGATCGGAGCCGATCAGCAATCTCACTTATCTCTGAAGAAATAGCATCTGAGGTGAGGAGAAGAAGGACGAAACGCTGCATACAGAGATTGCGCCTTGATACATCATGATGGAAAATTGCCCATCGATAAAGATGAAATCTTGCAGTGAAAAATGTCTCCAAAGATGAAAGGGTTTTGGTCGTGAAGACTGCTCTTGCCTTCTTCATCATGCCCTCACCTTCAACGTAAACAAGTTTAATACTGTCTAGTATGCGCCCGAGGTCATATGTTGTTGCGGTCATACCAGTTGACTCGATATCACGCCTAACATAGTCGAGGCGATCCGCATCAATATCGCCAGCAAGGAACGACGCCTTAAGCTCAAAGAAACGACATTCGGGCTTCTGAGCTGCAAGAATTTCCATGCAAACATGGAACGCGCATTGAGTGAATATGGGGAAGTCCTTGCGAATTCCAGAGTTGTAGAGACCCTTGTCCAAAACCTCACTGAGGATTAGTTTTGACAGCCGCTGGCCCACCACTTCGTGATCTTGGTATTCATTTTCGACTGAGCCTTGTAGTCCATATTCAACGATATGGCTGAATG
>JBCCIW010000307.1:0-3582 GCA_039028055.1 Pseudomonadota bacterium | reverse complement strand
TGCAGACTTGATCTTCTTGGAATCCTGAACGGCCTCGCCGACGCCCATATTGATCACGACCTTGTCGAGCTTGGGCACGAGCATCGGGTTCGAATACTCGAACTGCTCCTGCATCTTACCGCGAATCTCTTCGCGATACTTTTTCTTCAGGCGTGGTTCGTATGAATCAGACATCGATTGATTCTCCTGAACGCTTGGCAAAGCGAATTTTCCGACCGTGCTCGTCAGTCTTGAACCCTATGCGAACAGGCTTCCCGTCGCGTGGATCGACGTGGGAAACGTTCGACATGTGGATCGGCGCTTCAAACGTCTTGATTCCACCCTGGGGATCAGCCTGGGTTGGCTTTGCGTGACGCTTCACAACGTTCACACCCTGGACGACGACGCGGTTTGTATCCGTCACAACACGGAGCACCTGACCGGTCTTGCCCTTGTCCTTGCCCGCGATAACCATGACGCGGTCACCTGTTTTCACCCGTGCAGCCATGACTACAAAACCTCCGGGGCGAGCGAGATGATCTTCATGTGGTTCTTGGCGCGCAGTTCGCGAGGAACAGGTCCAAAGATCCGTGTGCCGATCGGCTCATTGTTGTTGTTGATCAGAACGGCTGCGTTCGTATCGAAACGAATAGCTGAACCGTCTGGACGCTTGATATCCTTGGCAACGCGCACAACGACAGCGCGGCGAACGTCACCTTTCTTCACGCGGCCGGTCGGGATCGCTTCCTTTACAGAGACAACGATCACGTCACCGACGGACGCATAACGACGACCCGCACCGCCCAGCACCTTGATGCACTGGACACGGCGAGCGCCGGAATTATCCGCGACGCGCAGGTTGGATTGCATCTGGATCATGCAGAATCTCCTTGCCCGTCAACGAGTTCCCAACGTTTCAGTTTGGACCTCGGCGCGCACTCGACGATGGAAACAGATTGGCCTTCCTTGGCGACATTGTTTTCATCGTGCGCGTGATACCTCTTCGACCGACGAACGATCTTTTTCAGCAGCGGGTGCAGGAAAGTACGCTCGACTTTCACAATCGCCGTCTTGTCCTGCTTGGTGGAGACCACCACACCTTCCATAATTCTCTTTGGCATGTCGTTCTCCTAGCTCTCGGCCGCTTTTTCGCGGAGGATCGTTTTGATCTGCGCGATATTACGGCGCACTTCGCGAATACGGTTTGTTTTCTCAAGCTGACCTGTCGCTGTCTGGAAGCGCAGATTGAACTGCTCTTTCTTCAGCGAAGAGAGCTGCTCTTTCAGTTGGTCTTCTGATTTGGCCCGAACATCAGCGGCCTTAACAGCTTTCGCCATGACTAGACCCCTTCCATACGTTTTACGACTTTGCACTTCACCGGCAGCTTGGCAGCGCCAAGGCGAAGGGCTTCGCGAGCGATTTCTTCGGACACGCCGTCGATCTCGAATAGGATGCGGCCGGGCTTGACGCGAGCGACCCAACGATCAGTCGAGCCCTTACCTTTACCCATGCGAACCTCAATCGGCTTGGCAGAGACTGGCAGGTCGGGAAACACGCGGATCCAAACTTTACCCTGACGTTTCATGTGACGTGTCACGGCACGGCGAGTGGCCTCAATCTGGCGTGCTGTTACCCGCTCCGGCTCAAGGGCCTTAAGACCGTAGGACCCGAAGTTGAGTGTGAAGCCGCCCTTGGCATTCCCGCGGATGCGCCCTTTGAATGCCTTCCGGAATTTTGTACGCTTTGGCTGGAGCATCGGTTACGCTCCCGCTTGTGCATTAGCAGGACCAGAAGCTGGACCGCGCTGATTGGTGGAACGGGCGCGAGACTGACCTGAAGACTCAAGCTTCCGGTCCTGCGCCATCGGATCGTGCTCCATGATCTCGCCCTTGTAGACCCAGACCTTGATGCCGATGATGCCGTAGGTGGTCAGGGCTTCGGCTGTGCCATAGTCGATGTCAGCACGCAGCGTATGCAGCGGAACAGATCCCTCAGCATACTGCTCGGTACGGGCAATCTCGGCACCGCCAAGACGACCAGCACACATAATGCGAACGCCCTGAGCACCAAGACGCGTAGCAGACTGGATAGACCGCTTCATTGCGCGACGGAACGAAGCCCGACGCTCAAGCTGGCGAGCAATATCTTCGGCAACGAGCGCCGCATCAATCTCCGGCTTACGCACTTCGACGAGGTTCACAAAAACTTCGTCGGACACCATTGAAGCGAGCTTCTTGCGAAGCGCCTCAATGTCAGCGCCCTTCTTACCGATAACGAGACCCGGACGCGCCGTGTGAATTGTCACCCGACACTTCTTGTGTGGACGCTCAATTATGATCTTCGAAATACCGGCCTGCTTCAGCTTGCCGCGAATGTATTTTTCGATGGCAAGATCTTCGTGGAGCAAACGGCCATACTCGGCGCTATCTGCATACCATCGGCTATCCCATGTGCGGTTAATGCCGAGGCGAAGCCCGACGGGGTTTACCTTCTGACCCATTATGCGGCCTCCTCTTCAGGCGTGGCCGACGTATCGGTCAACACGATGGTGAGCTGGGAAAATGGCTTCATGATGCGAGCAGCGCGGCCTCGAGCGCGGGCACGAATTCGCTTCATCACGAGGTTCTTGCCGACATGAGCCTGACTGATGACAAGCGAGTCGATGTCGAGGTTGTGGTTGTTCTCAGCGTTCGCAATTGCGCTCTGCAGGCACTTGCGCACATCGGCAGCATGACGCTTCGGCGAGAATTCCAGCTCGTTAAGCGCCTTCTCAGCCGTTAGCCCGCGGATCTGCTGCGCCAGAAGGTTCAGCTTCTGCGGACTAATGCGGAGCATACGCAGCACGGCGCGGGCTTCGTGAGCGGCTTGCTTCGGAGGGTTCTTGGACTTCGCCATGACTATTTCCGCTTCGCCTTCTTGTCCGCGCCGTGGCCATAGTAAGTGCGCGTTGGAGCGAACTCACCGAGCTTGTGACCCACCATTTCCTCGGTGATCAGCACTGGAACGAATTTGTTGCCGTTATGGACCTGAAAGTTGAGGCCAACGAATTGCGGCAGGATCGTCGAACGACGCGACCAGGTCTTAATCACCTGGCGCTTTGTCGCCTCCTGGGCGGCCTCGGCCTTCTTCAAGAGATAGCCGTCTACAAACGGCCCTTTCCATGTGGAGCGTGGCATCTCTAGAGCTCCCCTATCGTTTCGCGTTACGGCGACGGATGATCAGACGATCCGTAGCCTTGTTTTTACGGGTCTTTGGACCGCGGGTTTTCTTACCCCATGGCGTCACAGGATGACGGCCACCGGACGACTTACCTTCACCACCACCGTGCGGGTGATCGAACGGGTTCATGACAACACCACGAACCGATGGGCGTTTGCCCTTCCAGCGGTTACGGCCGGCTTTGGACATGACCTGGTTCATGTTGTCAGGGTTGGACACCGCGCCCACTGTTGCGAGGCAGCGATCAAGCACCATGCGAAGCTCACCGGAGGCGAGTTTGATCTGAGCGTATCCGCCATCACGACCAACCAGCTGAGCATAAGCGCCAGCCGAGCGGATCATCTGGCCACCCTTCTGAGGCTTCAGCTCAATATTGTGGATGAT
>JBCCIW010000306.1:0-3587 GCA_039028055.1 Pseudomonadota bacterium | reverse complement strand
TTCACCGTCGTAAGCAATCTATCCCCGCTCTCGGACACCAAAGCCCGGCAAAACACCAACCGCGCCATTTTCTGGCATGATTGTTGGTGTCACTTTGGTGAGCACCTTCCCTTTCCAAACAGAATGTTCACGGCTATATTCCGTAAGTTAGTGCATTTCCTCATATCGCTCTGACGACCCGGCCAGTGTGCCGGGTTTCGTGTTTCTGGCGAAAATGCGGGCCCGCAAAAAGGACACAGACATGGCCGATATCCTGATGCCGAAAGCGACTGCCGTCTGGCTGATCGACAATACCGCCCTCACCTTTGACCAGATAGCCGAGTTCTGCGGCTTGCATCATCTGGAGGTCAAAGGGATCGCTGATGGCGACGTCGCGGAGAATATGCGCGGCGTTGACCCGATCGCCGGCGGTGAATTGCTGCGCGAAGAGATCACGAAGGCCGAGGCCGACAGCGACTACCGTATGAAAGTAGCCCCTTCCAAGATCGGACACATTCCCCAACCAAAGCGGAAGGGGGCTCGTTATACGCCCGTGGCTCGTCGGCAGGATAAGCCAGACGCGATTGCGTGGTTTATTCGTAACCACCCGGAAGTTACCGACGCGCAGATCGGCAAGTTGATCGGCACCACGAAATCGACAATCACGAATGTTCGCGAGCGCACCCACTGGAACTCCCAGAATATCAAGCCAGTAGACCCGGTGACACTTGGCCTGTGTTCGCAAATTGAACTTGACGAGGTCATTGCGAAATCGGCTGACAAGCGCCGCAAACTCGAAGAGGCAAAAGCGCTCGAGACAGACGGTCCGGGACTCGCCCCAACAGAGGACGCGGCTGGAATTCCCACCCCTGCTGATACGGATGACGTCGGTGGATCATCGGACGACTTGTCGGCGGACGACGTCTTCAAAAACTTCAGCTAATTCAGACCGTTCGGTTTGCGTTAATCGCTGGACCCGTTCCGTATAGTCCCACCGAGGATACTGCGCCCTCCGTCTAGGGTTAGCGTCTCACCGGTAATGATCGCGGCTGCGGGCGATGCGAGATAAACCGCGGCATCGGCGATCTCGTCGGCTAATGACGGCCGGCCAAGAGGCGTTCGCGTTTTCAGCCAGGTTTCGCTGTCTTCTGCACGCGGGCGAACCGCGGAGATGGCATTCACCCGAATTCGGTCCTCGGCCAGTTCCAGCGCTCCAGCACGAACGATGCCGAGTATCGATGTTTGACTGACAGCTTCAACAAAGTGACCCGGATTATGTAGCTGGGCTGCAAGGCTCAGAACGAATGTAATGCTACCTGCCTGGCGCGGGCGCCCTCGCGCTTCCTGATCGAGTGGCTCCTGATCGTGCAATGCTTTTCGAAACAAGGACATAGCCAGCGCACCAGCCCGGACGCCGCTCACCATGGACTTGTCAAAAGCCGCCATGTCTACCGTGTCGAGGCAGCATGGAGCCGGGATCGGTGGAATGATGATAAGATTATCGTGTCGACCATAGGCCTCCGTCGCAGCGGTCAACACGTTGCGCAGGCCAATGTTACTGTCGAGATCGCCGTGGTGCAGGTTGACGTCTTTCGGCAGCTGGCTGCGAGCCTTGTCAATTTCCTTGTCACTTTCGGCCGCCACGAGGACATCATGCCCCTCGGCTTTGAAGTGCTTTGCGCAAGCAATGCCCACGTCTCGGCCGAGGCCGAGGATGAGCGTAACAGGTGCTGTCATTGAATTTACGCCTCGGCGGTAGAGGTGCTTTTTGCAGTCGACTCGCCCGTGGATTCTTCGGCTGGCTGTTTCTGCTCAGCTGGTTTCGATGAAGTTTTTGCCTTCGACCGTCGCGCAGGTTTGGACGCTGTCGATTTTACCGGAGCCGGTTTAGCAGCGGGCTGCGGTGTTAAATCTGCAGATGTCCGGTTAGCGGTCAATTCCGAAGACAATACGGTCAGCCGGTCATTCAGCCGATGCAGAGCCATTACCGACTCTCCCAAGAGGCGAACGATCAAGTAGACAGCGAGCAGAAAGCCCAGACCTCCGGCAATCTGAATTATGCCAGTCAGAGGGGCGTTGAAACTTAGAATGTTGCCGAGGCCCTGAAGGAATACGAGTGCACCCGCGGCTCCCAACAACGCACCGAGCACTCCTGTGCCGGTCTTTATAAGTGCTGGCGACATCGCCCTGCCCTGGTCAAAAAGGTCACGCATAGCGGACTCCTGGTTCTTGGGGCGAGATAATAGGAGCCCGACGTTAATTTTTCGAGGTCTTGAAGCCTCAGATATGATCAAAATTGTCGATTAAACTAGAATAATTAAGGCCTGAGGCTCGATAATTCTTCTTTTACACGAAGTTTTCGTCGTTTCAGCTCGGTGATCGTAAGCGTATCAATAGCGGAGTGTTTCTGGGCGTCCTGAATTTCCTGGTCGAGTTCACGGTGCTTGCTGGTTAGCTCGCGGATACGGCCTTCAATGGACATTTTGCCCACCTCCTTCTGCTGCTGAAACCTAATTTTGATTGTGGACTGAAGCATAGTCCAATCTGAGAGTCACTTTTGAATCCGGTAATTTGCCACGACTATTTCATTCGCCTCCGAGGTGTCTTTCACTTTTTTTGTCGAACATTGCAGAGTCGGCTGATGCGAGAAGGTCCTCGACGGTTTCGCCAGGGTTCCAGTCGGACAAACCAATCGAAACTGTGAGACCTTCCCAGCCGCTCAGGACCGACACCAGATGAATAGATAACCGCTCCAATTGGGTCTCGGCATCAGCCCCGGCGGTTCCAATCAATAAGACTCCAAATTCATCTCCACCCAGTCGACCAACAATATCGGTTCGGCGAACGCCTCCTACCAAAGCGCCCGCAAATGCCTTCAGGGCATCATCCCCCGCTTTGTGGCCGAGCCTGTCATTAATCCGCTTGAATTGATCTAGATCCAGAAACAGAAGCGAGAGGTCGGTGCCATGCCTGTCTGCCAGAGCAATTTCACGCTCAATTTCGCGCGTGAACGCTCGGCGATTTAGGACCGGACATAGGACATCCCCGTCTGCTAGTTGCCGAGCGTCCTCCAGCTCCAATTCGATGCTCTCGATTTGCCCCCTCAACTGTTGATTCTCGGCTATCACTTTTTCAATGGAGGCCTTCAAGGCATCTCTCACGCTTGGATCACCTTTCTCCAGGCGAGCGAGAAGCAACTCGATATCTTCAAAATCAGCATAAGAATCAGTCATTTGAATCCGTATGTGCGGCCGTTCATTTGTTCGATAAGGCGTCGATACTTGACGCCACCCGTGCGGTCCATATTCTCCGGCGCTTTCCAAAGGGGAGGCTGAGGGCTGAATGTCCGATTCTCAAGGGGGCGAACCCCCTCTCGTCGGCATCATTATGGGGAGCCAGTCGGACTGGCCGGTCATGGCGAAGGCTGCGGAAGTTCTGACCCGTATCGGCGTATCCCATGATGTCCAGATCGTCTCTGCGCACAGGACGCCGGACAGGCTGGTTCGCTATGCGCAGACAGCCCGCGCGCGCGGGTTGAAGGTGATCATCGCGGGTGCCGGCGGCGCGGCGCACCTTCCAGGCATGACGGCTGCCATGACCCCCTTGCC
>JBCCIW010000305.1:0-3593 GCA_039028055.1 Pseudomonadota bacterium | reverse complement strand
ATCGGTGCGAGACCTCTGCTCCCCCTCATCGGTGATGACCACTTCGTGGATACGTACCTTAACGCGGGCCTGAAGGTGTGCCTCGCCGGTGATGTAGGCGCGATGCACCTCGTTGTAATCAGCAAACGTTCGCCCCTCACCTCGGGCATTCACTCTTTCACGCGTCATGTAATAGAGGCCTAAAACCACGTCCTGACTTGGAACGATGATTGGCTCACCGTTCGCTGGAGAAAGGATGTTGTTGGTCGACATCATCAACGCACGAGCTTCCAACTGGGCCTCCAGGGTCAGAGGCACGTGGACCGCCATCTGGTCGCCATCGAAGTCGGCGTTATAGGCCGCACACACCAGTGGGTGAAGCTGGATCGCTTTACCCTCGATAAGCACGGGCTCAAAGGCCTGGATGCCCAGGCGATGCAGCGTTGGCGCGCGGTTGAGTAACACAGGATGTTCGCGAATCACCTCGGCGAGGATGTCCCAAACCTCCGGCGGCTCGCGCTCGACCATCTTCTTCGCGGCTTTGATCGTGGTCGCGAGACCTCGAGCCTCAAGCTTGCCGAAAATAAACGGCTTGAACAGCTCAAGTGCCATCTTCTTAGGCAGACCGCACTGATGCAGGCGTAACGCGGGGCCAACCACAATGACCGAACGCCCTGAGTAGTCCACTCGCTTGCCGAGAAGGTTTTGTCGGAATCGACCCTGCTTGCCCTTGATCATGTCAGCAAGTGACTTGAGCGGCCGCTTATTGGACCCCGTAATCGCGCGTCCGCGACGACCGTTATCCAACAACGCATCTACCGATTCCTGAAGCATGCGCTTCTCGTTGCGCACGATGATGTCAGGAGCATTAAGGTCCAGCAGTCGCTTCAACCGGTTGTTCCGGTTAATCACTCGGCGATAGAGATCGTTAAGATCAGAAGTCGCAAATCGACCGCCGTCCAGCGGTACGAGCGGACGAAGATCCGGTGGTAGAACGGGAAGCGCATTCAGCACCATCCACTCTGGCTTATTGCCGGAATTGGCAAAGGCTTCCATAAGCTTCAGACGCTTGCTGAGCTTCTTGATTTTTGTTTCGGAGTTCGTCTGCGGAATCTCCTCGCGAAGTCGCGTGATCTCACTGTCGAGGTCGATTTGCTGCATCAGATCCTGCACAGCCTCGGCACCCATCTTCGCCGTGAACTCATCACCGAACTCTTCCATAGCCTCGTAGTACTGCTCATCGGTAAGCAGTTGGCCATGCTCCAGAGTGGTCATTCCGGGATCGGTAACCACATAGGATTCGAAGTAGAGAACGCGCTCAATGTCACGCAGAGTCATGTCCAGGAGCAGACCGATACGCGAAGGCAGCGACTTCAAAAACCAGATGTGAGCAACCGGGCTCGCCAGTTCAATGTGGCCCATGCGTTCACGCCGCACCTTGGCCAGCGCGACCTCAACGCCACACTTCTCGCAAATGACGCCCCGGTGCTTGAGACGCTTGTACTTTCCGCACAGGCACTCGTAGTCCTTAACCGGTCCAAAAATCTTTGCGCAAAATAAGCCGTCCCGCTCCGGCTTGAAGGTCCGGTAGTTGATGGTCTCGGGCTTTTTGACTTCACCGAAGGACCAGGAACGAATCATGTCCGGCGACGCGAGGCCGATGCGTATCGCATCGAACTCTTCTGACTGACCCTGTGATTTGAGCAGGTTTAGTAAGTCTTTCAAGACAATTCCTCCAAGAGGTTTTTTTGCCTCGCCGACGACCGGAGTCGTCGACGACGGATTCTTTACAACGTGTCAGAGAGCGTTTTCATCGGCTTGCCGCATAAGCAGGAAGCCGGACGCTGCTACTCGCTTTCGAGCTCAATATCGATACCCAGCGAGCGTATCTCTTTAACGAGCACGTTGAAGGATTCGGGCATTCCCGGCTCCATGCGGTGATCGCCATCCACAATGTTCTTGTACATCTTGGTCCGGCCGGCTACGTCGTCGGACTTGACGGTCAGCATCTCCTGGAGCGTGTAGGCAGCGCCGTAAGCTTCCAGCGCCCAGACCTCCATCTCGCCGAAACGCTGGCCGCCAAACTGGGCCTTGCCGCCCAGAGGCTGCTGAGTGACCAGACTGTACGAACCCGTCGAGCGGGCGTGCATCTTGTCGTCAACCAGGTGGTTGAGTTTAAGCATGTACATGTAGCCCACCGTCACCGGGCGATCAAATGTGTCACCGGTCCGTCCATCGAACAGCGTGAGCTGACCGCTTTCGGGCATGTCCGCCAGTTTCAGGAGATCCTTAATCGCAGACTCTGCGGCACCATCAAACACCGGGGTTGCCATCGGCACGCCAGACGTCAGATTCTTCGCAAGCTCAAAGATCTGGTCATCCGACAATCCTTTGATGTCTTCGATGCGGCCTGCACCATTGTTGTAGATGCTCTCGAGGAACTTTCGAACGTCGGCCACTTTACGCTGCTCATCCAGCATTTCGTCGATCTTGCGACCGAGGCCGTAGGCCGCTAATCCAAGATGCGTTTCCAGAATCTGACCTACGTTCATCCGCGATGGCACACCCAGCGGGTTTAGTACGATATCCACGGGCTCGCCGTGCTCATCGTAGGGCATATCTTCTACCGGCATGATGACCGAGATGACGCCCTTGTTTCCGTGCCGCCCCGCCATCTTGTCGCCAGGCTGAATTCGTCGTTTGACCGCGAGGTAAACTTTGACGATCTTCAGTACACCCGGCGCCAGATCGTCGCCGCTCTGAAGCTTGCCTTTCTTGTCCTCAAAACGCTCCTCAAGCAGCTTGTTTTGATCCTCAAGCTGCTGCTGGGCCGAGGCCAGCGCCTCGTTGAGTTCGGCATTGTCGAGCTTCAACTTAAACCACAGCTCGCGATCAAGATCGGCGAGGACTGCTTCCGTGAGTTTAGTGCCTTTGCTCAGGCCGCCACCGCTGACGGTCGTCGCACCCTTCAGAAGATTAGTTAAGAACGAATAAGTAGCTTCCTCGTAGATCCGATACTCTTCTTTCAGGTCCTTGCGGTACTCATCCAACTGGCTCTTCTCGATCTGCTTGGCTCGCGCATCTTTCTCGAGTCCGTCACGAGTAAAAACCTGCACGTCGATCACGGTACCTTTGGTGCTGGATGGGACACGCAACGACGTATCTTTCACGTCAGATGCCTTCTCACCAAAAATCGCACGCAGCAGTTTTTCTTCCGGTGTCAGTTGAGTCTCGCCTTTAGGAGTCACCTTACCGACCAGGATGTCGCCCGCATTTACTTCCGCGCCGATGTACACGATGCCCGACTCATCCAGGTTCGACAGCGCGCCCTCGCCCACATTCGGGATATCACCGGAGATCTCTTCGGGCCCGAGCTTGGTGTCGCGCGCAATACAAGTCAGCTCCTGGATGTGAATGGTAGTAAACCGGTCTTCCTTAACCACCCGCTCTGAAACCAGAATCGAGTCCTCGAAGTTGTAGCCATTCCAGGGCATAAATGCGATGCGCATGTTCTGACCCAGAGCGAGCTCACCCATATCGATCGAGGGACCATCGGCCAGGATATCGCCGCGAGCCACGCTATCACCGCGCCCCACAATCGGACGCTGATTGAT
>JBCCIW010000304.1:0-3622 GCA_039028055.1 Pseudomonadota bacterium | reverse complement strand
GGCGATATTCACGACAGCGAATGGAAAGGCAGGAATCAGGCGCAGGGCGAACATGTATGACAGGGCGTCCTCATTGAAACCGGCTTGCATCTTGTCGAGGAAAGGCCCCACGACCGAGCGGAGGGATTCCCCGATGGATGTCCGGGCGGCTATGAAAAGGGCTGTCGCACCAACCGTCGCTCCGAAAACCGTTCCGAATGTTCCGAAAGCCAGACCGAAGAGAACGCCGCCTGCGATCGTAAGAAAGCTTGCGGGGACCATGAATGCCGTAGCTGCGGCATAGATCGCTACATAGCCTGCCAGTACGAGGGCGAAGTTCGCCGAGATCTGGGCGTCGAGCCATCCGATGTTCTGACTGAACCCTTCAAGGGTCAGGTAGTTGTGCCAGCCTTGGGATACGGCGATACCGAGGCCGCCGAGAATGAGCGCCAGTGGCCATAGTTTTGAAACGCGCTGGAGGGCGGTGGGTTTTGTTTCGGTTTCCATTTGACCTGCAATCTCTGTGTTCGTTGTCATCGTACTGTGTCCTTGGGAATTTGTGTGTCTCGGGCTTATTCGACGTCGTTGAGCGACCAGTCGTAATCGTAGGACCGGATGTCTCGTCTTTCGTTGATCTGTTCGGCGAGCTCGGGCTCGGCATATTCAAGGAGGTGATCGATTATGCCCGCTTCATTGCCACCGAAGTCTTCCTTGAACCATTTGTAGATGGTGGAGACTTTCAGGCGTCCATCATTGCGAACCGTGACGCCGCGGGGATGGTTGATGTAGGCCACGGCCGCTTCGGTCAGGTCTTGTTCCAGAGTGCCAACTTCCCAGGCTGACGCCTTCAGATTGGGGCAACCATAGGATGCGCAATTCACGGCGTAGTGCGTGCGCGGCTCATCCCACTCCGCCCGAAGCACTTCATGCTCGATGTCATTCAAGGAGATTTCGCGGCCGCCAACATCTGTTTTGACCTGTTTCCACGGACCAATCAGGTATCCGGATCTGATGGAGCGCAAGGGGTAACGACCTATGATGTGTTGGACTGTTACGGCGTTATACGCGTTGATCCAGAGTACGTACTGTTCGTCACGAGAAAGTGCATCGACGTCGATGGATGCGAAGCTCTCAATATATGCATTGAGAGCAGTGCTGTCAGCGGCGTTGTCTTTCAGCGCGCCATAATCAAAGCGGTTCACGCCGTCATCGCTCTCGACGACATATCGGCTTAGGAGTGTTGTCCACTCGGCATGGGCCTCTGTGCTCAAGGTCGTCTCCGTTGTTTCGATCGTGTCCGCATTAGCGGAGCTCGCAACTGGCATCCCGAGAAGCGCAATCGCAGTTAGTGCTGTGGTGACTGTATTTCTCATCTTACGAGTGTCCCTGATCTGCTCTTCCATTGCTCGCTATATATACTCAGCGACCGAGGAACGCCTGTCACGACAGGCTACTCGTTGGTCAAAGACCTGTGATCACGTCGTGGGTTGGCGCGACTACCGGTCGATTGTCGGGAAAATGTGCCGTTAAGTCGCCACAGGCTTTCAAATTTTCGGATATCGTTTCTGGATTACGGTCACTGATGAGGCGCGAGAACAGTGCTTGACGACGATGCACCCATTCCTGTATCGACGCGGCTTCGAATTTCACCGCACAAAATCTGAGTATCGAGCCTATGAAACGCACATTCCAGCCAAGCCGCCTAAAACGCGCCCGCAGTCACGGCTTCCGCTTGCGCATGTCTACGAAGAACGGACGCAAGGTTCTGGCAAGACGCCGTGCAAAGGGTCGCAAGGTTCTTTCTGCCTAGACTGTCCGGGGCCATATAGCTTCAGCTCTGGCAGGGCGTAACAATGCCCGAGTACGATAATTGCAGTCCTCCTAAACTGGTTCGTCTAAAGCGTCGGTCAGAGTTCGTGTTTGTGCGCGGAGGCAAAAGCGATCGGAAGCGCTCTGTCGTCGTTCAGGCTCGTCGTCGCAAGGATGGTAAGCATATCGGCCTTGGATTTACAGCGACCAAGAAGGTGGGCGGGGCCGTTGTCCGAAATCGGGCGAAGCGGCGCATGCGCGCGGCGGCTGCGTTGTTGCTGCCCGAACATGGCGCTGCAGGTTTCGATTATGTTTTCATCGCCCGCAAAGACACTTCAGAGGTTGCATGGAAGCGTTTGCTTGACGATATGGAATCGGCGCTGATAAGCCTCGCCGGCGCATCGGGTGATCACGCGACCCAAGGCTAACCGCGCGACGATCCAGGACAGGACTTCATGGAACAGCAGGACCAGCGAAATTTCATCATATTCATGATTGTCGCGGTGACGGTTTTGCTGGGTTACCAAGCGCTTGTGCTGGAGCCAGAGGCCAAGCGTCGCCAGGCCATTCAAGAGCAAGCGAGGGTCGACAGGGAAGCGCAAGCGGAAATCGCGCCGTTGGCAGTTGAACCCGCAGCGACTGTTGAGGAAGCGCTTGAACGCGATCAGCGCGTGGTTTTCGATAGTCCGAAGCTTGATGGATCGATCCGCCTGCAGGGGGCATTGATCGACGATCTCAATCTGAAAGAGCATTTTGAGACCGTGAACCGCGAAAATGAGGTTCGGCTGTTTCGACCGGAAGCCGTAGATCACGGATACTACGCTTCCTGGTTCTGGATCGGTGAGCAAAACCGCCCGGTCGCCAATCTCGGTGTGACCTGGGAGCTGGTCGGCGGTGGCACTCTAACGCCAGCTACGCCCGTTACACTTCGCTATGAGGGCGGGGGAATCCGGATTGATCGACAGATTTCGATCGACGAAAACTATCTTTTCACATTCAGCGATACGCTTACAAATCTTGGGTCCGAACCGCGCTATCTGCGGCCCTACGGAGCGATCCTTCGGCATGGAGAATGGAAAGACTTCATCGACGCTGTAACCCCGAAGGCCAGCCAGGATCGCGGGCTCGTTCACCTTGGCGAAGTGGGCATTATGGATGGCAAGCTGGTGAAGCGCGGCTACGCAAAGCTTGAAGACGGCAATGGCATTACCGAGACAAGCAATGAAGGTGGCTGGATCGGGCTCACCGACAAGTACTGGCTAAGCGCGCTTGTTCCGGACCAGTCCCAGGAATTCCAAACGAGCTTCGAGCGTCGATCGCGGGTTGACGATGCGGTGATGGAGGTTCGGACGATTGGCACCGAGCTCGTCCTTCCAGCAGGCGCTTCGGTCACCTCCGTCAATCAACTGTTCGCCGGGGCGAAGACCATCGACGTCGTGCGAGCCTATGAGACCGATCTCGGCTTGCCGCGCTTTGTCGATGCCATCGACTGGGGCATGTTTTACTTCCTGACAAAGCCATTCTTCTTTGCGCTCCTCTGGTTGCGTGAGGCGATCGGATCTTTCGGGCTGGCGATCCTGGCCTTTACGGTTCTCGTAAAGCTGGTGCTCTTTCCTCTCTATAACCGCTCTTATGCGGCAATGGCGAAGATGAAGAAGCTGCAGGAGCCGATGAAGGAAATCCAGGAGCGCTTCGCTGCCGATCCCCAGCGCAAGCAGCAGGAGATCATGAAGCTCTATCGAGATGAGAAGGCTAACCCGGTGGCTGGCTGTCTTCCTATCCTGATGACGATGCCGATCTTCTTTGCGCTCTATAAGCTGCTCTTTGTTACCAT
>JBCCIW010000303.1:0-3639 GCA_039028055.1 Pseudomonadota bacterium | reverse complement strand
TCCGTGGTGAAAGTGATGTTCGACTGTTCCTCCATGAGACTGGAATAGCCGATAATGATGTGAAGCGGCGTTCGCAGTTCGTGGCTCATCCCGGAGAGGAAGCGGCTCTTCGCGTGGTCGGCCTGTTCAGCCTCGCGCCGGGCACGTTCCAGTTCCAGCTGCTTGCCGTAGAGATCGGTGATATCAGAATGTACGACAACTTTATCGCCATTCTCCATATCATGCGTCGCGCGGTTGACGCGTCGTCCGTCCTCAAGCGTGTAGCCATCTTGTCGCCCTTGCATTGCTGTTTCCACGTTTGGAAACCAAGCCAGATGGTTCTTATTGGCAATCTTGATGTCATTGTCGGAGGAGATGAGGGCAAATGCGTCGGTCGTCGCCTCAATCGCATTGAAGAGAGTTTCCCTGGCTTCCCGGCTTTCCTGCGTCGTCGATATAAGGCGGACAAGCCGGTTGTAGTTCTTTAGCGATCCCACCATCAGCGCCGCATACAGAACCAGTGTCAGTCCTTCAAACGACAGGATGTAGTACAGATCATTGGCCATATGGCCGTGTCCTGAACCTATCGATCTGATCGCTGCATTTGCGACAAGGCAGCTCGTTGTGCCTGCCAGGAAGCGAATACACATCCGCGGCAGTGTGCTGACAATGGAGGCAACGCCGGCCCCCATTCCAGCAGTCAGTGCGATTGCAAACAGTTCTGCCGTTGCGCTTCCATTGGGAAAAATGAGGACGGAAAGCCCATATTGAAGTCCAACGAGAAAGCCACCGACTTCGGAATACTTGAGCAGTTTGCCCGAGACTTGTTTTGGTTGCTTTCGCTTTCTTAGTCGCCGAAAGGACACAATCATGAAGATTGCGTAGAGCAATAGAGGACCCGCCCATATGGCAAGTTTGGACGGCGAAGTGCTTGGCAGGAACACAAGACCGGCCAATGTCGTTGTGATAACAATCACCCAGCCCATCAGTGCACCGACTTCAACTATCAGTGTTTGCTGTTGACGATAGACCGCATTCTCGAAATTATCGCGAGGGGGGCAGTGTGGTGCAAACAGTTGCACCACTTGGTTTGAGAGGGAGATCTCAGGTGTCATGGGGCAATCTTGGCAAAAAGTGCCTAACAATCTGCGAAACTGGCAACGAAAAATGTAAGCTGCAGCAACACTTCTTATTCGAATTTACGTTGATCTTCGGTTAATCGTTCTACTTTTCTATCGAGACTAGATATGCGGCATCACAGAATAGCCATTCTTGGAGCTGGCCCGGCTGGGCTTACGGCAGCGTCCTTGCTGAGAGAGCAGCCAAGCGTTGACCCGGTTGTTATCGAAAAGTCTGACCGTATTGGCGGGAAATCCTGGACGTTTAAGCATGGCCCGCTCGTCGCGGAATTGGGAACCTGCTATTCTACGAGGGCCCATCGATACACAGACAAACTGATGAAACAACTCGGATTCGAGCAAACGAGGTTGGGGCGCCAGGTCTTCGATGGCGATGACTTTGTCGCGTACTTGAAGTCTGGCGATGGATCGCCGCTCGCGATACAGGCCCTGAAATTCCTGATGCACCGCGCCGAGTTTATGCGCCGCGCAGAGCGCATTGATCCAGATCAACGGACACTAGATGAAGCAGCGCAACCCATAGGAGCGTGGCTAAAGGCACATGACCTTCCAAAAATGGAATTGTTCATGCATCGAGCACTCACCGTCATGGGATACGGCTATGTGGAGTCTACGCCTACGATCCAGGCGTTGCGGTGGTGCGATCTGGATCTGGTGCTCACTGGCGTTCGAAATCACCTGTATTGGCCAAACGAGGGCTGGTCCGCCTTCTGGCAAGCACTTTCGCGTGGTTTTGAAGTACGTACCGACACTCAAGTACAGCACATTCACCGATACGATGACCATGTCGAGGTGGTGACGAGCACAGGAACGGAGCGATTTGATGCGCTCGTTAGCGCCGTCGCGCCCGACACGTTCGTTTCACTCGTTGATCCTACTCCCCATGAGACGTTCGTTGCTGATTCAATCGCCTGGCAAGGATATGTCTCAAGTCTCGTTTCCGTAGACGACTGGTTCGAAGATTGGGAAACAGAGGGATATAGCGAAAGCGCGACTGCCGACGATAAACTCGGACGGCTTGTGGCCGTTCGCTGCATTGGGTCTGATCCAGATCTTGGCGGACGGATTTATTTTACCGGACAAATGCCCGGACCCTATTCCGATAGCGAACTCCAAGAACTCCTTCGCCACGAGATTACGAGGCGCGGCGGCAAGGTTAAGGCTATCATTCAGAGCCAGAGGTGGAAGTACTTCCCAATGTACGCATCGGACGCCATCACAAATGGTTTGACGGCCACGATGAAGAAAATGCAGGGCGATGCGCGCACCTGGCACACGGGAGCGGCCTTCTCTCACGAGGCGGTCTCCAATATTTCCCGGCACAATGAAGCATTGGTCCCGCAAATCGTTCAATCCCTGGAAAACGAAATCTATCGGGTCGCGGCATGAACCTGGTACTGAGACTCATTGCAATAATGATCACCGCGTTCCGAGCTGAAAAGTTCGGGATCTGGGCGACAAGTGAGCTGGATATGACAGTCCGCCCAAGCGATACGGATCGCTCCGGCATACTTAAGCATGAGCGACTTCATTCCTACGCTGATCTTGGCACGCTCGATTACCTCGTGCGCTCTGGCATCCTCAGGGCCTTGCGCGCCAACGGCTGGTCTCCAATTGTAATCTCCAAGGAGTTCCGTTGTTTGGGGGATATAAGGCGAGGCGATAAGCTCGTCTTCAAGACAAGATTGATCGGATGGAGGGACCACTACAGCTGCCTCCACTATGAAATTTTGAGAGATGATCAGCTTGTAGCAGAGGGGCATTTGATCGGTCGGTTCGTCGCTATGCCCGGAAAGCAGCATCCAACGGTTTACGATGTGGCCGTCAAAACCGGTTTTCCCGGTGCCGAAAGTCCAGTGCTAGCGGCTAGAATTCTCAGCATCATGGATCGCGTCGATGCTTTTCGGGCGCGCTCGAAGAAGCGTCAGGTTCCAATGGAGGCAAGCGCATGAAGGTTGCAGTTATTGGTGCCGGAGCGAGTGGACTTTGCGCAGCTTACAGGCTGCAAAAAGACCACGAGGTTCATCTGTTCGAGAAGCGTGATCGTCTGGGCGGCAATATCAGCACTCTGAA
This sequence comes from Pseudomonadota bacterium, assembly GCA_039028055.1. Taxonomy (GTDB): domain Bacteria; phylum Pseudomonadota; class Alphaproteobacteria; order Caulobacterales; family Hyphomonadaceae; genus CALLCD01. The sequence continues at coordinate 448 of JBCCIW010000303.1, read as the reverse complement.
TGGAAACATTGCTTCATCGGCTATGCGTGAACCAGTGAAGATTGAGGCAGGTGTCCTCGGATTTCATCAGGCGTCGTACCCGTCCGTGCACCGCCTGTTCGATGAGCTTGGCGTCGCACAAACGACCAAAACGCCGACCTCAGCGCTGTTTATGGGCGACGTTTTTCTTCCATCCGATCCGCAAAAGCTCCTGGCAACATCTGCTTTGCCGCGTCTGATTACTCAGCCTGGACAGATGCGGCATCTCATGCAGATGCGACGACACTATCGCGATACATTTCGGAATGTGGTCCGTCGCGAGGGATTGGCTGATGAGCAGATACACGATCTGCTGAGAGATAATGAAAGCCCGGCGTTGAAGAGCTTCATCCATAGCCTGGCATCGCTTGCTTTTTCCACTTCGGAAGAGGGGGCGGGCGCGTTGCCGGCTTCAATGGTAGGACCATAT
>JBCCIW010000302.1:0-3657 GCA_039028055.1 Pseudomonadota bacterium | reverse complement strand
ATGCCAGTGTCCTGATTAACGAGGCCACGTATACGGAATATTCCCGTTTGATCGTCGAAGAGGTTTGACGCAAACACAGCGATGGAGAAATTCTCGTACGTATAGCCGGCTCTCACATTCGCAATAAGACGGCTGCCCACTTCTTCCGTCAAAAGAGAATCCAACACGTCAGGTGACGGAAGCCCACCTGGCACACTATCGGGGTCTGCGGCAAAGGAGATTGGAAAGATATCGTCTGCATCAAGATTAAAAATCTGACTCTCTTGCGGCCCCTGGAAACTCAGGCTCCCGCTGGAAAAGAATCCGGATCGATGCTCGTAAGATGCCCCCAGCGTGAATGACACGTTCGGCGCGACAGGAAATTCATTTCCGTCGAGATTTTCGAATGGGCCTGATTGCGCGAAGGGAAAGTCTGTGAACTCAGTATCAAGAAGTCCAAGTGATCCGTAGACATCAATCGAATCGGAAACATCAAAGTCGAAGGTGAATTCAGCGCCGAAAATACGCGACTCCCCGGCATTGATCGTCTGGGTATCGAATTCTGTTCCTGTGGGTCCGGCAACGGTCAATTGCTGATCATCAAGGAAGTTCAGGAAGAAGTTACCGTTAAGGGTGAGCCTGTTGTTCAACCACTCTGACCTGAAGCCCACTTCATAGGTCGTGAGGAATTCCGGATCGAACGACCCCAGCTGGATCGATGTGCCGACTGACGTGCCATCAGAAGCTGCCAGGAACGTAAATGTCCCACCCGCGCGATAACCGCGTTGCGCTGACACAAACACCGAAAGATCGTCAGTAACATTATAAGTCAAAACACCTCGCGGCAGGAACGCGTCGAATGTCGTCTCCTGTAATGGAGGCGGTTCACTATCCCCGGCGAAAGCCTGCACAATATCGACGCACGTTGACACAGGCTCGATAGGTAGACCGAGTATTACAAGAAATGGTGGGGGGACTTCGATGGTGCAGGATGCGGGCGATACCGTGGGATTCTCCGCGACAGTCCCCGTAGTGGCGAATTGTTCGTTATCGTAACGGATCGCAAAATCAGCCGTCCATCGATCATTTATATCGTAGCGCGCCTGCGTGTAAAAAGCGAAATTCTGGGTCGTTGTCTCCGTAAAGCTCCCCGTATTCACGAGCGTATCATCAGGGTCCAGAGGAAATGGAGCGGCATCCCGCAAGAGCGATGCCGACACTGAATCAAGCCGCTCATCATCGTCGAAGTAGTAACCTCCGACTGAACCGGTGAGTTTTCCAAAATCATACTCAAGTCGAAGTTCAGCAGAGTACGTATCTATATCGGTCGTATTGGCAAAGTCCTCGGAGACTGGGCTATCTGTAAACATCCCGGGATTTTCAGGATCACCGCCGGAGATGAAGTTATCGTTCCGCTCAAATGTTCCGAGCGCCTCCAGCGTGAAGTTTGGCGACAGATCGTAGGAGATATCGGCAAGAAACCTGATAGTTTCATTCTCGTTCCGGATTGGCGTAAAGAAATTCACACGGCTATCGAAGTCGAAATCCAGAAATTCCGGCGACGCAATATTCACGATCGGCGCAATACTGTTGCTGAGCCGTTCAGAGTTCGCATCATTATAATCGACAATCAGCTCCGCGCGCAGGTCCGGCAGCGCATTCGGCTCCAAAAGCAATTTACCGCGAATGAGAATATTGTCCCGAGGGGCATCATCGTCCTGTGAAAACGCATTGGTCGTGAAGCCGTCCGTCGATTGATAGTCGGCTGCCAATCGGAAAGCGACCTGATGATCAATGATCGGCCCCGATATCACGCCTGCATATTGCTGGGTGTCGGCATTCCCGTAACGGGCCCGGAATTTGTATTCCCAATCATAAGTGGGGTCGTTCGTTCGCAGAACGACAGCACCCGCAAGCGCGTTGCGCCCCTGAACAGTGGATTGCGGACCGCGCAAAATTTCCACCTGACCGACATCCCAGACGCTGTCGAAACCACTCCCGAGGGCCTGAGTCGCAATCGGTGCTCCGTCCAGGTAAACGTTGGAGGTTACGCCCTCGCCAGCATTACCTACGCCAAATCTTGAAATGCCTCGGATCGAAAGTGTAGCCGTCGTCGTGCTCGTCGTTACGTTGGGCACACGGTTAAGCACATCATCCAGATCGAACAGGTTTTCCTCTTCGAGTCGTTCTTCATTGAAGATGTCGACGGAAACCTCGACGTCCTGAAGGGATAAGTCCTGCTTCGTACCTGTAACAATAATTGTGTCCAGGCGCGCGACATCGTCATCCTGAGCCCAGGCTGGTACAGATTGAAGTATAGCCAGTGAAGAAATCGAGACGGCGCCGAATAGCGTGTCTCGCATGCCAGGTTTTTTGCTCATATCTGCGAATGCTTCCCGTTTGCGCACATCCGGTGCGTTCGCCGCTTGTCATACATGATTGAGATTGAGTTACAATTGCCGAAAACCGGATAGTGATCTGGAGCCGGAATTGCTCATTTCTCGACAGCAAAAAGGGAATGGAAAGCACGGCGGTCTCATTCGAGACTAGGAGATCGCGTCAAACACCAACCGCGCCGAATTCTGGCATCATTCTTGGCGTCTATTGAAATAGATAAGAGAGCAGAGTGTTATTGAATGCGATTACCAACGGAGGGGATTGATTTGGCTCAATCCTCGCTCGAGCATTTCGCATTGAAGGCCGCAAAATCTGCGTTCAATTGTCGGCCGACAGCTGACCAGGCATATTGCGTCTGCTCAAATTCGGCTCTTGCGGCCTCATAAGCCACCTTCAAAACGTCCGCTTCGGCCGCCGCTTCGGGGCTGAAGCCTCTAAGCGCTTCAGCATTCTCCCAGTCTTCTCCGGCGGCCTCGGCAGCTGCGGCGAGTTCGTCACGCGTCATCGTCATCTCGTCAAATTCAGCCTTCTTGGGGCCGAACGTCGCCGCCATGGCGCGACATTGGCGTGCCTCGGTCTCAGTCAGGGCAAAAGCGGGCACCGAAATCGGCGCCACTAGAAGAGCAAGCAGAAGAAGTCTTTTCATGACGTTGTTTTCACATCCGAATTTGGCGCACATATGACGGGAGTATGCTGACACTATGCCAGAAAAGAACTGAAGCTCAGCTGAACAAAAGCAAACTAATTTTCACCTCGACGTGACCGATTGGTGGAAACCGTGTCGATCAAATGGAAAACTGCTGCGAAATCATCCAGCAGCTCGCGTATGCGATTGGGGTCGTCCAATCGCCGAAACATGCTGCCCGGTTCAAACAGGTCGCCGCCTTCGAGCGCGATAAACATTTCACCCCCGACAAAGGCACACCGCAGTTTGCCCCCATGGAACGCCTCCTCCAGGTCAACCAGCTTCTGCATGAAATCAGGCGTGAGCAGAAACCGAGCCTCGACTTGATCCGTCGTATAAACCTCGAAGGTCTTTTCAAACTTCGGATCTTCGAGCTTGGCGCGCTTCATGCCATCGCCTCCGCCAAAGCGGTTGAAAAAACCCGAATCCCGCGCCACCCGCGTTTCGCCATAAAATTGCTTATGGAAATCAAAGCGAATGCATTGACCGTCGAACACAGTGACCCAGCGCGTCTGGGTTCTGCCTTTGCTATCCCGGGTCGTTCGCTTTTCCTCCAGATGCGCTTCAAAAAATTCGAAATCAACATCGCCACGTTT
>JBCCIW010000301.1:0-3714 GCA_039028055.1 Pseudomonadota bacterium | reverse complement strand
GAGAGAGATTACCCCGCTTAGCGTTGAATGACGACAAAACGGACCCCTGAACCGTTCTGAATCGTGCATTCGAACGTCTCTGGTTTGTGGGGTACTATCAATCCACGCTGCCAGGGCAGAGTTCAGTTGCGAACCCAACTGACTCTGAGTGTCGAAATCATGCCAGTTCAGTTTTTCAAGACACTGGCCAACATATCTCCGAGGCACCAGAGCGCGCCGATATTGAGCGTTTCTCACCTTGGACGGGTCAGTCGGTTGTCGACCTCTGGGATCATCTCGCGACCCATCTGGCCACACGGGTCCGAGTTTCGCCCAGACGTCCCACATATAAAGGCCCCTTCTTCTGTTTGATTGACGCACTAACTGACAGCACCGCAGGGCTGGTCGCGGATGTCTTGCGACATGGACGCGGTGCTGTGCTCGTAGGTGAACGCAGCGCTGGTGCCCTCCTCGTGCAACGTCCCTTTGATGTTTCTGATCGATTTGCCCGGTCTTTGTCGGTTGCGGACTACTTCAGCCATGCGAGTGGTTGCATCGAAGGTAGGGGCTTAGTGCCCGACATAGGCGCCGGAAATGCAGATGCCTTTTGGGTTGCTGCAAGGGCTTTGGGCGGCATTGAAAGACGTCCAGATGAAACCGCGAAGAAGCCGTGCGCATTGATGCAAGCTGATAGATGACCGCCGGGATTCAAGAAGCACACGGCTAGTGTTCGTAGCTTCTCCCTCCTCGCAGCACCTTTGTAGTTTTAGCAAATCAGGTCCGCCACGGTGAACCCAACAGATACCGCCCGACATGATTGAGCGTCAGGATGGCGGTACCCATCTGTCGAAAATAGAAGTGTTCAGCGGACTTTTCATCAGATTTGATGATTTGCCCGTGCTGCTACTGACCGAAGGCTATGATCGCTTTAATGAGGCCCTGCGCCAGAAGCTTGAGCAGTGAGTTGCCTATCGCGGGCGAGACGACGGCATGAATGCGACATTAGAAGTCATCAATCCATACGATTGGCAGTGGCATGGGCTTTGCTGATGTCAGAACCTATCGCGCGGGTCGCAGCCAATCCACAGCACGGCTCGTCGTACACCATGCCTCATCATGGCTAAATCTGACCTAAGCCCCAGCTTTCAGCAACCGGCCGGAAACGCTCAGCTTGGATTAACAGGCGGCTAATCGGTCAAAAGCGGTCCTTGCGACCAACCGGGCTTGGGCGCTGTGGGGTGGGGAGTTGCTCCCGAGAGCCTCCGGCGACGGGCCCCGGGGAGAGACGTGCCGCGGGGCCGTTAAGAGATTCGCTTTTGAGGGGATTTGGACGGGCCAGAACCAGTACAGAACTGGGCCAGAAACGGGCCATACGCACGGATGGCCTCCCGGCGTTAAGGTTTGGGGGCTTGGGTGGGGAAGTATTTAGGTTTTGGTGGGGAAATTGTGTCTTGCCCGCGGGCTGAGGCCACTTTTGGCGATCCAGCAGCTTTAGGTCTGCTTAGGCTTCGAGAGTCCGCTTCGAGCCCAGAGTGTCGAATGCTGCGCTTTGCACGAATGGCAGCTTCTCCAAACATAAATTTTGCATAGTGGTGTGCTATTGAATGCCATCACATCAGGATTGCACGAAGTTGATACACATCATTGTCCGATATTTCCTTCCAGGAGCCACAGCGTTGGGGCTCGTCTTCTTAGCTCTGGCGTTTTCGCCTCCTATCCGCGCTGAGAACACTGAATTTTCGGCCTGTAGAAGCGAAACTTCGGCACATTGTCTGACCGATTTGGGTGTAGGGTTGGCAATAAGTGCTCGTTCCCTGCCGCCATACATGCGGGAAGTTGGAATGCTGGCTCAGATGGGGCGCATAGAGGACGCTCTCGCTTTGGAATTGCGTGTCGTAAGTGAAAAAGATCGACCACCGGAAGACGTAGAAGCGACTGTCAATCGCAGACTGGCCAGCCACCGGATAACAACTGCAGTCCGCAATGGTATCGACTTGGACACTGCCATAGAGAGAACGCCTGACGTTGACGCTGGTGTCTTATGGATCAGCGCTCTCGATCTACTTGGCCGCAACCCCTACGGCGTTCGATCGGGCCCTAGGGTTATACCTGACGACCAAATACTTGATGTTGTTTCAGATATGGCAGAGCGGATCGCCAGAATAGCACAAGAAGAACCAGAACGGCCGCAGACAAACCACCTTATGTACGCCGCTGAACTACAAACTGCCTTGGGTAACCGCACTGAGGTGCTCCAACTGCTTGAAGCGCTGCCGCAAACAAGTGATCCTCTCATAAATCCGTCTGAAGACCTTATCCGGCTCGTTGGGTCGCAGGATGCATTGCGGCTTTACGGCGAGGCCGGTGGAAGTCGCCATAACATTCTTCTGACTGCCGCTTCGGCGGAAACAGATCTGAGTCTTGCGACGGAATATCTGGAAAGAGCATTCACCAAGTTTTCTTCCGAAGAACCCTGGCCAGACTTCGACTGGATGGAACGCACAGTTGAACGCGCTGCAAATCTTGGTTTGCAATCACTTGCACTGGAATTGGCGCGTGGGTTAGGCAATCATGCCGATACGGCTCCATCAGCCTTTCCGGTCTTTCCACATATCAGAGCAGCGCGCGCACTAATGGTAGCAAGTGCCGATGAAGGCGAAGTTCAGGATAGGCTTGAGCGGGCACAGAGTTTTTTTCCCAAGAACGATAGGGAAATCGTGGGCATAGGTGTTGTGAGCGGTGCCATCGTTTGGAGCAGCTCAGGGCTTGATGCACAGGCTCGACGTGAAATAGCGAATTTATGGGCACGGATGGGTGAGATCGACGCAACCATTCAGATTATGGATGGTATAAATGACCCCGTGTTTGCTTGGAACGACATGCTGACCTCTGAAATTCCTGTCGAGAACCTTGATAGTCTTTTGGACGCCGCAAGCGATGCACTTTCCGGAGAAGAATATGCTTATATCAGAGCACAGCATGCGCAAGAAATGCTCTTCTTTGGAGGAGCCGAAGAACACCAGTCCTGGGCACAAGAGACAGCAACGGTGCTTTTGCAGACCGCAGAACTGGATTGGGGTCGTGCTGTTCTCATCTACAGTACACTGACAAGAATTGGTGCCCGATTAGGGGACCAGGAAATCCAGACTACGGCCTTGGAGAGAATGGCTGAAGCTGCTCTTAACTCTCGTGAGTTTGAGGACTTAATATCCGCCGGATACCGATGGCAACAATCAGGTCTCATGCCGTGAAGCGGACATTTAAATCCAAGTAATGAGCGACCGCTTTGTCCGCGAAGCTGACCTTTGCCAGCGGGACAATTTTCGCCGCCCCTTCCCTTCCCGCTTCAAACCGCCTAGAGCCCGCATGCCTGAAGGAAAGGACGCGTCATGGGCTACTCTGTCATTGTTGTCGGCGCCACGGGGAATGTGGGGCGCGAGATGCTCAATATTCTCGATGAGCGGAAGTTTTCGATCGAGAAGATCGCGGCGTTGGCTTCCCGAAAATCGTTGGGCACGGAGGTCTCCTTTGGTGAGGAGACGCTGAAGACGCAGGACCTCGACACGTTTGATTTCACGGGCTGGGACATGGCGCTTTTTGCCGTGGGCTCGGAGGCGACGAAGATTTACGCGCCGAAGGCGGCGAAGGCGGGTTGTGTGGTGATCGATAACTCCTCGCTTTATCGCTATGAGCCGGACATTCCGCTTGTCGTCCCTGAGGTGAACCCGGAGGCGG
>JBCCIW010000300.1:0-3759 GCA_039028055.1 Pseudomonadota bacterium | reverse complement strand
GTTCGCATAGCTATCGAGCGGATTGAAAACCGGTGCGTCCTTCATGGCCGACATTCTCCCATATTTCTTGTCTTTGGGCTTGAAGAACGCTCGGCGCGCCTGCATCAAGCCCTGCATATATCTACCAATATAGGAGCCTTCGGGAAATGAGCATCTCCACAGGACTTTTTGATTACAGTGACGGGACCAACACCTACGAAGGCTACTTCGCCCATCCGGGCGATGGCGACCGCCCTCTCGTCCTCGTCTGCCATGCCTGGGCCGGGCAGGGCGACTTCGAGCGCAAGGCCGCCGACGAGCTTGCAGGAAAAGGCTATGCCGCCGTCGCTGCCGACGTTTATGGCAAGGGCATCCGCGGCTCGTCCCCCGAGGAAAACGAAAAACTGATGACGCCCCTCGTCAGCGACCGGGCAGAACTCCAGTCCCGCCTCGCCGCTGCGCTCAATGCCGGGCTCGACCGCGACGGTGTAAACGGCAAGGCCGCCGCGCTTGGCTTCTGCTTTGGCGGGCTCTGCGTGCTCGACATGGCCAGGGCAGGTCAGGCCGTCCAGGGCGTCGCCTCGTTCCACGGCCTCCTCGGCGGCGCGGACAATCTGCCGAGCCCGAAGATCTCCGCCAAGGTGCTTGCGCTGCACGGCTGGGATGATCCCATGGCGACCCCTGAAAATGTCATGGAGTTCTCAAAGGAGATGACATCGGCCGAAGCTGACTGGCAGCTCTATGCCTATGGCGGCACCTCCCACGCTTTCACCAACCCCGAAGCCCAGGACGCTGCCAATGGCATGCAGTACCGCGCCGATATCACCCGCCGCGCCTGGGCCGCCTGCGACGACCTGCTGGCGGAAGTCCTCGCCTAAAGCGCACGTCCGGTCTCATCTTGCCTAGGCAGGATCTTTGGGACGTTTGTTATGGTCATTTGAAGTATAGCGTTCGACTCGCTTGTTCGGATATTCGCCCACCAATGTTTTGCGGCCTTCTTGTGGGGTTTTCGGAGAGTGTTTCTGCAACTTAATTGCAATGTTATAACATTGCAATTAAGAGTCTACGCGCTATCATAGACGCAAAGCCCCACCTCGACCTCATGCGGAGAATCTTATGAGCGACCTTTCGCCTGCGCCACAGGAGCGCCTGCCTGTAACTGTGCTGTCTGGTTTTCTGGGCGCAGGGAAAACGACCCTGCTCAATCGTGTTTTGAACAATCGCGATGGTCGCCGCGTCGCCGTCATCGTGAACGACATGTCCGAGGTGAACATTGATGCAGACCTCGTGCGGGCGGGCGCAGAGCTCAGCCGCACGGACGAAACGCTGGTCGAAATGTCGAATGGCTGCATCTGCTGTACGCTTCGCGATGATCTCCTCGCAGAGGTGCGCCGGCTCGCCGATGAAGGCCGCTTTGATTATCTGTTGATTGAATCGACCGGCATATCCGAGCCCCTTCCCGTGGCCGCGACGTTTGATTTCCGGGATGAAAACGGCGTCAGCCTGTCGGACGTCGCCCGCATAGATACGATGGTGACCGTTGTGGACGCAGTGAACCTCTTAAAGGACTATTCAAGCCGCGACTTCCTTCAGGATCGCGGTGAAGTCCTCGGCGAAGAGGACGACCGGGCCTTGGTGCATCTCCTGACCGACCAAATCGAGTTTGCGGACGTGGTGGTGCTGAACAAGGTCGATGATGCAACCCCGGAGCAGGTCGATGCGGCGCGCAAGATCATTCGCAGCCTCAATGCGGATACCGAAATTGTCGAAGCAAATTATTCCGATGTGCCGACCTCGAAGATCTTCGATACTGGGCTGTTCGACTTCGAAAAGGCAGAACTGCATCCGATGTGGGCTAAAGAGCTTTATGGCTTTGCCGATCATGTGCCGGAGTCGGAAGAGTACGGCGTGACGTCCTATGTCTACCGGGCCCGGCGGCCATTCCATCCGAAGAAGATCAACGACCTGCTCAACGGCGAGCTTCCCGGCGTTATCCGCGCGAAGGGCCATTTCTGGGTCGCGACCCGCCCGGAATGGCTGATCGAGTATTCGCTGGCAGGTTCGCTATCCAACGTCTCGCCGCTCGGCACGTGGTGGGCCTCTGTACCGCAAGAGCGATGGCCGGAAAGTGATGCCTTGAAAAACTACATCAAGGATAATTGGCAGGACCCCTGGGGCGATCGCCGACAGGAAATGGTTTTCATTGGTGCTGGCATAGATTGGCCCGCTCTAACCGCTCGCCTCGATGCCACTTTGGCGGCCGAAGACGCAGACATAGAGCAGCTGAAACTTGAGGATCCGTTTCCGATTTGGCGTAGGCAAGCAGCTTAAAAGTGTGGGATATGGCGGGACGCACGCGGAGGCTTTATTGGACGCGGTGGATGGATGAGTTTGCCTAAGTTGGAACGCGCTAAGACTGATAAGAGGATATTATGAACCCGATGCCTCAATCCTATGAGGAATGGGAGCACTGCATCACTGTAAAATGTGGGCTTTCCCTAACTCCAGAATTCGTTGGCAAGCGCATCAAGGCGCTCGAGGATAGAGCGGATCTCAGCACTCAGAAGTTCATCGCGTTCTGGGGCGAAGGCCATTATGCGAAAACGCTGGAATGGTTCAGGCAAGCCAGATCCCACCTGAAGCAATAGCTAAGCCTTTACCGGCGCTGTTTTCGAGTTCGTGGCAGCCCTTATTTGGTAGGCGCACGCCAAGTAAGATGCGGACATGCTGTTATAATCTCAGTCAATGTTGACCATCGCTGAAGTCTCCAGTGCCGCCGAGAACAGACCAAAGCTCCCGTTCCTCCTAATTCGTCATCCTCGGCCGCGAGGCCAGGGATCCATCTCCGAAAAAGGCTGGAATCACATCCCGGCGACGTTCAGAACGGTATCCCCGCGCTGAACGCGTGAGATGGACGCTTTGGAAAATGAAATTCGGTTAGCTTCTGCTACCCCGGCCGACTAGAGCGCATCAATCGCCAGCAGGGCCCGCACCATCACATCGGCTCCATTCGCAAGGTCCTCGGCGGAGGTGAACTCCTCCGGTGAGTGGCTTATCCCGCCGCGCGACGGCACGAAGATCATGCCGGTCGGTGCCACGGTTGCCATGTCCTGAGCGTCATGCCCCGCGCCAGAAGGCATGAACCTGAAGCTGAGCCCGGAGTCCTCAGCTGCAGCGGCGATAATGTCCCGTATTGCCGGATCGGTCAGCGCCGGTGCGGACGCCACGTCCAGACGCTCGAAGGCGATCTCAACGCCGCTCTCTTCGCTGATCCCGTCGGCGCGCGCGACAATCGCTTCATAGACCTGTTCGATCTTTTCTGTTTCCAGATCGCGCACCTCAAGGCTCATCTCGACCCGACCGGGGATCACATTCGGTGCGCCTGGAAAGGCCTGCATCCGCCCCACGGTCGCCACCTGCCGCCCCTCGAGGCCCGTCGCCACTTCGTTGACGGCTTGTGTGAGTTTCGCTGCCGCGAGGAGGGCGTCCCGCCGCCGGTTCATCGGCGTCGTGCCCGCATGGTTCGCCGTGCCCGTCAGCGTCACATTCCACCACTCAATGCCGACAATGCCCTGCACAACGCCGATATCGATGTCCTCTTCCTCAAGGAATGCGCCCTGTTCGATGTGCAGCTCGACAAATCCCTTTAGGTCGCCGCGAACAATCACGTCCTCCGCCATGCGCGAAAGATCGCCGCCGATACGCTTGGTGCCGTCCTCGATCGTGTAGCCGGAATCGCTGACGATCGAGAGCGCGCGCGGACTGAGCTTTCCGGTTAAG
>JBCCIW010000299.1:0-3766 GCA_039028055.1 Pseudomonadota bacterium | reverse complement strand
TTATTATGAAATGCCGCATAACGGTTTCCGAATATGGGGTGTCACGGCTGGCATAATACGCCACCTGTATGAGAGACTCTATTTGGACAACATGGACTAAAGCATGCCGCGATTATTGCTTCTGGAACTTGCGATCTTTCTGTCACCGTTCGTGGCGTACGGCCTTTATCAGATGGCATTGCGGGATGCGGCCGCCGAAGGGCGGAAGGCGTGGCCAATTACAGCGCTGTTTGGTGCAGGTCTATCCCTGGCAGTGATCGCCTGGCTTTTTCTCATCTTCGGCGAGGATCGCGACCGGAATGTCTGCCGATCTCCTGAGAGTTTTAATGTTGAAACCCAGGAGATCATTCCTGCCAGAGAATACCCATGTGACGCTGATATCGAATCCATTGGACAGCCCCGTGTCCTCGAGGTCCCAATAGACGATCCTTCAGCAGGAGAGACAGCGCCGGACAACTCGTTATGACGGGCAGTCTAACTGAGGCTGATTGGCTGAAAGCGAAAGAAACGCAAAACGTTATGGCGGCATTGGATGTTGCGCGGCCAGGCGGAAGTCGTTTTGTGGGCGGTTGTGTTCGTAATGCACTGATGGGACGACCGGTGGATGATATCGACATCGCGACACAACTTTTACCGGATGAGGTCATCAGCGCACTTGAAGCTGCTGGCATCAGGGCCATACCAACCGGAATTGATCACGGCACTGTAACGGCGGTTGAGAGTCATAGACCGTTTGAAATAACGACCCTTCGGCGCGATGTAGAAACCGATGGACGACGCGCAGTGGTGATGTTCACGGAGGAGTGGCGTGAGGATGCTCAGCGTAGGGATTTCCGCTTGAACGCGCTTTATGCTGATCTCAATGGAACAATCTACGATCCGACCGGAGCGGGTGCCGACGACGCAGCTGCCGGCAAGGTTGTCTTTATTGGCGATGCCGATACTCGCTTGAGGGAAGACTATCTTCGTATACTGAGATTTTTTCGGTTTAATGCTTGGTATGGTCAAGGTATGGACTTGGTCGGGCTCGCAGCCTGTGGGCGACAGAAGGCTGGGTTGAGCGGTATTGCTGCGGAGAGGATTTGGAAAGAACTTAAAAAGCTGTTGTCTGCGCCCGATCCAAGCGGCGCTCTTGCCGCAATGATGGATATTGGAATTCTTGAAGACACATTGCAGACGGTAGACGGCATTTCTGTGCTCAAAACGCTGATATATCTCGAACGTGAAGCGCGCCTCGATACTGATCCGATCAGACGATTACTCGCGTTTTTGCCGAAGAACGTAGAGGCTGTTGCCGCTATCGTAGCAAGGCTCAAACTGTCTAACGCAGAAAAAGACAGGCTCACTGCTTGGGCTGCAGCTGATACCTCATTTCTCGAGGATCTCGGCGGTGCCAAGTTACGCGCCGCGCTTTATCGCCTCGGGCGGGAATCGCTACTGGATACAATCATGCTGTCAACTGCCGGTGCAGGCGGCATCGACATTGCGCTCGCACTGGCGGGTGTTGCTGAAGCAAGTGGTGCGGAAGCGCCACACTTTCCACTTGCGGGCCAGGACTTGATCGATTCAGGACTGAAGCCCGGACCCTTGGTCGGCGAACTTCTCCGCGAGCTTGAAAACGTCTGGATCGAGAGTGAATTTCGAATGACACGCCACGACCTGTTGGCACTGCTAGAAGAAAAGATGAAGCAAGATTGATTAACTTCGATCCAGTTGCCTTGGGCCTTCAGTTGAACAATGCCGTACTAGCCAACAAGGCTTAGACCCGTCGATTACGGTGCCCATATATACTCATCAGCACGTTTTCCTGGGCGAGTGGGGACGTGCCGTGTCAGATACACAAACAACGAACCGGCTCAGGCGATCAGCTCCGAAACGATCCGGTCGGCGAGAAGGCGGCCAGTCGGATCCAGAACGATCCGTTCACGATCCGATGTCAGCCAGCCATCACTTTGCAACTCCTCCAGCTTGCACTGATCTACAAGGCCAGCATGCGCAATCTGAAGTCGGTCAGTTGCAATACCTTCGATTGAGCGAAGGCCCATCGCCAGCATCTCTTCCGCCGCAGCATCGCTTCGCAGGTGTTCCATTGAATTCGTACCGACGCCATGGCGTCCAACGGAGTCGACATAATGCCCCGGCTTTTTTTCAGCAACAGTTGCATGCCGCACACCGTCCAACGTGAGACGCCCATGAGCTCCCGGACCAACTCCTAGCCAATCACCTGAGCGCCAATAAGTCAGATTATGAATCGATTGATGTTCAGTCGCGATGGCAAAGTTCGAGATTTCGTAGGCGGGATAGCCAGCCTTTGTCATGATTGTGTGGGTCAATTCAAAAAGATCCGCCTGCGCATCATCCGGCATTGGGTTTAGCGCGCCGCGCTCAAATGCTTTCCCAAAAGCGGTGCCCTGCTCAATTGTAAGTTCATATAGTGATATATGATGGGCACCTAAGGCGAGTGCGGCTTCTAGCTCTTCGATCCAGTCGCTCGTCTTCTGATCGGGGCGCGCGTAGATCAAATCGAGCGAGACTGACGGAAAGCTGTCCAGGATAATCGCGGAAGCTTCGCGCGCCTGTTGAGCGGAGTGGTCCCGACCAAGAAAGTTTAGAGCACTGTCTGCAAGAGACTGTACACCAAGTGAAACTCTGTTCACACCTGCGGATCGCCATTCCACAGCCCGCTGCTTTGTGACCATGTGCGGATTGGCTTCCAACGTGATCTCCGCAGACGCTTTAAGGCCGAACGAAGCGTCACAAGCCGCGATCAGCCTCTCCACTTCCTTGCCGCTCAGCAATGAAGGCGTGCCGCCGCCAAGATATATAGAGCTGAGGGCGGGGTGATCCGGCATTCGAGCGCGATGACGGGCGATGTCTTCCACGATCGCATCCAGTAGAGGTGAATTGTCGCGCTGCTTTGCAACATACACGTTGAAATCGCAGTACGGACATATGCGAGAACAGTACGGCCAGTGGATGTAAGCGCCGAACCCATAGTCTGGTCCATATGGCACCCGCGGCGTGTTTGATCGCTTCTTAGTCATCCAGCAGGGCGGATTTCAGTTGGTTGAAGGCGTCCGCTCGATGGCTCATGGCGTGTTTCTTTGCAGGATCCATTTCACCAAATGTCTCGCTCTCCCCCGATGCGACGAAGATCGGATCGTAGCCGAAACCCCTGTCGCCTCGCGGTGGCCAAACAAGCTCGCCGTGGACCTCACCCTCAAAAACTTCTTCATGCCCATCTGGCCAGACCATTGCGAGCGCACAAATGAATTTGGCGTGCCTGTCGTTACTATGGGAAGCCATAAGCGCAGCTTCGACCTTTTCCATTGCCTTGCCGAAATCGCGCGGTTCACCGGCCCATCGTGCCGAATAGATGCCAGGATCGCCACCCAGCGCGGAGACCGCCAATCCAGAATCGTCAGAAAGTGCGGGGGACCCTGTAGCAAGCGCCGCGGCTTTGGCCTTCAGGATAGCATTGCCGGTAAATGTGGTCTCTGTTTCCTCGGGTTCCGGCAGATTAAGTTCCCCCGCTGATATGACTTCGAAACCGAGAGGTTCGAATAAGTCTCTCAATTCCTTAACTTTTCCAGCATTATGAGTAGCAGCAATGAGCCGTCCAGGCACAATCTTGCGTTTGGTCATGGAAAACGGCTCCGAATTTGCTTATAGCAGATGCATTATTATCGATTGTCGGTAAGCTTGTTCATATGGTACAGGCATGGATTTAGCGCAAGAAGGCTGAGAGCAGAAGAGTTCCAATGGT
>JBCCIW010000298.1:0-3781 GCA_039028055.1 Pseudomonadota bacterium | reverse complement strand
TTTGTAATACCAAACCAGCATATGCGCGATGAAAGCCCAGAATGTGAAAAGCAGGAAGCCTCTCACAAACAGACCGTGAACAGCCTTCGCTTCTGTGCTTGTCAGCCCAGAAAGCGATTCAGACCGTTCCATTGAGTCACTTGCCATATAAGTCTCCTCTTTTGGCCTCTAGAAACTGGCAGCATAGAAACCCTGCGGCCTTGGGCATGTCGCTGATACGGGGCATCAGCGCATCGGGTATGAGGACGGGGTGCGGTAGTCCGATCATCGTCCTGAAAAACTCCACCAGACACTGCTCTGAACAGCCGATGCGGTTTCACTGAAAATATTGCGCTTGATTTTAACATCATCAGTGTACCCACGACTTAGTGTCCGTCCGAGAATGGTAGCTAAAAGCGTGGCGGCGAAAATGAATGGAAGCAGAAGCACGCTCATGGCGCTGTAGAGCCGTTGCTCCCATCGGTGTCGGGGATGTCGTTCTTTTGCATTGCTGACATTCATGGCCATCCTCCTCATGCTGCCTCTGTTGTTGATAATGCGGCTTGCGCGTCCCGCACCCTGTCGGGCGTGACCTGCGTGTCGCCTGCGGTTCGAGCCATATGTTCGGCTTTATCCCGGATACGCTTCGCCGCCGAGATTCGCGCAAGAACCGGATAGCCTTCCACGCAGGCATCAAGTGCGGTGCTTGCAGCTTCATCCCATTCAATCGCTTCCGAGATCGTTGCAAGCGTTGCCTCAGCGCGATCGAGATCGGTTCCCAGCGGCAGAATATGGAAAAGCGTGTCGAAGAGGGCGTTGCAAATTTCCTGCACGAGATATGTCGCGCCGGAATATCCCATGAACGGCGTACCAAGATGACGACGGATCACGGCACCGGGGAAAGACGCCGGAATGTAGCAGGTGCGTCCGCCGGTCTCCTGAATATACATGCGCTCGTTGAAGCTCCCGAAAAGAACGAGTGGTAGCGTCTTCTTCATAGCCTCGCGAACGCCATCATTATCCGGTTTTTTCCCGGCGGTGCGCGCGAAGGAAAAGGCGCAGGGCAGGCCGAGATCATTCTCGAGATAATTTTTCAGGCCACGCGCATAGGTTTCATTGGCAACCACGCCGAAGTTCGCTGTTCCAAAGAAATCCTGGGTAACAGATCGCCAAAGATCCCAAAGCGGTTTGATCGTCGTGTGCTTTTCTTTCTCGATGAAAGGCTCGGCATCAATGCCAAGAATCTCGCCGAGGGCTCGGAGAAACTTGGTT
Organism: Pseudomonadota bacterium; assembly: GCA_039028055.1. GTDB lineage: Bacteria > Pseudomonadota > Alphaproteobacteria > Caulobacterales > Hyphomonadaceae > CALLCD01. The sequence continues at coordinate 2,530 of JBCCIW010000298.1, read as the reverse complement.
GTCGAGTGAAGCCCGATCGGCGCTTGCAGGAACGGCAGATCCATCGCTTCGCAGAGCTTTCGACCAAATTCGCGATACATGCAGATATTGGCATCGGCATTCGCAAGCTTGCGTGTGTCTTCGATATGGCTCCCGAGAGGGAACACCATATTTACTTCAGCACCGAGACCTTCGATCAGGCGTCGAATTTCCGCGAGGTCGGAAGGCATGTTGAACATGCCATAGCTCGGCCCGATAATATTGACGCTCGGCTTCGCACCTTCCGGCTTTTTCCGCTTCTTTGGATTTCGCCCTTTTGTTTGGGCAAACTCCGTCCAGAGCCAGAGCAGCGCGCGGTCGGCACTTTGCCACTGATCTTCATCGATCGTTCTCGGCAGGAAGCGTTGAACATTCGCGCCTTCTGGTGTCACCCCTCCGCCAATCATTTCCGCAATCGATCCGGTGACGACGACGGCGGGCAGAGCCGGATCAAGCGCAGCGCGCGCCCGCTTCATGGCACCCTCGGTGCCCGACTGGCCGAGTTCTTCTTCGCCAAGCCCGGTGACGACGATCGGTAACTCGTGCGGGGGCAGGGCGTCCGTGTAATGAAGAACCGACGTAACTGGCAGGTTTTCGCAACCCACCGGTCCATCGATGACAACTTGCAGGCCCTTCACCGCGGTGAAGATGTAGACCGAGCCCCAATAGCCCCCGGCGCGATCGTGATCCTGTATCAACATCCGACCGGCTCCGCGAGATTCTCCGCACGCTTCTTCGCAATGGCGAGTTTGCGGACTTGTTTCTTCCGAAAGCCTTCATGAGGGTCTGGCGTGTCTTCCCAGACTCCCGCTGTGTCGCCTTCGCCAACGTTTTCGAAGAAGCCCTTCATCTTGTCGAAGCGGGCCTTGCCTGCAATCGCAGCATTCACGACCTGGCCAAGAGAACCGGCTCCGGCTGGCCCCATAAGTGGCCGTGCAGAAATGAGATTCGTGAAATAGAGCCCTGGCCGCGCCTGTTCCTTCGCTTTCTGAACCACGGGCGTTGTGCCAATGGCGAGATCAGGGTCAAATGCCTCTATGGCTGCAAGGTCGGATTCCAGCGACGCGCGGAAACGAACTTCCACGCCGCGCGCCTCAAGCCACTCGCGGTCGCCGTCAGACCATTTCGTTCGTGGACAGGCAGACCCGACATAGCGCACATCCGCACCGCTCTCGCAGAGAAGCCTAGCCACGAGAAGCTCCGAACCTTCGTACCCTGAGACGGTGACTCTGCCTTTGACCGGCATCGCGCTCAGTGCGCCGCGCGTTGCCGCCACCGCGCCATCCTTGGCCGCATCGATGGTTTCGCGTTTGATCCCGCAGGCCTCGCCAATATTCTCAAGCCAGGCCGCCGTGCCCTCAATGCCCACCGGAGCAGAGCCAATGACCGTACGACCTGCCGCCTCGAATTCGCGAATAGCCGAGGTATAGAAAGGGTGGATGGCCGCGACAGCGCTGCAATCGAGCGCGGAATAGAGCTCCCGCCACTCCCGCGTTGGTGCGACGACACCCGCCGCCAGGCCGAGTGGCCTCAGCAAATGGTCAATGCCGATGGGGTCGGCCGGGAACATCTCTCCAAGGAGTGTGACCTTCGGCAACTCGGATGTATGGTTCGTTGCCCGCTTTACGGCACCGGCCTCGATCTCTTTTCGCGCATAGTTCAGCATGGCCCCCGCGAGGACGTCCTTCGCCTCAGCATGGGTCGGAATGCCGAAGCCCGGCACATCAATTCCGATGATCCGCACGCCATTTATCTCGTCGGGTAGAAGGCGAAGCGGTACACCGGAAGCAGTTGGTACACAGAGGTTTGTAACAACTATGGCGTCATACCGATCAGGATCAGCGGTTTTCTCCACCGCCTCTTTAATGTCCTCAAAGAGTTTGCCGGTGACGAGCGTTTCGGAGTTGAAAGGCACATAGCCGACGCTCCGTTTCGCGCCGTAGAAATGCGACGTAAAAGTGAGCCCGTAAACGCAGCAGGCCGAGCCCGAGAGGATGGTTGCGGTGCGCTTCATGCGGAGGCCGACGCGCAGAGACCCGAAAGCCGGACACATGCTTTGCGGCTGATCATGGGGTCCGGTCGGATAGTCTTTTGCGTACTGCTCAAGAAGCGTGGTTTTGCCAGCCGCTTTCGCCGCCTTCTTCATTTCTGCGGCACCGGCATGGCAATCTCCGCCAGTCGCAGGCGGTGCGGGCACACCCTCGTTAAGGGCAGGGCTAACATCATCTCGGGCGTCACCGAAGGCCACATCGGTCTCGCCGACATCGTCGTATACGACCTCGCCTATCTGATCTGCCCGATTGATTTCAGCCCTTGGGTCCATGACCCCTAAATCTCCTCGTAAATAACTTCCAGCGATGGTTTTTCCACAGAATTGGCACCGCACATGTCCGCGACAGTCGCGGGCTCCAGATTGAAATCGGCTCCGGTCTCTTCAGCCGAGAAGAGATCCAGCAGTCCGTCTTGAGTGAGCGCTTCCGGGTGCAGGGGCGGCGCTTCTGCCACGTTCTTG
>JBCCIW010000297.1:0-3785 GCA_039028055.1 Pseudomonadota bacterium | reverse complement strand
TCTATAAATGATTTTTAATAACCAAATTTAGTGGGTTAAGATAAGTAAATCAGAGCGTAAGCGCGCTCATCTTCAAGGACAGGACTTAAGTATGAGATCGACCAAGACTTTCGGACAGACCTTCGCGGCCATCGTGGCTGGCGGTGTGCTTGTGGGAGCCTTTACGCTTGGGCCACAATTGGCTCCATCGGCGGACGCTGATCCGATTACAATCGAAGCCCCCGGCGGCGCTCCCATGAGCTTTGCTGACCTTGTGGAACAAGTGTCACCGGCAGTCGTCAGTATTAATGTGCGTGGAGAGCAAGAGGTTGGCGATAGTGCAGGCATTGATCGCTTCCTCGAGCAATTCCGGGATATGCCTGGATTTGACGAATTTATGCGCCGTCGGCGCGAGGAATTGGAAGAGGATGACGACGGTCCGCGCACCAGAGAAACGCGCGCCCTTGGATCCGGGTTTTTCATTTCTGCGGAAGGACATGCCGTCACAAACAATCACGTGATTGCCGGGGCGAACGAGATCCAGCTGGTTTTGTCTGATGGACGTGAATTCGAAGCTGAATTGATCGGGACTGATCCTTCTACAGACCTCGCCGTTGTGAAGGTGATCGATCCAGAAATTGACTTCCCCTATGTCGAGTTCGAAGGCAGCGATAATATGCGTGTCGGTGATTGGGTCGTTGCCGTAGGAAACCCGTTCGGATTAGGCGGAACCGCAACAGCAGGGATTATTTCTGCTGATGGCCGCAACCTTGGTCAAGGAAGTCAGTATACCGACTTCCTTCAGATCGATGCCTCTATAAACCGCGGAAATTCGGGGGGGCCAACCTTTGATTTGACCGGCAGGGTTATTGGGGTCAACACGGCGATCTTCTCACCAACCGGCGGATCTGTTGGGATTGGTTTCGCTATCCCTTCTGACCTTGCTATTCGGATTACTGATGAGCTCATAAAGAATGGACGCGTTAGCCGCGGCTGGCTGGGTGTCAGTATTCAGGACTTCACGCCAGAGTTTGCTGAATCTGTCGGAATGGAAGGTGCGCGCGGCGCGATTGTTTCGGAGCTCGTTGATGATGGGCCGGCAGAGCTCTCCGGCGTTGAACGCGGCGATGTCATAGTTGAGGTCAATGGAGACAATATCATTGATGCGACTGGTCTGACCCGCAAAGTCGGTAATCTGATTGCCGGATCTGAAAACGCTTTTGTTGTGCTGCGAGATGGCGAGCGGCAAACCATCAATGTGACCGTTGGCGAACGCCCGGAAGACCCGAACGCTCTGACCAACGTCCCGGGCTCGGGCGACCGCGAAGAGGAAGATGATGAGTCCGTAGAAACCGGTCCTCTTGGTGTCGCGTTGAAGCCATTGGATGGAGAGGCGCGCTCGGCTTTGGGGCTCGATGACGATGAACAAGGATTGCTAATCGTTGATGTCGAGCGCGACAGCCCCGTTGCGGCTACCGGACTCCGTCCTGGTACCGCCATTCTGGAAGTGAACGGGCGAACAGTCGGCTCCGTGTCTGAGTTTACCGGCGCGATTGAGGCGGCTCGCCGAGCGGGCAAGGATCAGGTGTTGATTGCTGCGGTTGTAAATGGCCGCACACAATTTGGTACAATCGATATTTCCGAAAACGAGTAACCAATTGGCCGGGGGGCAAATTGACGGAGGGACGATGCGTCATGCAAGTTCTGGTTATAGAAGACGACAACGATATGGCATCCTTCATATCGAAGGTGCTGACGGAGGCTGGCCACAATGTGGACGTAGCTCACCGCGGTGATGCAGGGCTGACGCTGGCCCGGTCGCGCAATTTCGACGCGTTGGTGGTCGATCGCATGCTGCCGGAAAAGGATGGTCTGACTCTTGTTCGAGAATACAGGGATGGCGGTGGACATTCGCCTGCGCTTTTTCTGACGGCTCTCAGCGATGTAGATCATCGCGTAGAGGGACTGAAAGCAGGTGGTGATGACTACCTTTCAAAGCCTTTTGCCCCTAGTGAGTTGGCTGCGCGCGTCGAGGCACTCGGTCGCCGCGGTGCAAGCGAGGCACCTGTAACGCATTTGAGAGCTGGCGATCTGGAGATGGATCTCCTGTCCAGGAGGGTGACGCGGGCCGGACAGAGGATAGATCTGCAGCCGCGGGAGTTTCGGCTATTGGAATACCTCATGCGTCATGCTGGCCAGGTCGTGACCCGTACCATGCTCCTCGAGAAAGTCTGGGACTATAATTTCGATCCTCAGACAAATGTTATCGATGTCCATATTTCACGTCTTCGTGGAAAAATTGACAAGGACTTCGATGAAGCGATTCTCCACACGGTTCGTGGAGCGGGGTATCGATTGCAAGCATGATGCTTGGAAACTTTCGACTGCCGACATTTGTCAAAACGACGACTTTTCGGCTGGCGCTCTTACATTCAGGTCTTTTCGCGGCTTTTCTCCTCGGCCTGCTTGTATATTTGTATGCATCGACCGTTGTCTATATTCGCGGCGAGGCGCGTTCGAGTCTGGACGCGGAAATAACGGAACTTGTTCAGGCGCACCGTCAAGGGGGACTGGTTCGGCTTAACCAGTCGGTTCTCGAACGAAGCACTGTTCCAGGATCGAGGCAGTTCATCTACCTCCTTCAGGACGGCGATGGCAGGAAGATATCCGGGGATTTGTCTGGACCGCCGGCGGGTGTTGAGGCTGGAGGTGTTGAGAAAATTCGGTTTACGATCGACTATCCGAAGGCGGATGGATCCATCGAAACCCGGCCCGCCGAGGGACGGCAAGCCACGCTGGCGGATGGAAGTCTAATATTTGTCGCCTATGACATCGATGAATTCGTTGGCATTATTCCGAGGGTCACGAATGTTGTTTGGACAGCAGCACCTATCGGTCTTCTGATGTCACTGATCGGTGGGATTATTGTTTCAAGGACAGCGGCTCGCCGCGCTGACGAACTCGCGAAGACGGCTGAGGGCGTGATGGCTGGGGACCTGTCTCGCCGGGCACCGCTCGCTGGATCTGGTGACGAATTTGATGATTTAGCCGGTCAATTAAACGCTATGTTGGCACGCATTGAGCAGCTAATGCTGTCATCCCGGCATGTTGGCGATGCTATTGCGCATGACCTCCGAACTCCGCTTACCCGTTTGCGTAACCGCCTGGAAAGCTCGTTGGCGAGCAGTATGTCCAAGGAAGAGACGGAAGAAACTCTCGAGAATACACTCGGCGAAGTCGATCAAGTTCTCGATACTTTCAATGCCATTCTCAGATTGTCCCGTCTGGAGGCTGGCGATAGCGGTCCTGTGGAGCGGATCGATATGAGTGCGATTGGGCATGAGCTTGCTGAATTGTTCGAGCCCGCTTGCGAGGATGCAGGCCTGGAGTTTTCGGCGGATATTGGTCGCAATCTTTTTTTGCGAGGTGAGCGAAGTCTAATAGCTCACGCACTCTCAAATCTTCTCGACAACGCTATAAAGTATACGCCGTCACCGGGTGATATTCGTTTCGAAGTCGCCAAAGGGCGCGACGAGACAGTGGTGCTAAAAGTGACGGATACAGGTCCGGGTATCCCAAAGAAGGATAGGGAACGGGTGGTGGAGAGGTTTGTGAGACTGGAAACCAGCCGCTCCGAACCCGGATCAGGTCTCGGTCTCGCACTCGTGGATGCGGTGGCAGATTTGCATAGAGGCAGCTTCGTTCTTGATGATGGTAGCGGATTGCATCACCGTCCGGGACTTTCCGCAACTCTTCGCCTGCCACGTATATGAGATCAATTCCGTCAAAGATCGCAGAAACACCTG
>JBCCIW010000296.1:0-3793 GCA_039028055.1 Pseudomonadota bacterium | reverse complement strand
GCCGCCGCGACGAGTTCGCGAGCGAGTTTCCCATGGCTAACCACAACGATTCCGATCATTGGAACTCGTCTCCTCCACCAGACTGGATACGATGACCTGTCAAAATCAACGATGCAATACCAATTTCCGTTAAGATTTATGCGCGATCACTACGAGCACACGTAATCATTACTGTCAGTTACGTTGACAATTTAACTCAGCGCACAGCTGAATCGACATGTATTCCGCGCGACAGCGCCCGCAGACAACAGGTTGATGCATGACTTTACATAGAATGACATCGCGTTCCGTCGCAGCAATTGCACTGCTAGCTTCCCTGAGTGTTTCGGTGTCAGCTTGTAGCGATTCAAATGATCCAGCGCCCGCACAATCTCCACCTGTTGGTTCACCACCCCCACCCGCGTCTCCGCCCACTCCTCCACCGCCGCCGCCATCGGGCAGTGTCACAATCACTGGTGCAGTTACCTTTGAGGACGTTGGCGTCGATACGACGAACAACAACTTTGTTCTGGATTTGGCTGATTTAACCGAAGTACCAGCCCGAGGTGTAGTTGTTGAAGCCGTGGATGCTGGTGGAAATGTCCTAGCGTCAACAACAACGAGCGATAGCGGACAATACTCGCTCAACGTTGCTTCCGAAACGGACGTTCGCATCGAAGTCGAGGCAAGACTGCTGCAGACGACGGGGGCCACGTGGAACGTTCCCGTCAGAGATAACACCTCGGGAGACGCGCTATATGTATTACAAGGCAGCCTGACAAATAGCGGTAGCACTAACTCTGTGCGTAATCTAATGGCCCCTTCTGGCTCAGACGGAGTTTCGTCCTACACAGGACCCCGCACCGCAGCGCCGTTCGCCATTCTAGATGAAATTCTGAACGGCTTGCGTCTAGTCGAAGCCGAGAGCCCGAGCCTGGATTTTCCCGATCTCCAGATTTTCTGGAGCGTCAACAATCGAACCACCGGAGGTGATATCTCTGAAGGTGAGATTGGATCTACGTCCTTCAGAAGCGGTGGTAATTCCACACCGACCATATTGGTTCTAGGTGACCTTGATACCGATACCGACGAATACGACGAACATGTCATAACCCACGAATTCGGCCATTACTTTCAAGAGCTACTCTCCAGGGATGACTCGATAGGCGGTTCGCATAGCCTCGGGAGCCTGCTTGATGCGAGGGTTGCGTTCAGCGAAGGTTGGGGAAATGCAATTTCTGCCATCATCACAGGCGACAATATCTACGTCGATGCGGGCTTCGGCAGCGATCGCGGATTCGCATTTAATCTGGAACTGAATGGAATCGGAAACGCACTGGATGCGGAAGGTTGGTATGGCGAGTCATCCGTCCAATCGATACTTTTTGACGTGTTTGATTCCTCCAGCGACGGACCGGATGGGATTTCAGCCGGCTTCGGCCCACTCTTTGATGCATTCACAAGTTCAACCTTCACGGATAGCGACGCTTCAACCACCATATTTTCATTTATGGAAGCGTTAGCCGAGCAACCTGGCATTTCGAGCGCTGACCTGAATGCGCTGCTCTCGTTTCAGGACATCAACGGAACCGACGAGCTTGGCACCGGAGAAACCAATGATGGCGGCATTCCCCAATCGCTGCCGATATTTGTTTCGTATACGGCTGGAAGTCCTGCGATAAACATCTGCTCGATCGATGACGCTGGCGAAGTCAACAGGCTGGGCAACCGAGTTCTCATTCTAATGGATAACCCGTCCGCCGGGAACCGCACCATTCGTATGGAACGAACATCTGGTCCGTTTGATCGCGATCCTGATTTCACTATTCGAAACCGGGGCGCATTTATCCTGCAAGGCATAAGCCCTGATCCGGATCTGGAAGTTGCAACAGGTTTCCTGCCTGCGGGTCGACTGATTGTCGACGCACGCGATTTCGAGAACGCCGATCCAGATCAGTTGAGCGACGCGTTACCGGGCGATGCATGCTTCGACTTCTCCGTCTTTTAGGAGTTCTGTTATGAACCATCCAAGAATTTTGTTTCTCGCGGCGACAATGGCCTTTGGCGCATGTTCCGAGGTCGCTGACGACCAAACTTCGCAAGCGACGACGGGTGCAAGCCATAAAGAGCACCATCACGCATCTACGGTTAAACCGGGAGCGAACGTCGCATTTCAGACAGCGCTCAGGGAGCCACTTTCTCCTGGCGACGCGGGAGCGCTCGAAATCACAATGACGGAAGGCCACCGGGTGGGAACAATGACCGTTACTGCCAATGCTGGCGATGGACTGGAATTGTTTACGACCATTGACGAGGAAACGTTCGATCTCTCGGCGACAGATACCCATTCCTGGACCGTTTATTTCGACACTGAGGACGCTGGGAAATACTACATAAACCTACACGCTCATGTCCAAACTCCGATTGGACGATTGTCCCGCAGCTATGCGGCACCCATTCAGGTCGGGACGCCGGAACCGAAATCGAACGTTAGCATCAGCCAGTCGTCCTCAAACGGCGAACCAGTGGTGTTTATGGAAGCCGCGGAGACCATTCAGCAGTAACGGACAACTTCATCACTGAGGAGCCAAAGGCACTCATTTATCAAAAATAAAACTTTAAGTTGTATTCCAGTTTCATGGATATACACAGTATTACGCGTCGGAATCTGCTATTCGGGAACGCTCTCAGGAAATCCGATGACTGCTCTGAGGCGGAAACTTCATTCGCCGACGATGAGAGCGGCGCTACAGCCATCGAGTATTCGCTAATCGCCGCATTGGTGGGCATCACCATGTTCAACGCTGTCCGCAGGTCGGGGCGAAGAACGCAGAGATCCATGAACTGCACAGCTCGAACAGTCAGACGCGCTGGAAGAGGCAGACCACCACCAGGTTGCGCTGGCTAGTTGGCCGGCAACTCCACAATGAACCTCGCTCCGCCTTGATCGCGGTTCTCGGCTCTGACCCTGCCGCGATGCGTTTGAATAATGTGTCGAACAATGGAAAGGCCGAGTCCGGAATTGTTTCCGAAATCAGCTCCAGCTGGACGATCCGTGTAGAAGCGCTCAAAAATCTTGTCGAGCTTGTCCTCCGGAATACCCGGGCCATCATCTTCGACCATTAAACAGGCAATCGGCTCGACACCGTCTGCATCCTGGCGAAGTACAACGCGGACCTTTCCATCAACCGGCGAGAATGAGCGCGCGTTGTCAATGAGGTTGCGGACGACCTGACCAAGCGGACCATCCCGCCCCCTGACCATCAACCCACCGCCGCGCGTCAGATCATCAAACACAACGTCGGCTCTCCCGTCGTCCGTCGCGCTATAGGTGCGCACAATATCCGCGAGAAACCGCCCGATATCTAGAACATCAGCCCGGCTTCGGGTCACTTCCGCTTCCAGTCGAGAGGCATTGGAGATGTCTGTAATAAGACGATCGAGTCGTTGCACGTCCTTCGCGATGAGTTGGCGAAGCTTCTCTGTCGCTTCTGGATCACCCTTTACCCGCTCAGCAGTCTCCACGGCCGATCGGATTGACGTCAGCGGATTCTTCAACTCATGGGCCACATCAGCAGCAAACTGTTCATTGGCGGTGATGCGCTCGAACAAGGTGTCGGTCATGGCATCGACCGACTGGGCAAGCTGGCCAATCTCGTCCTTTCTCTTTACTACACCGGGCAAATCCAGGTGCTCCGCGCGGCCGGTCCGAACACGATCCGCCGCCACGGCAAGCCGACGCAGAGGACGAGCGATCCCGATCGTAAGCAAAGCCGAGGTCACAAGGGCAACAAGCATGGCCACACCAATGAAG
>JBCCIW010000295.1:0-3805 GCA_039028055.1 Pseudomonadota bacterium | reverse complement strand
GCAACCCAGCCATTTTACTTTGCGCCCCCATGTGGCATGTCTTGCCGGACTCTTATGCGATTTTGGGAGGTCGTGCCAATGAGTGCGCCATTCACAGACGAACAGGTCATGATTCAGGATATGGCGCGCAAATTTGCCGCCGATCAACTCGCCCCCAACTCCAAAAGATGGGACGAGGAAAAACACTTCCCTGTCGATGTGATCAAACAGGCCGCGGAACTTGGTTTCGCCGGCATCTATGTCCGCGAGGACGTGGGCGGTTCGGCCCTGTCGCGCCTCGATGCCGTACTCATCTTCGAACAACTCTCCCAGGGTGACGTATCAACGGCGGCCTTCATCTCCATCCACAATATGGCGAGCTGGATGATTGATCGCTTTGGCGAGGAAGAGCAGCGGCAATACTGGCTGCCCAAGCTTACCTCAATGGAATTGATCGCGTCCTACTGCCTCACTGAGCCCGGTTCCGGCTCTGATGCGGCGTCCATGACCACGAAAGCCATAAAAGAGGGCGATGAATACGTTCTCACCGGCGGCAAGCAGTTTATCTCCGGCGCTGGCGTGTCGGACATCTATGTCGTCATGGCCCGCACCTCCGATGACGGGGCGAAAGGTGTCTCTACCTTCATCGTTGAGAAAGACACGCCGGGCCTTTCCTTCGGAGCCAACGAACGGAAAATGGGCTGGAATTCCCAGCCAACCCGGCAGGTTCTTTTCGACGGCTGCCGCATCCCGGCAAAGAACCGCATCGGCAACGAAGGCCACGGCTTCCGCTTCGCTATGGCCGGCTTGGATGGCGGACGCCTTAATATTGCGGCCTGTTCCCTCGGCGGAGCCCAGGATGCCCTCGATCGGGCACTCGATTACGCCCAGGAGCGCAAGCAGTTCGGCAAGGCGATCTCGGAATTCCAGGCCATGCAGTTCAAACTCGCCGACATGGAAACCGAGCTCCAGGCCGCCCGCGTCATGCTCTACGAGGCAGCAACGCGCCTCGACGCCAAAATGCCAGACGCCACGCGCTGGTGCGCCATGGCCAAGCGCTTTGTCACCGACACCGGCTTCAAGGTGGCCAATGATGCGCTCCAGATCCACGGCGGCTACGGCTACCTAAAAGACTATGGTGTGGAGCGTATTGTCCGCGACCTCCGCGTGCACCAGATCCTCGAAGGCACGAATGAAATCATGCGCGTCATCATCTCCCGCGACATGCTTAAAGGGTAACCGCCAAAACGCAGTATATACAGCCTTGAGCCTGCTTCATGGGCGTCCGAAGGACGACCGGAAGCAAAACAAAGAAGCAGCCTTGAGCCCGCTTCATGGGCGTCCGAAGGACGACCGGAAGCAAAGCAAAGAACCAGCCTTGAGCCTGCAGGGCATCAAGGCGGGATGACATCCGCGCAAAACCTGCCTAAACCTCCGCGCCGACAGACAAGAGATAAACCCATGTTCGATCTGCGTGCCATTCGCGAGAACCCTGACGCATTCAAAGCCGCCTGGAACCACAAACAGTCCGGCCTCGGCGACGAGTCGGTTCCGCAAATTCTCGCCCATGATTCCGCGCTTCGTCAGGCCATTGCCGACAAACAGGAAGCCGAAACCGCGCGGAATGCAAAGTCGAAAGAGATCGGCAAGGCGAAGGCGTCCGGCGACGAGGCGCTATTCGAACAGCTCCGCAAGGAAGTCGCTGAAGCCAAGGAAACGATCGAGACCGCTGGCGAGCAGGAAGAGGCCGCGCGCGGGCTTCTCAATGAGGTGCTGCTCGGACTACCGAACATACCGCTCACCGGCGTGCCCGAGGGCGAAGACGAAGACAGCAATGTCCAGCAGGGAAATGGCTGGGGCAGCCCGCGCGAGTTCAGCTTCGAGGTCAAAGACCACGCCGATCTCGGCGAGGCGCTGAAAACGGCGAAGGGCCAATCCATGATGGATTTCGAAGCTGCCGTCGCCATGAGCGGGTCACGCTTCGTTGCCCTGCGCGGAGACCTTGCCCGGCTGGAGCGCGCTATCGCTGCCTTCATGCTCGACGTCCAGACCCAGGAGCACGGTTATGAGGAAACAAGCCCGCCGCTTCTGGTGCGCGATCAGGCGCTCGTCGGGACGGGGCAGCTGCCGAAGTTCGAAGAGGACGTATTTTCTACAGCCGGTGATCCGGGACCGTTTCGAATTGCTGCGCGAAAGTTCGTAAATCTATCTGAAAACACAGACTTGCTTATTGATCACTACCTGAAGCTCACACAACGCGTGGAGCTTGATGGTGCCTTGAAGGATAGCGTGTCTCGGGTGGATGAGATGGCGCAAGATATCCTGAAGTTATCAATTCGAGATCACGAACAGTTCTTGGAACTTCACAGTGAAGTCGATGCGAAAGAGCAAAGCCGCCACTTCCTAATCCCCACAGCCGAGGTCCCCCTCACAAATCTCGTTCGCGAGCAGATACTCGACGCAGACACGCTGCCGCTGCGCTTCACAGCTCACACCCCGTGCTTCCGGTCGGAGGCGGGCAGTGCAGGGCGGGACACGAAGGGCATGATCCGCCTGCACCAGTTCAACAAGGTGGAACTCGTCTCGATCGTAAAAAGTGAGCAAGAGGGGCTGGAAGAGCTGGAGCGCATGACCGGCTGCGCTGAAGCCATCCTGCAAAAGCTCGACCTGCCATACCGCAAAATGCTGCTCTGCGCCGGCGACATGGGGGCAGGGGCGCGCAAGACCTATGACCTAGAAGTGTGGCTGCCGAGCCAGGACACCTATCGCGAGATTTCCTCTTGCTCCTATTGCGGCGACTTCCAGGCCCGGCGCATGGATGCGCGCTGGAGACCAGCTGCAACGGAAGATAATCCAAAGCCGAAGCCGGAATTTGTCCACACGCTGAACGGCTCCGGCCTGGCCGTCGGGCGTACCCTCGTCGCGATCCTCGAAAACTATCAGGAAGAAGACGGATCCATCACCGTGCCGGAAGCGCTACGGGGCTATATGGGCGGGCAGGAGCGGATCGCGAGTGCATCATAACCACACCGTGACTTGTGTTTGCCCCCCAATCTCGGGCAGAACGCGCCGGGGCGTGAACTAGGGATTTTGCATGCGCATACTCCTCACCAACGACGATGGCATCCATGCAACGGGTCTCTCGATCCTTGAAGATATCGCAAGAGAACTGTCCGATGACATCTGGGTCGTCGCGCCAGAAGTGGAGCAATCGGGCAAGTCACGCGCCGTCACCCTGACCGATCCTGTCCGGGTCCGGCAGGCTGATGAAAGGCGATGGGGGGTGACAGGCACGCCTACCGATTGCGTCCTCATAGCGGTCCAGAAATTGATGAAGGGCGGTGCGCCGGATCTCATTCTGTCCGGCGTGAACAACGGTCAGAACATGGCCTACGATACGTCCATGTCGGGTACAGTCGCCGCAGCCCTGATGGGCTCGGAAATGGGCATCCCGTCAGTGGCCTTGAGCCAGTCAAAGAGCTTCCGAAGCCCCGGATCAATGAGTTGGGACACGCCGCGCAAATGGGGCGCTAAGGTCTTGAGACCACTCCTCGAGAGCGGCTGGCCCGATCTCGTGACCATGAACATAAACTTTCCTGACCGCGAACCGGACGACGTGACCGGCATCCAGCATACGCGACAGGGTCGGCGCGATCGGATGGTCATTGAAACCCACACGCGCACGGATTTGCGCGGGAATGACTATGTCTGGATTGCCTATAACGGAAAATTGTCGGACCCTCCGGAAGGAACGGATCTGAGGGCGATTTATGAGGGGTACATTTCAGTCACGCCATTGCAGGCGGATCTCACCCACCAAAGCCAT
>JBCCIW010000294.1:0-3810 GCA_039028055.1 Pseudomonadota bacterium | reverse complement strand
TTTGTCTCCAAGATAACCCTGTTTTTGTGCGCGCTATTTGCGTTGCCTCTTGCTCAAATGAAACGCAAATTGGTTCAAGGTTTCATGAGGTAGACGCAAATGAAGCGGCTGATTGTGCGAAACGATAACACGCTTGAAGACAGCACCTTTTCATATTCCTGCACGAGTGGAAAAGGCGGCCGGCGACCTGCCAGTCAAAAAACAGAGGGAGATGGAGCCTCCCCCATAGGATCCTGGGCGTTGAAAAGGGTGTTTTTTCGCCCTGACCGCATAGCAAGACCAGAGACCGCCTTACCGGTATCTCCTCTTTCACAAGATGACGGCTGGTGCGATGACCCCGAAGACCCAGCATACAATCGTCCTGTCAAACTGCCCTTTGCCGCCTCCCACGAAAAAATGTGGCGAGACGATAACGCTTACGACCTCGTCGTTGAGTTAGGCCATAATGATGACCCGCCCGTTCCGGGTCGAGGCAGCGCCATATTCATGCATGTGATGCACGATGACCATCGAGCGACTGAAGGATGCATCGCCCTCGAGCGCGATGATCTGCTGCAAATCCTGAGTCGCGCCGACACGGAGACGTATCTCGTGATCGAAGAGTAGCAGAATCCCTACTACCTAGAGATCCGCTCGCCGAAGAATGCGGTCCCAACGCGTATATGCGTGGCCCCGAAACCGATTGCGGTCTCAAAGTCAGCACTCATGCCCATGGAGAGAACGTCGAGCTTATGGCTGGCGGCGAGTTTTGCGAGAAACGCAAAGTGCGGCCCGGCCGGCTCGGCTATCGGCGGAATACACATCAGGCCGGTCACCTCAAGTTCCAGGTCCTGAGCCAGACCTATCAGGGCGTTAAGTTCTTCGGGAACCACACCGGCCTTTTGCGGTTCCAGCCCCGTATTCACCTGAATGAGGCAGGATGGTCTTCTCGGCCGCGATGCCAGCGCCCTTGCGAGTTTGGGCCGATCCAAAGTTTCGATGACATCAAAGAGTTCGCACGCTTCTGCCACCTTATTGGTCTGAAGTGGACCCACGAGCCTCAGTTCCAAGTCTGAAAAAGACTTCATACGGGGCATCCAGCGCGATTTCGCTTCCTGAACGCGGTTCTCTCCGAAAACGCGTTGACCAGCCTCTAGCGCGGCATCGACTCGCGCGTCCGACTGAACTTTCGAAACCGCCACCAGCGATACCGGATCAGTTCTGCCCGCACCTTCGCACGCGGACTCCATGCGCGCCAGAATGTCAGCGCGACGTTCCTCTATGTCCTGCAAGGCGCTATGACTTTCCATGATGGATGAAAAAGCCGAATCCGATCCAAAGGGCAAGTTTAGGCGGGCAGAGCAGCGCATACGCCGCCACTTCCCGAACCATCTACCGCCCCTACTTGCACTCACGGACCCCAAAAGAACGCCCGATCCAGTCGAACTGGCGAGATGCCTCCCCCGCGGATTCGGACTGGTTTACCGCCACTTCGGAAGCGAAGGTCGACTGACCATAGCCGAAGAAATCGCAGAAATCGCAAAAGCGCGCGGACTATGTTTCCTGATCGGCAATGATCCCGACCTCGCTCGACGAACAAAGGCGGACGGAGTCCACTGGCCAGAAGCGCAGATGGCGAGTGCGCGCAAATGGCGCGACAGCTTTTACATTATGACCTGCGCCGCCCACGGCAAAAGCGCTTTGGCGCGGGCTGAACTTTTGCCCTTGGATGCAGCGCTCGTATCCACAATCTTCACGTCCAGAAGCACTACCGCAAAAAAGCCCTTGGGTGCGAGTCGCGCACGCAGCTTGAGTCGAACATGCCGATTGCCAGTTTACGCTTTAGGAGGAATCGAAGCCCGAAACATCTCAAGAATTGCAAGTTTCGCAGGTGCCGCGTCGATTGACGGTATTTCGGATGCCTATACTGCTAGAATTTGAAGGCGGACTGCAAACGGATGCCGGTCTCAAGCTCTTGCGAATTGAATTTCTCGTCCTTGCCAGGCGTAAAGTCTTCGGCACCAAGGCTCACAGCTCCGCCGATACTGAAGCGCGGCGTTATATTGAACGTCGCACCTGCGGACATTTCTTCCCGGGCAAAACCGGTCCGGCCATCGCGGGTTGTCAATCCGAGCCGGAGTTTCCAGCGTCGACTTTCCACGAATGTCATTTCAACGTCACGGTCTTCTTGGGACCCTGTCCACGCGGGCCGCGTTTCTAGGCTGTCTCGAAAGGTGAAGCGCTGATACCATTCAGGTACAGCCTCATCACTATCTGCAGTTGTCTTTAAGGGAAGACGCGAATCCAGGTCGAGCCTCTCCTGCGCCGTAGCAGGCAGGGCCGCCGCCACAGTCACAAAGCTCAAAAGGATAAGCGATACGAGCCGCATAAATCTCTGCTCCTAGATGCTATATATGCAATGAATCGCGTTAATCCCAGATTAACAATTCGTGAACCAGGTAAATTAAAGCTGAAGTGTTATTTCGATCACAGGCCCAAGGGATGAATCGCTTGATTCATTTGCAACTATGATGCGATTTTGGTCAATTCCGACGGCCACACTCCACCGCTCCCAAAGGTCTCTCGATAAACCAATGTGCCAGGTTTCGCCGTCGATACCCGTCAAATCGTCTCTGGAACGCCCAAATCCGCCGGACCAGGCGAACCCGCGCCAGTCCGCACCAAGCCCGATAGACCACGCGCGATAGCGCCCACCGCCATTGTCGGTCGTAAGCCAGTCGGCCCCGAAACGCAGACCTTCCCATTCGAGATTTCCGCCTGTGGACCAGACCTGCAAAGTGCCAAGATCAATGTCCCCGGGCAGCGTGTCCACATCAGCCCGTCCGAACGCCCCATAAACATCCACGCGAACGCCAGCATCACCAAGTCGACGCGATGCATTGAACGCCATCTCAAATGCCTGGCTCAGACGAGGTTCGGCAACACCCGGCACCGATCTTTCAGGATCGCGGTCAACACCGCCGACATTGACGTCCGGCGTATAGGATCCACCGAGGCGAACACCGAGAATGCGCGGACTCGCATAGCTCACCTTCGCTGATGGACCGGTAAGATCATTTCGGGTGAGGACGGTCGCCACACCGCTCGTATCAAGGCTCGCATTTACGCAGCGATGAAGCCGGAAAACGCTGGGCGCACCCTCATGAAATCGCCTGGCAATGCCCACATCGCGCCCAGCCAGCAGCTCCCCATAGCCGCCATCAATGTAAACGAAGGCCGTCTCGAGCTCGATTTCAAAACCATCATCCTCAAGCGGCCCGCCAACCGTAAGACCAGTAAATGCGCCGCGCGGGAGAAGCCCGGCCGCCTCTGTTCCATCACCAATCCGGCCCGCAAAGCCTTGTCTGGCCGAATGGTCGAACTGGGCCCGTCCACCAATGCGCGCTCCGATTTCAGCACCGCTTTCGAGAACCCTCTCAAACCGCAGCTCCGCCCGCGTATCACCTAGTACCGGCTCACTATCAACCTCGCCGGCGTCCCCCCGGCCAGGCGACGCCACCAATGACACATCGGCACGAAATTCCACCTCCCAGTCAGCTAGGATGCCGTCCTGGGCAGACGCGGAAAAAAGCGAAAAAATTGAGACTGTTAGACCAGCAATTCCAAATCTCATCAGATTGGTCTCCCGTTGGCTTTGCCAGCCGCACATCACCACTAGTCCACCCGTACCAGCGTGATATACAGACCTTCAAGAATGGCAAATAAAACAGCGAAGGTCCGCCATATGTCCATGCGATTCATGTCCTCCATACTGTTGGGAAGCGCGCTGGCCCTTTCAGCTTGTTCCTCCGGCGGCAGCTCCACTCAGCA
>JBCCIW010000293.1:0-3859 GCA_039028055.1 Pseudomonadota bacterium | reverse complement strand
AGAGAATGACCAATGCGCCCGTCATGGTTGCCGCGGGAACCGCTTTTAACGGGGTAGGAGCACGTTACTCACCGCCCGCCCAAGTTCGCCCGGATCTCCATCAGCGAACGGACGGTCCGCCCGCCGCTTCCGTGATAGAGATACGGGCGCATTATGAGGCAAGCGTGGCAGGGGTTGGATAGATTTTTTTGAATTTCAGTCTTTAGCAGATTAATCCGAGCTCGACTGATTTGGTTTCACATTCCAGGTGACAATCGTGGCCAATAAAAAGAAAAGTGTGAAAATCGTTGTGCTCCATGCTGGCCTGATGACGCCGCCCCACGGTGCTGGCAGCGTCTCGATCAAACCTTGCGTCAAAAACGCGACAAATGGAGAGCCGACGATCATCCATCTTGCGTAATGGGTTCTGCGGAACAACACGACCAGAATGAACAGAAGAGAACCAAGCGGTACTGTGAGGCCGATAAGTACCAACAGCGCATCGTGATACTCATTGAGACGCGTCACCAATGTTGACGTAGCGTCTGAGATAGCCGGTTGGGCGGCGACTTCTGCCTGGAAACCCGCGGCGTAGAGGGCGTAAGAGCCATGGTAGCCAGCGAAGAGAGAAAATCCATAGCCCAGTAAAATAACTGTCGGTAGGCTGACCCAGCGGCCTGCCGGAGCCAGGGCGACGTAAACGGGCCAGAAGCCCAAAAGCCATAGCGGGATCGCCGCATTGCCGATAATCGTCCCCCAGAAAACGAGATCGTAATCGACATTTGCGAGGTTTTCGTAAGTATTGACCGCCGGGCCAAGGATCAGCCCCCCTTGCAGCAGGTAGTCTGCAAAGCCATTGATCACTCCGCCCAAGACCGCGAGGATCCCGGCAATCCGCATCATTCTCGTATTGTCCATCCCAAGCCTCATAGTGTTTGGGTCGACGATCGGCGACACAGACGACAACAGTGCTTAGCTGTTGCGGATACTACAAGTCGTTTCCGGATGTTCTTGTCTGGTAAAAAGGGGACGGGTTTGCGGCGCACTATTCGATTTTAATGCCAAATGTGGCACTCAGGCGTTGTTGCGCTTGGAGCATCGACATCAGTGTTGCGAAGTTTCGGCGAATAGTTTTTTGCTAAGTGCAGGAAGACGACCTCCAATCGATTGGACAAGAACAAGGACGAACTATGCGTTTCTGGCTTTTGACTCTGCTTTGGGTGCTCGTAGTGCAACAATCAGTATCACACGCCGATAGGCGTATAGCTCTCATTATTGGCAATGAAGACTACCCGCCTGAAGTTGGCGCACTTGCCAACCCCCATGAAGACGCAGAGCTTGTTGCAGATGCATTACAGTCTGTGGGATTTCAGCTGGTTGGCGGTTCTGTTGTTAAGGATGGCGACCGGTCACAGATCTGGCAGGCGGTATTCGAATTCCAAGCCGCGCTAGACGCTGGTGGTGCTGATGCTATCGGCTTCTTCTATTATTCTGGCCATGGCGGTTCGCATGAGGCCAATCGCCGACGGACCAACTATTTACTACCAGCGAAGACGCGAATTACTTCTGCCAATCAATTACCGGCCTTGGGTGTGTCCTTCCCGGATATCGTTGCAGCTTTAGGTGCGACGAGCGCCGGATCAATATTCGTGGTCTCGGATGCCTGTCGCAATACGCTGCCATTCATAAGCGACCGCGGTGGTGCGCAGTTGGACAGAGGCTTTGTGCCGATTGGTGCCGCACAACGCATGCTGATCGCCTATTCAACAGCCGACGGAGAGACGGCCCCTGACGATAGCAAATTCGCCCAGGCACTTGCGCGCTATATTCCGGAGAAAGTGAGTGCGGATAGGCTTTTCACGCTGGTGGGCCGAGAGGTAGCAAGACAGCGCGTAGGAGGACGGTATCCGGTTGTATCCGATCGGTTGGGCAAGGATGTTTTTTTGGCCGGGACTGAAGCGGGGTCGACCGTCGGGCAGGCACTATCGGAACCGCCGATCACCCGAGAGGTACGCGTTGAGGTTCCGGTACTGTCTGACGATGCTGATGCGGCATTTGGTTCGGCGTTTCGGGAAGATCGGTTGAGCGTATGGCAGACATTCAGTGAACGCTTCCCCAATTACTCACAGATAGCCTACGTTCGATCTCGGATAGAGGCCTTGGAGGGAGAACTAGACGAAGAAAAAGAAGCCCAACTGGCTGCTACAAGATCGAGATCACAGTTGTTCGAATTGCCCGAATTGCCCGCATCGCAGCGTCGATCTCTCGCAATAAAGGTAGTGGACTCTTCAAATTTGCGAAACGAAAATGTTTCTCTTGTCGATCAAATCTTGAGAGAGGATCTAGTTCGACAGTTTAACATTGTTGACGCTAATACATATATCCAGACTGATTTGGCGTTAAATATCAGACCTAGATTTGCCGATTGGCAAGTTATCCAGTGTGACTACCTCGCAATCGTCGAATTTTCTCATCTGCCGTCTGAGGGCAGGATCAGTCTTTCTGCTCGATTATGGGATGTGAATTCCAGTAAATCGATTCCATTGAACGGCAGTTCCGGAACGCGGCTAGCCAGTTCGTCTGGCAATCTCACTGACCTTATTCGTCGATTAGAGGCGATAATAGTAGAAGCGGTTTATCAACTCGCATAGAGTACCGCATGATTGTCTCACTTGACACCAGGCCCTCATTCCCTCATACGCCGCTCTTCCTTGCGGGAGCGTAGCTTCGGCGCATGACCGCGGGGCCTCTGTTATCAACCGGGCGGATCGAAAGACCACCGCCCACGTCAATGTTGTGAGGACAAAATGGCGAAGAAACTGCTGGGGCAGCTGAAGCTCCAGATACCGGCCGGTCAGGCCAACCCATCCCCACCTGTTGGTCCGGCGCTCGGTCAGCGCGGCATTAACATCATGGAATTCTGCAAAGCGTTCAATGCCAAGACCCAAGGCATGGAAGGCGGCGTGAAGGTGCCCGTGGTCATCGACTACTACCAAGACAAGTCTTTCACGTTCATCGTGAAGTCGCCTCCAGGGTCTGTACTTCTTCTGAAAGCTGCCAAGCTGAAGAAAGGGGCTAACAAGCCGGGCTATGAAACAGCCGGCACGGTGACGATGGCGCAGTGCCGCGAGATCGCGGAAACCAAAATGAATGACCTCAACGCGAACGACCTGGATGCGGGCGCGAAGATCATTGCAGGCCAGGCCCGGTCCATGGGCCTCGAAGTGGTGGAGTAGGGACGATGGCAACAGGAAAAAGAATTCGTGCCGCTCGCGAAGCGATTGACGTTGATAAGACGTACTCGGTTGCTGAAGCGGTTAGCCTCGTTAAGGGCAATGCGAAGGCGAAGTTCGATGAGACAATCGAAATGGCTGTTAATCTCGGTGTCGACCCGAAATATGCCGACCAGATGGTTCGCGGCGTC
This sequence comes from Pseudomonadota bacterium, assembly GCA_039028055.1. GTDB lineage: Bacteria > Pseudomonadota > Alphaproteobacteria > Caulobacterales > Hyphomonadaceae > CALLCD01. The sequence goes on along the minus strand of JBCCIW010000293.1, from coordinate 456 downwards.
GTGAACCTCCCGTCCGGTACCGGCAAGAATGTACGCGTGGCCGTATTTGCTCGCGATGCAAAAGCGGAAGAAGCAAAAGAAGCTGGTGCGGATATTGTCGGCGCTGAAGATCTGATGGAACAGATCCAGGGCGGTTTTTCGGATTTTGACCGTGTGATCGCGACGCCTGACATGATGGCCGTGGTTGGTCGTCTAGGGAAAGTGCTTGGGCCCCGCGGCCTGATGCCGAACCCTAAGGTTGGCACTGTCACGCCAAATGTTGGCGAGGCGGTGAAAAGCTCCAAGGGCGGTGCTGTGGAGTTCCGGGTCGAGAAGGCCGGGATCATCCATGCTGGCGTCGGCAAGGCGAGCTTCACCGAGGATGCGCTGCAGGCGAATGTCAAAGCATTCATCGACGCACTGATGAAGGCGAAACCGTCCGGCGCGAAGGGCACTTATGTGAAGAAAATTGCACTT
>JBCCIW010000292.1:0-3862 GCA_039028055.1 Pseudomonadota bacterium | reverse complement strand
TTCCCCGTATATTCAGCAAGGAAACAATGTTCTCGCGCTGATGGTGATCCGGTGGTCCGACGCGACCTGGATTGAAGATCAGGATCACTGGAATCATGGTGGTATTCATCGCTCGGTTTTTCTTGAGTCTCGCGCGCCAGTTCACGTAGGCGATCTTGCTGTAACGACCGATTTTGACCCCGGAAAGAAAACGGGATCCGCAATGGTAGAATTGTCTGTGTCGGGATCGTCAGACGGTTATAAAGTGTGCGGGCGCGTAGAAACAGCGGCTGGCGAATTGGTGACGTCCTTCAACGATATACCCGTTGCGCAGATCGTTCTGGAGGGCTCGGGACTCCAGCGCATTATTTCGTCTTGTACCTTCGACGGCTACAAAGCGAAAATTGATCTTTCGGGCTTGGATATTGATCCGTGGTCAGCAGAAAACCCGACGCTTTATCGACTGATAACAGAGCTCATTGCTCCTGATGGGCAAACCGCTGAAGCGAGTGAGACGTGGATAGGATTTACGCGCATCCACGTTACGGATCGACGTTTGCAGATCAATGGGGAATCGGTCGTGTTGGTTGGAGTCAATCGCCACGATCACCACCACGAAAATGGGAAGACGCCGAGCGCTGAGGATATTCGCGCAGAACTCGTTACCATGAAACAGCACAACATCAACGCTGTGCGAACAGCGCATTATCCGAATGATCCGGTGTTGCTAGACCTTTGCGACGAGCTCGGACTATACGTCATCGGCGAGGCCAATTTCGAATGTCACGGTCGGTATCTGGAAGTTCCAGAGAGCCCGCGTTTCCGGAATGCCATCATAGAACGAACAGCCCGCATGGTCGCTCGGGATCGCAATCATCCGAGCATTATTGGATGGTCCATCGGAAATGAAGGGGGGCACGGCGCAGTTCACGCCGCCGCCGCAAATTTCGCCCGGCATCAGGATCCATCCCGGTTCGTACAGTACGAGGGCGGATTTTTTGCGCGGCTAAGTTATCCCTCGTCCAGCAATCCGGCGAAAAGCAATCGGGCAGCCACCAGTCTTGAGCTCGCCAGCTCCGACATTGTTTGCCCCATGTACACATCCATCGACCGGATCGTGAGCTGGGCACAATGGGCCGAGAAAAGCGGCGAAGATAATCGCCCGCTTATTCTTTGCGAGTATTCCCACGCTATGGGTAATTCCAACGGATCGATCTCTGACTATGTCGATGCCTTCTACAGAGAGCCCGCACTCGGGGGTGGGTTTGTTTGGGACTGGCGGGATCAGGGCCTCGCAGAAATCGACGATCAGGGACGTTTTTACTGGGCTTACGGCGGCCATTTCGGCGACATGCCCAATGACCGAAACTTCTGTATCAACGGCCTGGTCGGCCCGGACGGATCACCGCATTCTGCACTTCGCGAATATAAGTGGGCGGCGCGGCCGGTGCGTCTTGTGTCGCATAATGGCGCAAGCGTTACGTTCGAAAATCGGCGTTGTTTCCAGAATACGGAGGATCTGGCGCTTCGGTGGACTTTGCAGCGCGATGGCGAAGATCTGGCGAGCGCCGTATCGAGGCCATTGATTCCGCCTGGTGAAACGCAAACAGTTACCCTGCCGTCTGAGTTGGAAGAGCGCACGGTTGGCGCGACCCACATACTCCTCCAGTGGGAACTCATTGGGGCAGTGGCCTGGGCGCACGCGGGTCATTATGTCGGATGGGATCAAATCTGCCTGGTCGAGGCAGCAGACGAAAAAGAGGTTCTGCCGCTCCCGTCGCTCACTGGTGGAGCGCTGCCAACATCGCCTGTGACATACGGCCCAATTCAAATTGACCTCAGCGATCAGAATTCAATCAAAGCCATCAGGATGCATGGAGAGAAGATCATCGCCGGTGATATCGTCGCAAGTCTTTGGCGCGCACCTACAGACAATGATGGCGGGCAGTTTGATCTCGAACCCAGCGGGATACCGGGCAAGAGTGCGGGTTGGGCGAGGTTGGGACTACCAGCGCTGTTGATCGATACTAAAGCCGCATCAGTCATGGAAACCAATGACGGCTTGAGGCTCTTACTTGAGCGAACTCTGAAAGGTCGCGATGATCCGTTCGCTTCTCACAGGACTGTCTGGGAATTGACCGAAATGGGCGTGGATATCTCGGAGGAAATAATCATTACCGAAGAGTGGGACGATATTCCGCGGGTTGGGATTCGCTTTGACGTGCCGGTGTCGTTTTCCAACCTCGAATGGCTGGGACTGGGGCCTGATGAGTCTTATCCGGATAGGCACCGGGCCCAAACTTTTGGGCGATGGAAGTCCTCTGTGGCCGATCAATACCACCCTTATGTCTATCCGCAGGAATACGGGGCGCACGAACAAACGCGGTCGTTTCAAATGACAAATGATGCCGGACTAGGTTTTGCAGTATCTCTGCCAGTGCCCATGAGTTTCACGGCGCGTACTCATCATGATGCTGACATTGCTCGGGCGACAACGCTTGCTGATCTCGTAAAGGGTGAAACCACAGAGGTTCACATTGACGCGGCCATGCGCGGCCTCGGCACAGGTGCATGCGGCCCGGACGTGCTTGACCAATACATTGTCCGTCCGGGAACTTATTGTTTCAATTGGCAGCTACGGCCTCTCGCATCGTCTTTGCAGGAGTAAAAAAGGCCGCTCCGAATGTCTCGGGGCGGCCTTTAAAGTGCTTCGTCGAAGACGTTTAAGCGTCTTCGTCTGGTGCCATTTGATCCGCCATTTCAGCAGCGGCTTCGGCGAGTTCACCAGCTTGCTCGTCGGCGAGTGCCTGTTGCTCGGCCTGCATGGCTTCGATGATGTTTTCACCGGCGGCCTGCCGCTCTGCTTCATCTTCCGAGCGCGCAATATTCGCGGTGATTTCCACTGCGACTTCCGCATGCAGACGAACCCGCACTTCGTGCAGGCCAATGGCCTTGATAGGCTTGTCTAGACGAACCTGCGATTTTGCCACCTTATGGCCAGCTTCCGATGCCGCTTCGGCAATGTCGCGAGCGGTGACAGACCCATAGAGTTGACCAGTGTCGCCCGCTTGGCGGATCAAGGTCAGGATCGCGCCTTCCAGCGACCCGCTGGTGGATTCAGCGGCTGCTTTTGCTTCCGCGTTACGTGCCTCAATGGCTTCCCGCTCACGTTCGAAACGCGCCCTGTTGGAGTCCGTCGCAAGGAGCGCCTTGCCCTGTGGGATCAGGAAGTTTCTGGCGAAGCCGTTCTTAACGCTGACTTCGTCACCAATCGTGCCGAGGCGTTCAACGCGTTCGAGGAGAATAACTTGCATCGTCTCTCTCCTATTTCACAGTGAAGGGCAGAAGCGCCAGAACCCGTGCGCGCTTGATAGCCTGAGCGAGCTTGCGCTGGTTCTTGAAGCTGACGGCGGTGATCCGGGAGGGGACAATTTTGCCCTTCTCGGAGATGTAGCGCTGCAGGAGCTTCACGTCTTTATAGTCGATCTTCGGTCCTTTGTTGCCTGCGAAAGGATCTACCTTGCGGCGGCGTCCGAAGGAGCGGCGGGCCGGAATGTTTGTGATGTTCAGGCCAGATGTATTCTTGCGTGCCATAATGTCCTCTTAGTCCCGTGGTTTCCGGTCACCGCGATCCTTGCGCGACAGAACAGGTGAGGGTTCCTCGTCCAGCTCATCAACCTTGATCGTCATATAACGCATGACGTCATCGGAAATGCGGTGGCGGCGCTCCAGTTCGTGGACAGCCGGAGCAGGTCCATCAATGTTCAGGAGGCTGTAATGCCCCTTGCGCACCTTGTTGATCGGATAGGCGAGGTTACGAAGACCCCAATATTCGGTCTTGCCGACTTTTGCGCCGTTTTCAGTCAGGAAGGAGGTCACATCT
>JBCCIW010000291.1:0-3863 GCA_039028055.1 Pseudomonadota bacterium | reverse complement strand
TGACTTTCAACCGCCTGGGCCAGTTGGCGCGCATTTAGTTCAGCCGAGTCCTTCCGCTGAACCAAAGTTCTGAATTCCCCAATAAGATCTGACCGCTCATCATCAAGCTGATTGATTTGCGTCTGAACCTGCTCAGCTCGCCTCGTGGCTTGCTCGCCGACATCCAGCGCTGGACGCAATTGCGCCTGTGCTGTCATGCCTGCTCCCACTAGCAACGATGCGAGCAATGCGCCCCGTGCCGGTGTCAGAACATCTCTCATAAATTCGCCTCTCACTCTCAATTCATCGCCAAAGGCGACAAGACCCGTTAGGGCACCCCAGCCTGCACTGCCAGGCACCATAACTTACCCGTGCGGCTCACACCTGCCGCTAGTTTGTATTGAGAAGGCCTGTCACACCAGCGCGCTTTGTTGGCTTCCTCTTTACGCTTCCTGAAGCGTTTCCCGCTTCTTATATTATTGCTGTCCTGTCTTTTTATGCAGGACAATATTACAGTTCTTTAGGGCAACCCGACGACGCTAGCAATCCGGTCAGCTGTGATCAACACGGTTTTGACGTTGTTTTCAAAAGCTTGCTTCAATTAGCGGGGCAGCCTGCTCGCAGATGGAGATGTTTTTGAAGCAATTCCTGAGGCTGGCTGGGGCGCCAGGATTCGAACCTGGGAATGCCGATACCAAAAACCGGTGCCTTACCACTTGGCGACGCCCCAATACCGTTCGGGGAAATAACGAATTGGAACAAGCGTGGCAACACCTTTAACGCGGTAGATGTCATATGCCGCATCTGACATGCTTTGTCCGGTTGATTCCGTTTGATTTTGTTCACAAACACCTTATCATTTATCGATAATATACTGCCGATTGGTCCAGCAGGAGCTTAGCTTGTGAGAACATTTCTACTGTCAGCGGCGGGGGCTTTTGCTGCACTATTTGCCTTCAATCTACTGGCATTCCTGTTCCTCCTAGGAACATTGGGTGCCACGTTAGGCTCGGGTGGTTCCGAACCAGAACAGTCAGATAGTCTCGTGCTGACAATGGATTTGCGAACGCCGCTAAGTGATCTGGCACCGACGAGCGGGTTGGCCGCATTCTCTAGAGAACAGGGATTCGTTGATATTTTGACGAAGCTCGAGGCAGCAGCCGATGACCCAACCGTTAATGGGCTATTTCTAAGGGCATCACAGGCCGGTATTGGCAGTGCCCGCGCTGAAGAGCTGCGCTCTGCGATTATCAAGCTCCGAGATGCAGGAAAGTTTGTTATTGCCCATACTCAAGACAGCTATTCCACCGGTCCCTCTGGCTACCGGGCTATCGCCGCAGCTGATGAACTTTGGATCCAGCCAGGCTCGACGCTTCTGGCAACCGGCGTTACATTCGAGACCTTGTTTCTCGGGCAGTTATTTGACGATCTTTCTATCGTTCCGGAAATCGAAGCATTTTACGAATACAAAAACGCTCCAAACACTTTCACAGAAACGGATTACACAGCACCTCATAGAGAAGCCATGACCGCGCTCGCAGAGTCGGTTTGGAATGTTTCACTAGACAGCATTTCCAGCGACAGGAGAATAGACCGCGAGGAGCTCAAGTCTCTTCTAGAGAGCGGCCCCATCAGCTCTGGCGAAGCGGTTGCATCAGGTTTAATGGACCGCATCGGTTGGCCGGAAGATGCGCAGACAGCAGCAATTTCGAAAAACGACGATAACAGCCTATTGCCTATCTCACAGTACAATCCGCCATTTGTCGGGGCGAGAGCTCAGCAGATTGCAATAGTTGGCGGCGAAGGTGCGATAGTCACTGGAGTATCAGATGTCGGAGCATTCGGTGGCGGCAATACATTCGCCTCAGACACGGTGGCCCAGTCAATTCTACAAGCAGGAAGGAATAGCCGCGTTAAAGCAATCGTATTTCGTGTCGATAGCCCAGGGGGATCGCCAGACGCGTCAGATCAAATCTGGAGATCCGTTGAGCGCGTGCAGGAGATGGGAAAGCCGGTTGTCATCAGCATGGGATCTGCAGCCGCTTCAGGCGGATACTATGTGTCTGCAGGGGCAGACTACATTTTTGCCAACCCATCCACCATAACCGGGTCAATCGGTATATTTGGCGGCAAACAGACGATTTCCGGCGCGATGGAACGCATAGGCATATTTCCAAGAACCATCTCGGTAGGAGGGGAATTTGCTGATGCTTACGGCACGGATCCTTTCACTGAAGAACAGCGCGAACAGGTTATTACCTACCTGAAGCGAGGCTACGATCGCTTCACGTCAATTGTTGCAGAAGGCAGAGGCCTATCCGAGGATCAGATAGATGATGTCGCAAGAGGACGCGTCTGGAGCGGTGCCGACGCTTTGGAAGTCGGATTGGTTGATGAGCTCGGGGGCTTTACGGACGCAATCGAAAAAGCAAAAGAACTAGCAGATATCGCAACCGAGGAAGACGTTCGCCTTGTCTTTTATCCCGCAAGAAAGACTGGATTTGAAGCCTTGGAAGAGCTTTTCGGAGCGTCCACGGAAGTAGCAAGAGCCGCGAGCGTCATAGGCACTTTGGCCGGTGACGAACGCCTGGACGATGCGCTAACGCAGATGCAACTCCTTCAAAACGAACGCTCCCAGGCGTTGGGACCTATCTTGAGAGAGCACTGAACAATCCTCGCCGGTCACAGTACTGGTCTTTCCCTGCGCTAAGGCATTTGCCAGAATAGTTCTTCAGCAGGAGTCAAGATTATGCGGAGTGTAGTGATCATCCTCGTCCTAAGCTTGGGCACCGCCGCTCCAGCGCTATCCGAAGAACAGGATCTATCGGGATTATTCGAATGCATAGAGACTTACCGTGATCGGGCACGCCTCAGATGCTATGATGAAGCTGTCGGCGCTCTATACGACCAGGAATTTCCACCGCCGCCTGAAGTGGAAGACGCTCCCACAGATGAAGTTGCTTACACCAATGCAGACACTCCCGCACAAGACTATCCCCCTCCGGCAACAGAGACTCGCGTTGAACCAGGCAGGTTTGTTCAACGGGTGACCAGGTTCGGTTATGATTCGAACGACAAGATCATCGTTTGGCTTGAAAACGGAGACATCTGGAAGCAGTCGGACGATGCCTATCTGCGCAGACAAACGAGAGATGGAGTGGCTGAGGCAGAACTTCGGCGAGGCTTGTTTGGATCGACCTGGATAGAGCTTGATGGTGGGTCTGCATTCAAAGCCCGGCGACTGGATCAGGAGTGATAGCGCATGGCAGATTTTCGGAAAGTAACCGACAACTTTTCTGTGGCTCCACAACTGACGAAAAGCGATGTTAATAAAGCCGCGAGCCTCGGCTTCAAAACGATTATCTGCAACCGGCCTGATAATGAGGATTTCGAACAACCGGACATCGCTTCGCTGAAAACACACGCCGAAGCGGCAGGCCTGACCTATCTCGCCCTACCCTTTTCAGGAGCACCTGCAGTAGAAATTGCAGATCAAATGGGCGAGCTGATTGAAAATGCAGAAAAGCCGGTGCTTGCATATTGCAGATCAGGAACAAGGTCGATTACCGCTTGGGCATTATCGCAAAGAGGCACCAATCAGCGCGATTTGATTCTGAAACAAGCTGCGGATGCAGGATATGATCTTCGAGGGTTGGCAGGTGCTCTCTAGCTCTCTCATTATTGACACAAGCTTGTGATAAATCTGGAAGACAACTTGCGTTATCGTTTGGTTGAACCCTATCGGTGCCCATGCCACTTTCGTCACAGCCCAACAAACCGGGCCTGGCAGCGTGTCGAATGAAAGGACTTCGTCTATGAACCAGCGGATTTGGCTCTCTGACTTCAACTATCGCGATGGTGCCTTTCACGTAAAGAAGACCGGT
>JBCCIW010000290.1:0-3963 GCA_039028055.1 Pseudomonadota bacterium | reverse complement strand
GTTCGATTTCTACCCAACCGAATATTTGCGGTGGGAAGATCCGAGTGCCAAGTCAGCAAATCTGCCACCAGAAGGAACCCCACCGTTCAATGTGGATGCTTATGACTATAAGTACTTTGAGCCAGCGACTATTCCGGCGACTGAGCATGTCTATAGCGAGCGGCATAAACTGGACAATAGTTGGAGCCGTAAGAGCAGTCTTGGTACGCTCGGGATGGATGCTTTCACGCTTCAGCGCGACCGAGCGCTCACTTTACAACGCAAATGGGAACTCTTTTTCGTCTATCAATTAGCCAGTGGCTGCGTGCATTGTCAGGCTCACGGAGCATTTGGAACCTTCCAAGAAATCGAAGGTGACTATGTTTACGATAAGATACCTCCAGAAGATATGCCAATGGTCGTTAACAGAATTCGATCCTTGATGGATTTTGAACGTGCGGCACATTTGTCCGCCGCGGATAAAGCCGCTTTCCGCCTTGCGCGAGATGCCGGGACTTTGCCAGGACGCACAACTGCAGCGCATATTGAAGAGCTAAGGCGTCATTACACTGATCGCGAAATTCAGGAAATCATTTCAACTCTTGTTTTGACGCCTTGGCTTTCGACCGTAATGCAGTCTCAGAGCACCGTCACCGATCAATACAGTATGTCTTGGACGATGAAGAATCTTGGTGCAACGGGATGGAATCCGGGCGTTCACACCGGATTACCGCTCGAACAAAGACCTTATCATATGAGCCAGTATTATGGCGTCGTTGGTGGCGATATGGCGTCCGGTATCGTATCGGATGCCATTAGCGAGTGGCTCGATATTTCCGTTCCACTCGGTGTAGATACCGACAAAGATGGTGTGGAGGATGGCTTCGACGGATTTCCCAACGACCCCAACAGATGGGCAGACACAGATGGCGATGGGATTGAGGATAAATCAGATAGTGATATCGACGGCGATGGCATTCCGAACAATCAGGAGATCGCCTTCGGCTCATTTCCTTACAAAGCAGACTCTGATGGTGATGGTATAAATGATGCCCAAGAGGTGCGAGCAGGATCGGATCCTATCGACCCGCGCAGTATGTAAATCTGCTCGCAATTAGATCGCTATACAGAAAGGGGGAAGCTGCAAGCTTTCCCCTTTTGTTTTGAATAGCTCACAAGTGATTTGGCACCTGCAGTCGCGTCGATCAATCCTGCATCCTTTAGGATCAAATTTAGTTTCAAATCTATCGAAAACTGCTTGGCGTTTTGTACTTGCCCAGTGTCTTTATTTTCCAATTTGAGCTTCGCGATTGATTGCTTCAACATATTCTGGAAGCGTTTCTACTTTTTCAAAATGCTCCGAGACGGCTGAATAATCATCGAAGACCAGTCCAGCACTTGCTGCCGTCGCCAGACACCAATGAAGATAAACATCTATTATCGACCAGTTTTCACCAAACCACCAAGCGCTGTTCGCAAAGCGATTTTCCAGTCTCGGTAGAATGCCTTTTACTTTCGCTTCTCCGTCATCTTTCACGCCGGCGGTATCGCCCGACGTGAACCTTAACGGTGCGCGCACCTGACGGACCATTGGATGAACTGTCGATGCAATCCAGAACAAGTCTGACAGTTGCTGTATTTCTTGAACAATATCTTCTGCCTGCGGCAACAATCCCGATTTAGGATACAAGCGGTGAAGAAAGGTTAGAATGGCTGCGTTTTGCGTTATAATCTCACCATTGACCCAGAGCGCTGGAACCTTGCCATCGGGGTTAATCGCAAGATACTCAGCCGACTTTTGTTCTCCTTTGGTGATATCGATAATCACACTGTCATAATTGAGGCCGAGTTTGATGAGAGCGGTTACCGTGACACGCGAACACGCTCTAGGATAATGGTATAGCTTCAATTCAGTCATTGGTCTTTTCCCTAATACATTACAGAAATTGCTCTAAGCGTTCACATCACCTATACGTAACGTCATGGCTTGGTCCTCAGAAATCGACTGAGCCCTTCAGGCGTGATGCCGAGAAATTGAGCAATGTGTATTTGAGCAACCAATTGAATGACGCATGGCTGTCGCGTCTTCAGAAATTCGTAAGTGTCAAAGGTTCGATTCAGGGTTTTGACCCTCATTAAATCGATATCGAAATTGTGAGCTTGAAACATCTTTTTTCGTGCATATAGACCTATCCCGCCGCCATCGAAATACTCGGTCAGCCAAAGAGCCATAGGAATTAAAACCCCTTCAACATAAGTCGTCGCTAAAATATTGTGTGCAGGTGTGTGCTCGTCTGTCGACAATTTTGTCCCGGCACAGAAGTCACCCGGTTGGAAAAAGCGGCCAATGACAGATTGGCCTTCTGGGCGCGTGATTTGGTCGGCGCACACGCCATTTGTTACGAATAGTACGGAAGGGGTCATTTTTTGTCGCGCGGCAATCTCCGCTTTTTTTTCATAGCTTATGACCTGGCAAATAGATGACACCTCTTCCCACTTAGACTGCGGTAGCTCGACATTTTGCGCCTCGATATCCCGTCTCAATGCTTTCAGCGGGTTGGACTCTGTCCTGTGTTCCATTGCTAATTCTTCGATTTCAAATAATTGCCAACACAATTCTTATGACAGTGTCATCATTCCCACGAATAAGCTTTTTAAAAAACCGACCAACATGTGCTTGTTTGCGCGTCTTGTGTGCGCGGGTGCAGCAATGTGGTAGAGGAGCCGTCAGAATTAAAACTGCTTGGGAGCTATATCACCAAACCCCGAGACGGAATCGTCAGCGGGAAGTGAGCATTAAACGCCCTTCTATATGCTCGGTTCATGACTCGATCTTCCTTTCATTATTTCAAGACGTCGCCAGTGATCATCCAGTTGGTGGTGATGATGTATGTTCGGTTTCCGCTGTTGATCATGAAGGCGAAGACTTGCCCCATGAGCGCGGGATCTATGTCTGTTATGAAAGCGTGCGAGCTTGGGTCGATCGATTTGGTTCTATCTTCGTTGGGAATATCCGAACGAGACGGGCGTCATACATGCGCCAGCATACTCAATAGCAGTGGTGTCTGGATGAGGTCTTCGTAAAGATTAACGGCGTTCGGCGCTATCTTTGGTGTGCTGTCGATCATGAAGGTGAGGTGCTAGAAAGCTACGTCACCAAGACCCGAGATAAGCTGGCAGTGCTAAGATTTCTGAAGAAAGCGATGAAGCGATATGGGCCCCGAAGGTCATCATAACGGATCGGCTTCGCTCTTATGGTGCGGCTATGAAAGAGATCGGAAAACAGAACCGCCACGAGGTCGGTCGATATCTCAATAATTGGGCGGAGAATAGCCACTTACCGTTCCGACGATGAGAGCGGGCGATGTCGAGAGTTACGTGTATGTCGAACTTACAGAACTTCGCCTCTACCCACGCTTCGTTCCGCAATCACTTTTACTTAGATCGTCACATCAACCGCAGATCTCGCTTCAAGACCATAAGAAACGCCGCTCTCTTAGAATGGCGCCAGCTTCTGACTGGATAGGGCAGGGCACACCAACAGATGCTGGCGATCGGTTCGTTTTGGACTGATAGCACCATCTCACGCCCATTTAAAAGCGTGTTGCTAAGATTTGGTCCCAATCCACGGATCAATAGTTCGGTGGCGTTTCCGCGATCTCTATTTGCCGTCACGCCTGGTACGCGGGCAATCGATTCTGCGATACTAATATCGGGAAGCTTGCCTAGGCTTCTGCTGATACTGAATCCAAGATCTGGTCCGCATTTCGCTTTTCAGCGCGTGAACCAGAAAGGGATTTTTGAAACGATCCGATAACAACGATCGTATCCTGAACACTCTCCGTGTCTTCCTCAACTTCCTGAGCGCAAACGATACCTGTTGTTCTTACGAGTGCGTAAAGACTCGCAGAGGCCAAAGCTATTCTTCTCATAATTTCATCCCGGGCAAGATAAAACACGATCTCTTTGGAGTCCTTATTTGTC
>JBCCIW010000289.1:0-3967 GCA_039028055.1 Pseudomonadota bacterium | reverse complement strand
CGTGCGCTCAGCCAGGATACGCGTTGCCAGCTGCTCGCTGGACATCTCCAGGGAGATGAAAGCCACCCTCGCCCCTTCGACTGTTTTTTTTGTTCCATCATCAAGCGTCTCACCACGCCAGGCGTTGGCGGCATTAAAGGCGATATTCGTGGCAAGCGATGTTTTCCCCATAGAGGGCCGGCCGGCCAAGATAATAAGATCTGATCTGTGCAACCCGCCCAATTTGTGATCGAGGTCATCGAGATGGGTCGCAATTCCCGCAATCTTACCTTCACGCTGGAAGGCCGCCTCAGCCATCACAAGCGACTCTGCCATCGCCTCGCTGAAATGGATAAAGTTTTTGTCCGTAGACCCTCGCTCTGCCAGATCAAAAAGGCTGCGCTCCGCAAGCTCAATTTGCTGGGAGCCGTCTTCACCGGGTTCAGGCGAAAGTGCTTTCGACTGCATCGTTGCGCCAACATCAATGAGTTCCCGACGGACCGATAAATCCCTTATCATTCGTGCGTAATCGAGGATCTCAGGCCCAAATGCAGCGCTATCCAGGAGCTCGGCTAGATAGCTGGCCCCGCCGATAACGGTGAGTTGCTCCGTTTTCTCAAAATGCTCGCGTAGCGTGACACCATCTGCGACACGACCCTGTTGAATCATTATTTGGGCGGTTTCATACACCTCCTGATGAGCTGGCGCATAAAAGTCCGAGGACCGAAGGATATCGGCGACGCGCTGGAATGCGTTGTTGTCAAAGAGGATTGCTCCTAGCACCGCGGCTTCGGCGGCCAGGTTATTTGGAGGGACGATGGATGCCTCTCGCGTATGTCTTAAATCATCAGCCATGGCGGCGTGTCATAATTCATTCTTTTTTGTAATGCGCGGCTTGATTTCTTCAGGTTCTCTTTCCGTCCCATAGCCCAACTAGAAATCCACAATTTGTTCCGCTCTGTGAATGATCTCAGCCTTGAGCTTCCAATTGAGGGATTCGGAATACGCTGTTGAGAATGTAGCATGTTCTTGCTATGTTCCCAAGACGGCATGCAGGTAAAATTCAGGATCACGCACCACCGAATCCAACTAGGAAAAAAACATGGTGAAAACAGTCACTCATCATTTCGCATGTCAGTCATGCGGCGAAATCCACTCAAAATGGAGTGGCCGATGCAGTGCTTGCGGCGAATGGAATACTCTTACGGAAGAAACCGGATCTGCCATCCCGGGCGGGCTGAAGGCGCAGAAGTCAGGTAAAAAGACTGGTGCGGAAACGAACTTCGTCGCACTTAACGGAAAGGATGAGCCCCCGCCGCGCATCGTCATGGGTGTTGACGAGCTTGACCGAGTTTTCGGGGGCGGTCTCGTCCCTAATTCAGCAACGCTAATTGGTGGCGACCCAGGGATCGGAAAATCTACTTTACTTCTACAAGTGGCAGCCAGGCTGGCTCGAAATGGCCAACGGGTTGTCTACGTATCCGGAGAGGAAGCAAGTGCTCAGATCCAGGAGCGGGCGCGCAGGCTTAAAGTAGAGGATAGTCCCGTTCAACTCGCTACTGAAACTGACTTACGAAAAATAATTGCTTCACTGAGAACCGCAAAACCAGAATTTGTGGTGATCGACTCCATCCAGACCTTATGGTCTGACAGTTTGGAAGCTGCACCCGGATCCGTCGGGCAAGTAAGAGCGTGTGCGCAAGAGCTTACGAGATGGGCCAAATCGTCCGGTGCCGCTCTTGTGATTGTTGGGCACGTCACAAAAGAAGGCCAGATTGCAGGACCACGCGTGGTCGAACATATGGTGGATACCGTCTTCTATTTCGAAGGTGAACGCGGGCATCAATTCAGAATTCTGCGCGCCGTAAAGAACAGATTCGGCCCGACCGATGAGATTGGCATTTTCGAAATGAGTCGGTTCGGACTGGCGCCGGCACCGGAGCCGTCGGAATTGTTTCTGTCGTCCGACAGCGAAGGCGCTGGAGGAGCCGCGGTATTTGCGGCAATGGAAGGGTCCCGTCCGGTCCTTGCGGAAGTCCAGGCACTTGCGGCTGCATCCTCTTATGGCACGCCTAGACGCTCAGTTATTGGATGGGATGGGGGGCGCCTCGCCATGCTGCTCGCCGTGATGGAGTCTCGAAGTGGTGTATCACTTGCGGGGCGTGATGTTTATTTATCAGTCGCTGGTGGTTATCGAATTACCGAGCCTGCGGGGGATTTGCCTGCCGCCGCGGCTCTGCTGTCGTCCGCAGCGAATGCACCCCTACCGTCAAAATCCATTTTCTTTGGGGAAATTGCCTTATCAGGAGCGATTAGGCCGGTCTCCCGAATGGAGCAAAGGCTGAAAGAAGCGAGCCGTTTGGGATTTGACCGAGCCTTCGTACCAGATGGATGCCCGGTCGCAGTTGATGGCTTGACGGTCACGCCATTGAAGCGTCTTAACGAACTCACAAGCCTGCTGCAGCTGGAAACGGATCTATGATCGAGACCTTGTTCAGTTCAATTACGGCCTTCGACGCGATTGCTGTGCTAATTGTTATAATGTCGGCTCTTATGGCCCTCTCTCGCGGATTTATGAGAGAGCTTGCAGCAATGACAGCGCTCATTGCGGCAATCGCTGCGGCATTCTTAGGTAGGGAACTATTGCGCGAACAGATTGCCGGATGGCTGCCGGAAAACTTGGCCGCCTGGACGGCCGATGTCGCTATTGTCAGCGTCGCATTCCTCGTTGTGTACTTGATCGTTCGCTTCGTTAGCAGCCGCGTTACAAGTGTCATTCAAGGTACTGAAGGTGTAACGATTGTCGATCGACTTGCAGGCATGGTTTTTGGAGCAGCGCGCGGGGGTGCAGCGCTTGTTTTCCTTGCCTGGCTCATGATTACGGCAGTGCCGTCGGATCGTGTTCCCGACTTTATTTCCGGATCTGCGAGCTATCCGATGTTTGAGCGCGCCGCTGCTACAATAACGTCGAATGCTCCTCGGGTTGCCGAAGATCTGGACGGCGCGCTCAGCAGAGATAATGGGGAAGCCGAGGAGTTGCTCAGAGGCGTAGCCGACGCACTTGAAAATGCTCGAGACGAAGAATAGTAGCTGAACAACCGAAAGAGGCTGATGCCAATGTTCTGGGATCATGACGATGATAAACCCCGCGAAGAGTGCGGCGTATTCGGAATATTCGGCCACCCTGAAGCAGCCATACTGACGACATTGGGGCTCCACGCACTTCAACACCGCGGTCAGGAAGCCTGCGGAATTGTCAGCTATGACGGTTTCGGGTTTCATGCTGAACGGCACATGGGTCTGGTCGGCGACTCGTTCACAGGACTTGATCTACCGGAGCGCTTGCCCGGACACTCCGCAATCGGTCACAATCGCTACTCGACTCAAGGCAAACCGGCTCCGCGTAATATCCAGCCAATTTTTGCGGACTTGGCCACTGGCGGCGTTGCAATTGCCCACAATGGTAATCTCACAAATGCGCGTCAGAAACGTCAGCAACTGGTCGATGAAGGAGCCATATTCCAGACGACAATGGATACTGAAGTCGTGCTCCAGTTAATTGCGAAGACGCCAAAAGGAAGGTTTACCGACAGGCTGATCAAGGCGATGGCTCAAATCGAAGGTGGTTATGCGCTCGTTGGCCTGACGAATAAAAAGCTCATCGGAGCCAGAGATCCAATCGGCTTGCGTCCCCTCGTTCTCGGCAGATTGGGCGATGCCTACGTGTTGGCGTCGGAAACCTGCGCGCTTGATCTGATCGGCGCGGACTTCGTGCGCGAAATTGAAAATGGAGAGGTTGTCATCATCAGCGAGGAAGGTATCGAGAGCATTACCCCGTTCCCTCCACGACCCGCACGTCCTTGTGTTTTCGAGTATGTGTATTTTTCGCGACCGGACAGCATCGTCCAAGGTAGAAGCGTGTATGACGTCCGGCGTCGTATGGGCCAATTCCTCGCACAGGAAGAGCTTCAGATCGATGCAGATGTGG
>JBCCIW010000288.1:0-3971 GCA_039028055.1 Pseudomonadota bacterium | reverse complement strand
TGCAAAAGGATCGCTGACTTCCCGGCATTCATGGCAGAATAATTGAAGTAGAGTTTCGCCATCAGCCGGTCTCGTGCGCCGGTAAGTTGTCGGTTATCAGTGCCTGGAATGCCAGTGCGCCAGCGGCGGCACCATCGGGATGGTTCCAGACACCTGATGACACGGCGAGGAAATCTGCTCCCGCCCGGACCAGTCCCGCCGCGTTGTGCACCGTGATGCCGCCAATCGCGACACAGGGAATCTCCATCAGTTCCTGCCACCAGGTGAGAATGTCCTGTTCGGGACGATGTTTGGTCTCTTTTGTTCCAGTTTCGAAGAACGCTCCAAAGGCGACATAGTCAGCCCCTTGTTCACCGGCGATCATGGCAAGGTGTCGGCTGTCGTGGCAGGTCGCACCTATGATGGCGTCCTCACCAAGCCGCGCGCGGGCGTCCTTGATCGATCCATCGCTTTGCCCGAGATGAACACCGTCTGCTTCACTGGCCTCGGCGATGCTCACGGAATCATTGATTAGCGCGACGGCTTCGGCTGATTGAACCAGAGAGGCAAACTCGTTGGCGATGGCCCCCATAGCCTCCACGTCAGCGGTGATGCCGTCCTCTGCCTTGAGGCGCAACTGGACAGCAGTCACGGCTCCGGTATCGAGAACCGCTTCAAGATCTCGCAGAAACGCCGCCGGGTCATCTAAACGCGGCGGCGTAATCAAATAGAGTTTGGTCTCGTGATCCATGATCTCCGCCTAAGCGGCAGCGGTATCACGCGTCAAGCACCAGCGCTATCCGGCAACAGAAGCCCGGTAGATCGACTCAATGGATTCGGCGATGGTCGCGTTGAATGCTTCATCGGTCATATCAACCTTCAAACCTTCGCTGAAGCCGCGAGAGAAGCTCGCAATCATGCCCGTATTCCGGGACAGCATTTCGTTTGACTGCGCGCGCGGATAGCCGCCGGACAGCGCGACAACCGTAAGCGTGCGCGGATGATCAACCAACGGCTTGTACTGGTTCGCGGTGTTCGGGAGAGACAGTTTCAGCATCACTTGCTCGTCTTCTGGCATCGCATCGAGGTGCTTCAGAATCTCATCGCGCAAGAGATCCTCTGCCTCAGACTTGTCGTCGATCGTGATGGTGATTTCCGGTTCGAGGATCGGCATCAGGCCTTCCGCGAGGATCTGCTTACCCACTTCGAACTGCTGAGCCACATTGGCAGCAATGCCCGCCGGGTTTGCAGCATTGATAACCGAACGCATTTTGGTGCCGAAAATACCAAGCTCGTTCGAGCGATCGAGCAGTGCATCAAGCTCCGGCATCGGTTTCATCAGCTGAACGCCTTCGGCCTCGTCGGCCAGTCCCTTGTCCACCTTGATGAAGGGCACAACGCCGCGCTGTTCCCAGAGATATGTCGATGTCGGCATCCCCTCGACCTGGCTTTCAGCAGTGCGTTGGAACAGGATTGCACCGACGACTTTCTCTCCGGTGAAGGCCGGCGACGTCATCATCCGCGTGCGCATCTGGTGCACGAGGTCATACATTTCCGTTTCGCTGGCATAGGAATTCGCCGGAATGCCGTAATTGTGCAACGCTCGGGGCGTCGATCCGCCGGACTGGTCAAGGGCCGCAATGAAGCCTTGTCTCGCAGCGACTTTCTCGCGCATCTGTGTCTTCGTCATATCCATTCCATCATCATACATGGGTTGTCCCCTATTCTCATTCGCACTTATTCTTCAAAGCCTCGACGCCCGGAAGCGCTTTGCCTTCCATCCATTCAAGAAACGCACCGCCAGCCGTAGAAACGAAGGTAAAATCCGCCGCTGCGCCAGCATGATTGAGCGCAGCGACCGTATCGCCGCCCCCGGCCACAGCAACAAGATCGCCACGCTTGCAGCGCACTGCCGCCGCCTGCGCCGCCTGCACTGTTGCCCTATCAAATGGTTCGATCTCGAAAGCGCCGAGCGGCCCATTCCAGACCAGCGTTTTCGCGGCATCCATCGCCGCTGCGAGGATTGCGACAGTCTGAGGCCCAGCATCCAGGATCATGTCATTGTCAGCAACCTCATCGAGCCCGCAGGTTCGATTGGGTGCATTCGCAGCAAACTCCTTTGCCACGACAACATCCCGCGGCAGGAGAATGTCGCATCCGGCACTTTTCGCCGCGATTTCAATTTCTTTTGCCGTATCGGCAAGATCATGCTCGCAAAGTGATTTTCCGACGGAATGACCACGAGCCGCGAGGAATGTGTTTGCCATGCCGCCGCCGATGGCGAGGGCATCGACCTTGCGCACGAGGTTCTTCAGCAAGTCGATCTTCGTGGAGACCTTCGCGCCTCCGACCACGGCCACCACCGGGCGTTCTGGATTGCCCAACGCCCTGTCCAGAGCATCGAGCTCGCGTTCCATGGTGATCCCGGCGAATGAAGGAAGATGTCTGGCAATCACCGCAGTAGACGCATGTTCGCGGTGGGATACGGAAAAGGCGTCATTTACGTAAATGTCTCCAAGCGCTGCCATACCCTCGGCGAGATCCTCATCGCCGGCTTCTTCACCGGGATGAAATCGCGTGTTCTCGAGCAGGATAACGCCTCGATCCGGCAGGTTGGCAATGTCTGATCTCGCCTGGTCGCCCTTGCAATCGGTGGCGAAAGAGACCGGCGTGCCAAAGACACCTGAAACAGCAGGACGCAGCTTCTCGAGGCTCATCTCATCGACACGGGTCCCCTGTGGCCTGCCGAAATGCGCAAGCATGGCGACCTTAGCCCCCGCCCCTGTCAAAGCATCCACTGTCGGCTTTGCCGCCTTGATACGGGTCGTGTCAGTCACTTCATCACCATCAAGCGGAACGTTGAGATCGACACGGACAATCGCAACTTTACCGGTCAGGTCCCCCACATCACTTATACGCTTGAAACTACTCACTGGTTCTGTTCCATATTTTCATAGGCACGCTGTCCTTCGGAATACGCGACTACCATGACAACCTCCTCTTCACCGACGCACTTCGTCTGGTGAACGGTACCCTTCGACACAAAGACGCTGTCTCCGGCCTGCGCTTTTTTCCACGTCTCGCCCAGTCGCTCTTCCATCTGCCCAGACAGTACGTGAATAACCTCATTTGAATTGGCATGACGGTGCGCGGGGCTTATCTTTCCAGGACGCACAGTCATTCGTGCGAAAGACATATTGGCTCCGGGATGCGTGGCATCTTCAACCAACCATTCCATAGTACCCCAATCTTCGCTTTGCATGCTGTCCCCAATAATCAAACGCCCGCCGGGTCAGGGCGGGCGTCTTTAGCTAGATGTGCTTGGCCAGTTCCAGTGCCGTATCTGACATCCGGGTGGCAAAGCCCCACTCATTGTCATACCAACTCAGCACACGCACGAGTTTGCCATCGGTGACATTGGTTCCGCTGGCAGCGAGCGTCGAAGACGCTGCATTATGATTGTAGTCAGCAGAGACGAGCGGTGCCTCGGAATATCCGAGCACGCCCTTCATGGCACCTTCTGAGGCCGCCTTGATCGCACCGTTGATTTCTTCAATCGTCGTGTCGCGGCTGGCGTCGAAGACGAGATCCACCATCGAGACGTTTGGCGTTGGCACGCGCACGGCAGATCCATCGAGCTTGCCAGCGAGCTCAGGCAGCACGAGGCCTACAGCCTTCGCCGCACCCGTTGATGTCGGGATCATCGATTGTGCCGCGGCGCGGCCCCGATAAAGATCCTTGTGCATCGTATCGAGGGTCGGCTGGTCACCTGTATAGGCATGGACCGTGGTCATGTATCCGCGCTCAATGCCCACAGTATCATTCAGAACTTTGGCAACAGGTGAAAGGCAATTGGTCGTACACGATGCATTCGAGACGACCATATCGTCAGCACCCAACGTATCGTGGTTCACGCCATAGACGATTGTCTTGTCCGCACCGGAGGCTGGCGCAGATACGAGCACGCGCTTGGCACCGGCTTCGAGGTGGGC
>JBCCIW010000287.1:0-4039 GCA_039028055.1 Pseudomonadota bacterium | reverse complement strand
TACGATGAGCATGCCCACCGGATCGCCCGCTACTACGAAAATGTCGGCCAGCCGTAGCGTATGAATATTCTCGATACGAAAAAGATCCCCATCTTCCTGGAAACCGATGTGCTCGTGATCGGAGCTGGCTCGGCCGGGTGCAGTGCTGCGATCGCTGCAGGGGAAACAGCCGAAGCTAGCGTGGCTTTGATTGATCGTGGTGGTTTCCCCGGTGGTATTTCAACGCAGGCACTCGACACGTTCTACGGTTTCTTCACTCCGGGTGAAACTTCAAAGAAGGTAGCAGGCGGCATCGGTGATAAAGTAGTCGATGCGCTGGATGCTGCTGGCGCGGTTTTTCTGCGGCCGAATACCTATGGAGCGGGCACCGGAGTCAATTACAACCCGGAGCGGCTCAAGTTGGTGTGGGATCAATTGCTGGCTGCAGCCGGTGTCAATGTGCTGCTGCACACAACATTGGTCGAAGTCGAAAAAGTAGCCGGTCGGATCGAGTCGGTTGTCGTCCACGGCAAGCAGGGCTTTGGGCGAATCAAGGCGAAGCAATACATCGATGCTTCGGGCGATGCGGATTTTTGTCACCTTGCCGGGATTCCTTATGAAGTCGCCGGGGAGCATGAGCCGGTGCAGACGATGACGACCACGTTCCGCATGTCCAATGTAGACCTCGATGCTTATCAGCAAGCTGGAGGCAAGAAGATGCTCATGCAGAAGATGGAGGAAGCGGTCGATAACGGCACACACGCCCTTCCGCGTAAAGCGGGCAGCGTCCACAAGATGAATGCTGAAGGCTGTATTTCGACGGTAGCCGTGCGCGTTGCCGGATTTTCCGGATTGGATGCCCGCGAACTGAGCCAAGCCGAACGGGAAGGGCGTCGCCAGGCCTTTATCTACGAGGATTTTCTGCGTGATTGTGTGCCCGGCTTTGAACGTTCGAATATTATCGGCTTGTCGACCGGAATTGGGGTGCGCGAAAGCCGGCGGGTTTACGGGCATTACCGTCTTACCCGCGAGGACTGCCTGACGAAAGCGACATTCGAGGACAAGGTCCTCATCTGCGGGGCGCCGATTGAGGACCACCGCCAGTCTGCGGACGGGGAGGAAGAAACCCATTGGGCCTATGTTCCTGAGAGTGGCGTGTATGAAGTGCCTTTCCGGTGCCTGGTGCCCAAGGATACAGATCAGGTGCTCGTTTGTGGACGTTGCTTTAGCGCGACGCACGATGCTCATGCCTCCTGCCGCTCCATGGCACAGACGATGGCCATGGGCCACGCTTGCGGGATTGCGGCTGCCTTTGCGGTCAGTTCGGAGATGGCGCCAATTGATGTATCCACTGTTCAACTACAGGAAGCGCTGCGTGCCCAGGGCGCAGTGCTTGAGATGCCGGAGGCAATCGCCGATACATCTGCAGACGGCTGGTCCAACAACCGGAAGATTCCAACTACTTAAAGCCTAACCCATATACCCAAAGACGAATTAAATGAAAGAAAGACCCCTTCGAACATCGGTGATCGGCAGTTACCCTTTTCCTTCCTGGCTTAATTTTGCCACCCAGCATTTAGGGGAATTTGGAGAGTCCGACATTGCG
Source organism: Pseudomonadota bacterium (assembly GCA_039028055.1). Taxonomy (GTDB): domain Bacteria; phylum Pseudomonadota; class Alphaproteobacteria; order Caulobacterales; family Hyphomonadaceae; genus CALLCD01. The sequence goes on along the minus strand of JBCCIW010000287.1, from coordinate 2,454 downwards.
GAGATTCAGGACGATGCGGTAATTGCAGCGATCCATGATCAGGAGACTGCCGGCCTCGACGCGATCACAGATGGAGAGCAAACGCGGCTCGATTTTAATCTCTCCTTTTATGGCTATCTGAGCGGGATCGAGCTGGAGTCGAAGAGCCCGCGATTGCATGGGCCTCCTGCTCACGACCAAAGAGGCAAACATCGATTGACCGGGACCCTGACTGCGCCGGAAGGTTTGGGTGCGGTCGAAGAGTTTGAACGGTTGAAGCGTTTGGCACCGAATAGCCCGGCTGTTCTGAAAGCTTCGGTTCCCGGGCCCTATACGATGAGTGGGCGACTCCTGCCGAACGATCAATATCCAGATCGATGGGCGATTACCGAGGCCCTGCTGCCGCTGGTTCGCGATGAGTTGATCAAGCTGGCCGAGGCAGGCTGCACCGAAATCTGCGTGGATGAACCGTCCATGAGTTGTTACGCTTTCAAACAGGATACCTCGCGCTTCGTCGATATCTTCAACCGCACAGTCGAGGGCATTCGCGGCAAGGTGCGGATTTGCACGCACCTTTGCTTCGGTAATTTCAAGGGGCATGCGGTCGGCCTACGAAAAATCGCGCCCATGTTCCCGGCGTTCCTCGATTTTCATGTCGACGAGATGCACGTCGAGATGGCGAGCCGTGAGTTTTCGGAAATCGAGGCGATCCGCCAGATTGCTGAGCGGATGGACGTGGCAGTGGGTATCGTCGATGTAAAGAGTTACTACATTGAGAGCGAGCAGGACATCGTGGACCGGGTAAAGCTTTGCCTCGAACACGCACCGGCCGACAAGCTGGTCTTCGCGCCTGACTGCGGTCTGAGTCAGACAGCGCGTTGGGCGGCCAAGAAGAAACTAATCAACATGGTGGCAGGGGTCCACGAAGTGCGCAAATCCATCGGCTGCGAATGATTATTCCAAAGCAAAAAAACGAGGCACTGCTTGCCGATATCGATAGCGCAAATGATGCAGACCTGCACTTTTGGTGGCTGGGCCAAAGTGGCTTTCTAGTCAAACACGCGGAGACGACCTTTCTTTTTGACCCTTACTTATCCGACACGCTGACGACAAAGTATGCAAAGACGGATAAGCCTCATGTAAGAATGACGGAACAGGTCATTGCTCCAGAGAGCCTTGGGTTTACTCCGATCGCAACCTCCAGCCATGTCCACACAGACCACCTTGACCATGGAACACTGCTCCCGCTGAGGGAAGCAAACCCTTCCTTAAAACTGATCCTTCCACGCGCGATCAAAGAAGCGGCAATCGGACGACTGGGCGACTGGGGAGAGGACTTTATCTGGGTGAACGCGGGTGATACGATCGAAGACGCAGGCATCCGTTTTAAGATCATTCCGGCGGCACACAACACGCTGAAAAAAGATGAGGCCGGGGATCATCATTTCATCGGCTTCGTAGCCGAAATCGGCCCGTGGCGCATCTACCATAGCGGGGATACCTTACTCTATGAAGGGATCGAGGAATGGATCGGCAGCCCGGTAGATGTTGCGATTCTTCCGATCAATGGCAACAAGCCAGAGCGTCGCGTAGCGGGAAACCTCAATGGAAAAGAGGCAGCCCACTTGGCAAAACGGATTGGTGCGCAGGTGGTGATTCCCTGTCACTTCGAAATGTTCGAGTTCAATACGGCAGCTCCCGATCTCTTCGAAGCATCCTGCCGGGAGTTGGAGCAGAATTTTTATGTTATGCAGGCGGGGGAGCGTCTCTCGCTGCCGAGCCCGGTACCGGCTAAATAACCCTAAAAAGATGAGTTAAAACCACGGATGAACACAAAAGAACACGGATTTGAATTGGAAGTTGATGGCATTGAATCATTTATTATTTGTTATGCGAGAAGGGGAGGCTTTGGTGTCCTTCGCCAAGATGGCGGCACCAAAGCATCCGTTTTCATCAGTATTAATCCGTGGTTAAACCTCTATTAACAAATGAACTACGGTGTTTAGGATAATGGAGTAGGGAGTAGATATGAATCAATTACTCGAAGCGAATAAGATCCTGCCGGTCGTCAGTATCGAGAACCCCGATCACGCGATCCCTCTGGCACGGGCTCTGAATGAAGGCGGGATCTCGGCGATCGAGGTCACCTTCCGGACGGAACGGGCGGCCGAAGCGATTGAGGAGATCCGCAAAAATCTCACTGGGGTTACAGTTGCTGCGGGCACCGTGCTGACCCCGGAACAGGCGAGACAGGCGATTGCCGCAGGCGCCCAGTTTGGTCTCTCGCCGGGTTTCGATCCAACGATTATTGAGATCTTTCGGGAGGCCAATATACCGTTTATCCCGGGCGTCGCGACGCCAACGGACCTGACACAGGCCATGGCAATGAACTGCCAGTATTTGAAATTCTTCCCCGCAGATGCCTTGGGTGGCCTCAAAGCGTTGAAGTCGATTTCAGCCCCATTTCGTTCGTTT
>JBCCIW010000286.1:0-4048 GCA_039028055.1 Pseudomonadota bacterium | reverse complement strand
GTGCGATCGCGTAGACGGCGTCGCAAACATGCCGTCGAGAGATCAGATCGAAGATCAGCTATTTGGACGCGAGCTTGGAATGATCTCTGATCGCGAGCTTCGCAATGCGCGTCGAGAAGCGACAATTCTTCAAAGATAACAATAACCCCTTGCCAAGCTGCTCGGAAATCGCGACATCCGCGAAATGAGCATTGCCGAAACGAAGCCACTTGTTCTGACGCTCGGCGATCCGGCCGGATGCGGACCGGCGATAACCGCCAGAGCGTGGGAAACGCTGCAGAGCGAGCCCGACAACCTGTTCTGTGTCGTGGGCTCCGAAGAAATTGCGGCATCATACGGCCCGACAAAGCGTGTCCAATCACTTGCAGAAGCTAAAGATGCCTTTCCCAGCGGTCTGCCAGTGCTCGATCTTGGAATGGACGTGCCCAAAGCCGTCCCCGGACAACCAGATCAGCGCTTTGCCCCCAGTATAATATCGTCGATCGAGAAATCCGTCGCACTCGTTCAGAGAGGAGAGGCAGGCGCGGTCGTTACCAACCCAATCAACAAGGCGCTACTCTACAACGCCGGGTTTGCTCACCCTGGTCACACCGAGTTCCTCGCGCGGCTATGTACCGAAGACGGAACTCAACCGCCGAGGCCAGTGATGATGCTTGTGGGCGGAGGTCTGCGTGTCGCCCTTGCGACCATCCATATGCCCCTCGCCGACGTGCCTGGATCACTTTCGATCGAGCTGCTGACAGATATCGCGCGCATTACCCATGGCGCATTGAGGAGAGACTTCGGCTTGAAGGCCCCGCGGATCGCTTTTACCGGCCTTAATCCCCATGCCGGTGAGGCGGGATCTATTGGCAGGGAAGAACTCGATATCATCAACCCCGCCGCTCGAATACTCCGACATGAAGGCATCGACATTTCCGATGCGCGATCAGCCGATACCGTTTTCGTCGAGAGCATCAATGGGGACTTTGACGCGGTAATCGCCATGACCCACGATCAGGCTTTGATCCCAGTAAAAACGCTGGACTTTTGGGGCGGTGTAAACGCGACACTCGGTTTACCAGTAATCCGGACCAGCCCGGACCATGGCACCGCTTACGAAGCTGCAGCAGCAGGCACATGCCGACCTGACAGCCTGATCGCCGCAATCCGCCTCGCTGCGGAAAACGCCAGCCGACGCGCCAATGAATGAACATCGGCAGAAATTGACCGAAGCTCCCGCGAGAAAAGCGCTCGGTCAGCATTTTCTCTTCGATCCCGACATTTTGCGCCGAACCGCCTTGGCGGCTGGGCCGGTTGAGGGCCGAACAGTCATAGAAGTCGGTCCTGGTCCAGGCGGTTTAACGCGCGCCTTGCTCGAAGCCGGTGCGGCAAAAGTGATCGCGGTGGAAGCGGATACCCGGTTTGCAGAAGCCCTGCAACGTTGGCCTGATGCCATCTCAGGACGACTATACGTCCACGAAAGCGACGCCAGAAAAGTGGATTGGCAAGGTCTCATTGGTTCCACCGGTGGCAGCTCCCCCGCAATGATCGTCGCCAACCTGCCCTATAATGTTGGAACACCGCTTCTAATCGATTGGCTGAAGGCAGGAGCCTGGCGGGGCGAAATGGCCCTGATGTTCCAGAAAGAGGTCGCAGAGCGGGTTTGCGCCGCTCCGGGTGAGAAGCACTACGGACGGCTGGCAGTTCTGACGGGCGCAGTTGCAACGCCACATATTGCTTTCACCATGCCGCCGGCAGCGTTTCGTCCGCCGCCCAAGGTCGATAGCGCGGTAGTGGTATTGGAACCACTGTCCGATGTGCATAGGTTCAAAGATTTGGAAACACTGGAAAAAATCACGTCCGCCGCCTTCGGACAGCGGCGGAAAATGCTTCGGGCAAGCCTCAAAATCTATGCAAAGCAATCCGGATTGGACATCGCCGAGTGGCTGAATTCAGCGGGAATAAATCCCGAGGCCCGCGCAGAGACGATCGATCAGTCCGGCTGGCGGCGACTGACTACAGCAGCCGTCCGCGCTGGAGATCCGACAGAATCCTGATCTGGCCCGGTTCGCCGCTGATGCGATGACGATAGACTTGCACATTCTCCAGCACCCGCTGAACGTAATTCCGCGTCTCGGAGAACGGGATAAGCTCGACCCAGTCGATAGGATCGATCTCACCGCGACGAGGATCGCCATAGTCGATAATCCACTGTCTTGGACGACGCGGACCGGCATTATAGGCGGCGGCCGTCATGATGTACGATCCATTGAACTGATCCAGCAGATCGTCGAGATGGGCCGCTCCGAGCGTCATATTGTAACCGGGATCGTCCGTCAGCCATGAAGTCCGGTAAGGAAGCCCCTCACGACGCGCTTGTGTTCTGGCTGTTGCGGGGATCAATTGCATCAGACCGCGAGCATTTGCATGTGAAATCGCGCGTGGGTTCAACTCGCTTTCCTGACGGGAGAGTGCGAGCACCAGAGCATTCTCCACGCTCACATCACGCCTCAGAGGATAGGAAACGACCGGATAGGCGGCCTCAGGGGCGATGATCCCCCGGCCAAGACCCGCTTTACCGCCGCGCACACCAATGTCCGGCTGATGGTAGTAATCACCAATCTCTGCGAGCAGTATCTGTTCAGTCGGCGTCTCAAGCAGATCGTCGAGATGGAAAGCAAAACGACGGAAAAGACTGCGGTCACCGACCTCTCCCAGAAGGCGGAGTAACCGCACCTGCGGACGATCCTGGAAGCCATCTCGCTCGCCCTCGGTAGGTTCTGGCGTGGATGGTAGCGCAATATAGGTCTCGCCGATCTGTTCGGCGGCGAGCTGACCATAATAGGCGTAGTTGTGAACAGATGCGGAGCGGAACGCGGCTTCAGCTTCCTCAGCGGCACCAAGCTCCCTGAGAGCGCGGCCGTGCCAATAGTCCGCACGAGATAGGCTGATTGGCGTTGAGACGCCCGCTTTCAGGCTCGCAAAGTGAGCAGCCGCCTTCTCAGCCTCATCAAGCATGCGAAGCGCAACCCAACCCGCAATCCACTCGGCGTCGGCAAAGTCTGCCCCTGAGGAAAGTCCGTGCGGAGCTGCAAGGTCATAGGCCGTCTGGAAAGCACCCCGTTTCAGTGATGCGCGAATAGCAATGTTCCGTTCATCCCAGAGATTATCGCGGCCTGCGAGCGGAACATCTGCGCCATCGATCCTGACCAGAAGCTCCGTGGCACCTGACTGGTTGCGCGCACGGCGGCGACGCCACCTTGCCCGGTCAAAAAGGAGGCCCGCACTATCCTGCAGATGAGCTGGAACAGCTGCAACCTTGGCATCAACGCCGCGTCCCCGCCACTTCAGCGCGATACGAGCATCTGTCAGGGCACGATAGTCCGCGGTCAGATATCGACGAAGCCGGTTGGCAGCGCCGCGCTGATTGGTCCAGAGCAGGTAATCCATTCGGGCGCGGTGGTCGTCCTGCGTCAGAAGTTCAGGGTAGCGGGCGAGTATGTCCCGCTCCGTTGTGCGGTTGATCGTGTGATTTCGCCACGCATCGCGGACATATGGATAGGCTGCTTCGACCGCGCCCGTGCGGCGCAGGGACTCGCCATAGGCGGCCTTGCCCTCGCCTGAAATTGGACCGCCCAGAGCATCGAACCAAATCACACGCTGTTCATGGGAAAGCGAACTGACGACAATTGCTTCCTCGGCGCTGATGCGTATGGCGCGTGCGCGGGGCCAGTCATCCAGGCGAATCATCGCTTCATTAAGCGTGTCGAACCCGACATTTGGCGTGCCGGCCAGGGCCAAATTCCAGAGCACGAAATCGGCGACAGCCTCATCCTGTGCCAGTCGGCGAAGTTGGCGAAGCTCGGCCCAATCTCGGCCATCGGCGGCTCGAATCGCGTCCCGGACAACAGCTGCGTCCTGGGTTGAAACGACCTCGGAGGCATAGATCACCGGCGGTTTGACACTCGGCGGCGACGGAATTCTGGCATTTGCCGCTCCGCAGCAAAGAAAAACCCCCAATACGGCCAAATGCGCTTTCATGATCGAAGATCTCCAGTCTTGGCCC
>JBCCIW010000285.1:0-4077 GCA_039028055.1 Pseudomonadota bacterium | reverse complement strand
GTGTCTTCCGACACGGTTCGCCCCTGAACCGAGTTACCGCTCGTATGCACGCGGGTTGGATCGCCGCACACCAGGTGATGCCAATCCGGTAAGCGTCGCCCCTCGTGCAAGGCGCGATAGGCGCAGCTTTCAGGCATCCAGCGGATCTCGCTGATGGTCTTCGGCGTGAGCGTGACGCAATCCGGTACGTGGCGTTTGCGCTGGGCATAATTTGAGCAGCGGCATGTTTCCCCGTCGAGCAGTCGGCAGTGCAGGCGTGTATAGGCGATCTCGCCCGTATCTTCGTCCTCGAGTTTCAGGAGACAGCACTTTGCGCAGCCATCGCAGATCAGCTCCCATTCCCGAGGGCTCATCTCTTCCAGCAGCTTTGTTTCCCAGAAACGCTCACTCATGACGAACTATCTACCGCGTGCGGCAAGGGCTGGCCAGCGGCCTCCGGCACGCCTATGTCGCTCCCCATGACTGTACCGCGCCTACCACCTCTACCGGACCTCGACTGGAAACCAGACGGAACCCCTGTAGCCAGGGCCGTGGACGACATCTATTTCTCTGTCGATGACGGTCTCGCCGAATCCCGCGAGATTTTTCTCAAGGCCTGCGGGCTGCCCGAGCGGTGGCAGGACAGGGACCAGTTCACCATCGCCGAGCTTGGCTTTGGAACGGGCCTGAACTTCCTCGCCGCCTGGGACCTCTGGCGCTCGACGCGCCCATCTCCGCGTGCGCGCCTGCACTTTGTCAGTTTCGAAGGCTTTCCGCTCAACAAGGATCAGGTCGCCCAGGCTCTCTCCAAATGGCCGGAACTCAAAGAGCTCGCAGACGCTCTCATTCGCCGCTGGCCAAACCGCGCACGCGGCATACGCCGGATCGAATGTTCGGACGGCGTCTCCCTCACGCTCCACATCGACGACGTGTCTGATGCGCTTCCCGCTGCCCGGTTCAGCGCTGACGCCTGGTTTCTCGATGGCTTTGCCCCTGCCAAGAACGAAAGCATGTGGGCGGATGATCTCTACCCGCAAATCGCCCGCTGTTCTGCGCCGGGAGCACGCGTCGGGACATACACCGTCGCCGGAGCGGTCCGCCGCGGTCTTTCTGCTTCCGGGTTCACGGTCTCCAAGGCACCGGGTCACGGCCGCAAGCGAGAGCGACTATTCGCCGAGTACACAGACGCAAATCCGCAAACGGAAGATCCCCATGGCTTCAACATCGTCACTGACGCGCCAAAGCGTATCGCCATTATCGGAGCCGGCATTGGCGGAGCCTCACTGGCCCACGCATTCTCTCGACGCGGCGCAGACGTTACGGTCTTTGACAAATCAGGACCGGGGCAGGGCGCGAGCGGCAACCCGCTTGCCCTCGTCATGCCCCGTCTCGACGCGGAGGATAATTTTACTAGCCGTATACTGATCGATGCCTACCTTCACGCGCGGGCGGTCTATTCCGGCCTACCCGGCGTTACTGAGACAACAACCGAGCACCGCTCGCCCCATGACGCAGAGCGACAAAGGTTCAAGAAAGTCCTCGCGGACCCGCCTCTGCCGCCGGAAGATCTCGCGGCAGGCCCTGACGGCGCGCTCCAGCACAAACGCTCCCTCATCATCGAGCCGGCTAAATTGCTACCGGCGTTGCTCCAATCGTCCCGGCTTGTCATCTCCGATCCGTACATTGATCTTGAAGCGGCAACGGTCGAAGGCGAACCCTTCGATGCCGTCATCCTCGCCACCGGCATGGCGCTGGCCGATATGCCGGACACAGCGTGGCTGCCGCTTGTGGCCCGCCTTGGCCAGGTTGAGTTCAGCACTGGTGAAGATCAGGAAATCTCTGCTATCGCCCGCGGCGACTATGCCATCGCCCTGGGCAAAGATCGGCTCTGGGGCGCCACCTTTGCAAGCCCCCCGGAAAACACCGCGACGCTCTCGGATGACGCCCGCGTTAAAAACCTCTCCGCCGTTCGTGAGCTGGTCGATCCGGATTGGGCGGACTTCGACGCGGCTCAATCACGCGCTGGAATTCGCGCGACCACGCCGGGTCGGTTTCCCTTTGTTGGCCCGGTTATCCGCTTTGACGAGGCGAAAGAGACCTTCGCTGGCGTCCGCCACGGACGTTCCCCGGTCGGCGCACCACCCACCTATGAGAATGTGTGGATGCTGAGCGGCCTCGGCAGCCGCGGTTTTACATTCGCGCCCTGGCTTGCCGATGGCCTCGCCGCCCACCTCCATGGCGAACCGTCGCTTTTCTCCGGCCCGGCACAAAAAGCGATATCACCGCTGAGGTTCCTGTTCCGCAGTTTGAAGCGCGGCAGGGTTTAATACGCGTCAATTGGTAATGTACGGTCGCGGCGATTTTCCCTTAATAATGAGATGCTTTATGTACCCGCAACGGACACCGACATCGACCGCATGTTCAAAAGACAAAAGCTGTTTCGGTGCATTTATTGGCCAGGTCTCAAATCTTCGATGATCTGAGCGTCCGCCCAATAGATATCGACATCTATGTAATCATCCGTCCTTGCGATCGTCCGGTCAAACATCAGGAATTGGCCGTCGGGCGTAACACTGGCGTAAAAATCGTCTTTATCCGAATTGACCTCAGGCCCCATATTAATTGCTGGTCCCCAGGAGCCGTCCGTCTGGCGAAAACTGATATACAGGTCGGACTCTCCATAACCGCCCTCTCTCTCGCTATCCCATATCAGATAGCTTTCATCCGGCGCGATGAAGGGGTGGGCTGTAAACTCGCCGCTGTTTATTTGTTCGGGGAGCTCGACCGGGTCTTGTCGCTCGCCCTCCACGATCCTTGATCCTCTGATAACATCGCCGCTCCTGAAATCATCGAATACATAAAACCCGTCCGTCGAAGCGGTCAGGCGCATGATGCCCCAGTCGTCGCGCTCAAACATCGGGCCCAGTCCTTCGACTTCCGACCATCCTTCATCGGTGCGGGTTCGGTATCCCTTCGCCAGATGCATTGTCTGGCCGTCCGCCGTTATGAAGGGTTCTCCGGTGCGCGGCATCTCCAGGAATTTGCGCCACTGATTATTCTCAAATCGATACCCGAATATTGTCGGCTTGAGTTCCGAGATCTTTGGGCGCTCCTGTTCGCTTCCACTGGTTACATAGTAGAACTCTTTCATTCCCGGCGCGAACACCGCCTGGAGTTCCCAGCCCTCGGTTGAAATGATGCCGGGCGCGAATACTTCCGCTGTTCTGCCCGGAGGGGTTTGTCCCATATAGGGCCCTTCGAGACCGGGCAATTCACTCTCGATGTGAGTCCCACAGCTTGCCAGAAAAGCCGCCAGCGCCGTTGCCACAAAAGAAAAATACTTCATTTGATTCTTTCCTTGAAGGCCGGAAGTTGTTGGAGGATTATCGATCATAATGGCGGGGCTGAAACTTATAAAGCGTTCTCCAAAATCGACTCGAGAAAGCTACCGAATGTTTCGCTCGCCGCCTGACCAAAACCAGACAAAACCCGCTCCGCTCCCGAAAACACCAACCGCGCCGATTTCTGGTGTGCTCTTTGGTCTCTGAGAATTGGAGGAGCGCGGGGGATAGGGCCGGGGGCAGGCGCACGTCTGAGGCGAATGCCGCGTCGCTTGGATTGGGTGCTCCGCCCTTCCAGATCTCAATCTATCCCCCCTTGGAACGGCAAGCCCCGAGGCGTGCGGACACGCTCCGGGGCATTGGGTGTGGTGCAGGGTTTTCTTAGCCGCTGACGGAAACGAATGTCAGGTTCAGGCCCTGGGAAAGCGAGGCTGACAGCGTCATCTCCATCTCGCCGGTTTTCAGCGACAGGCCTCCATTGAAGCAGGCTGCCATGGCAATGGCGAGCACGGCGCTGATTGTTGCGGCTCCGAAGAGCCAGTCGTGTGTTGAAGTCCCCCTCGTGGTCATTGGTTCTGTCCTTCTTGTTGCAGGTATGTGTGTGAGGTTGGTGGGGTGAGCGAATGTCTGATTTAGCGGGATGACGGTCATGGCGGCCTCTCGAGCCTTGGAGGTGTTGAGCTAGTTGCGTCCTTCCAGATCGCGGAATTCCTTGCGCAGGCGCCATTCGTCGGAGGTCACTTTGCGCTCCATGCGT
>JBCCIW010000284.1:0-4111 GCA_039028055.1 Pseudomonadota bacterium | reverse complement strand
TGGTGGGTCGACCGGCAGCGATGGGCGACGATCACCCGTTCCAGGAGGGACGACGACATGGCTCAGGATCTCCTAATAAAAGAGGAATATTTATTAACCGTTTGTCTTAGCTTGGTTGATGAGCCGTTAATGCTGTTAAGCCCGTGAGCGCTTTGTCTTGCTCAACTGTCAAAATACGGCTTCAGTCCCCTGTAATTCGTCGAAAAAGGTGAAATGGATATGCGGATTGCGACCTTACTTATCGCGGGCGTTGGTCTGGCGGCGTGCAATGTTGGTACGCCAGACACCGCCTCGATAGAATCACCTTCGGTTTCCGAACCTACTTCCGAGCGCTCCATCGTTGATGACATCGAACGAGCGGAAGCTGCCGGTGACACTTTCGTTTTTGAAACAGAACTCGACAGAATCGCCGCTGACTACGTCAAACTCGCGCTCCACTTCGGTGCCATCGACGACAATTATGTGGACGCCTATCACGGACCAGTAGGCTGGTGGGACGCCGTTCCCTCCCGTTTCGATGAACTCACCAATGGCGACCCTTATATAGATGTCACGGATCTACCGCGCTGGCCCGAATGGCGCTCCGCTGAACTTGTCAAAATAGCTGATGAGATCGAGCGGCTGCAAGAGGGCTTAGACGCTCTCGACGTCACGAATGAAACCGAGGCCTTCCGCGCCGCCCAGCTTCTGAAAACGCTGCGCGCACTGGCCGTTCGTCTGGATGTCGTGGCGGGTCGCTCTGTGACCTTCGACGAAGAGGTCGCCGGCATCTACGATGTTGCGCCTCCGACCTATGACCTGTCAGTCTATGACGCCGTCCTCGCCCAAATAGACGCGCTTCTTCCGGGAGAGGGCTCAACCGCCGAAAGGGTCGACGCGTTCCGCAATTCGCTCGCTATTCCCGAAGATAAGCTCCAGCCAGTCTTTGATCGGGCGATCGCCGAATGCCGCGCGCGCACCGCTGTCCATTTTGACTTGCCTGAGGGCGAGAGCTTCCGCATGGAGTTCGTCAATGACAAGCCCTGGTCCGGCTACAATTATTATCAGGGCGATTATGAAAGCCTGATCCAGATAAATACCGACTTCCCGATCATCATCGACCGCGCTGTCGATCTTGGCTGCCATGAAGGCTATCCTGGCCACCACGTCTGGAACCTTTTCATTGAAGAAGAGATTGTCGGTGAACGAGGTTGGATCGAGTACACGGTGAACCCGCTCTTCGGCCCGTTCGCTCCGATTGCGGAAGGCTCGGCGAATTACGGTATCGCGCTCGCCTTTCCGGGCGACGAGAAAATCAGTTTCGAGCGGGAAGTGCTGTTCCCGATGACCGGGCTTGATCCGGCTCTTGCTGATAAGCTCGACGCACTGAACGCACTGACCGGCCAGCTTTCCCATGCCACAAATGAGGTATCCCGCCTTTATCTCGATGGCGTCCTTACCGCCGAAGAAGCGCTTCCGCTCATGCAAAAGTACTATCTTGCCAGCGAAGAAAAATCGGCCCAGCGCCTGCGCTTTGTCGATACCTATCGGGCCTATGTGATCAACTACAATATCGGGCAGGATATCGCGCGAGCCTTCGTGGAGGAGGGGGATGATCCGTGGGCGCGCTTTGCGCGCATTCTTACAGCCCCGCTTACAGCGTCCGATATTGTCACAGAACTGGCCCCTGCAGAGTGACCAGAGTTCTCTTCGTTTGCCTCGGTAATATCTGCCGGTCTCCTGCAGCAGAGGGAGTACTCCGCGCAAAAGCGAAGGCGAGGGGGCTATCAGTCATCGCAGACAGTGCCGGCACGGGCGGCTGGCATGTGGGTGATCCTCCCGACGACCGGATGCGTGCGGCGGCGCTCAATCGCGGCTACGACCTTTCGGCCCAGCGCGCCCGGCAGGTCAGCAAAGACGATTTCGAAACCTTCGACTACGTCCTCGCCATGGACGCGTCGAACCTGTCTGACCTTCAAGCCATTGCGCCGCCGGGGCACAACGCGATAGTGCGCAAACTCCTCGGGACCGATGACGTTCCCGATCCTTACTATGGCGGCGACGACGGCTTCGACCACGTCCTTGATCTCGTTGAGGTCGCAGTAGATGCCTTAATCGCGGAGGTTGGCTGTTAGGCAGGGGTAGCGAGCATTTGATCGAGGATAACACGCAAGTGGAGAATGCTCCGGCAGGAGCTTCGCAATGTCCGTTTTTGGTTACTGAGAGACGAGGCGCGAGAATCCGTTCTGGGGCGGATTAAGGTCGTTTAGCTTAAGTCTGCTCGTGGTAGCAGAGAGGACTTCATCTGCTCGCCAAAGCTCGCCCGTGCGCCGCGAGCATGTTTGCGTATTGCTTCAAGATAGCGGGCTCATGTTCCTCGCCGGCGAGAACGCTTAACCGCACGACGCTGCCCCAAAGATGACAGATAATCAGCGCGGTCGCCCGAATGTCATGCAGTTCAGAGCCGTCGGGCAAGAGGGACTTCAAACGATCCGAAAGAACGCGAGCGTTTCGGCGCGTGTTTGCGAAGTCCGCTGACTCAATCACGGGATCTAACGCGGGCGACGACCATATGACCATCAACCCCGGCTTGCGACGGACAAGCTCCAGAGTTTCGCGCAGCGCCGTTTCGATGTTTTCGCTCAGAGCCTCTATTGAGCCAAAATCTACTAGCGCGTTCGCCGTAGCTTGATCGATCGGCTCCATCTCGCGCGCAAACAGCCTTCCGATGAGCGCGGATCGGTTGGGGAAGAACTGATACAATGTCCCAATGGCGACGCCAGCGCGCTTGGCGACCTCTGTGAACTTGATATCGAGCGATCCCTTCTCAATGCCAAGTTCGATCGCCGCATTTAGAATACGGTCGACCTTTTGCTTGCTGCGTGCTTGGCTCGGTTCAACCCATCCAAATGCTGCATCATCTACCATAGCTTGACATACGCGAATAATGTTTACATTAAAACACGAATATTATTCATATTAGGTTCGGGTACGACCGAACTGACCTCGCAGCGGAGCAAGCCATGGAACCGATCTCCATCCTTCTTTGGGTCAAGATCATTGGAACACTCATTCCCGTGGCGCTTCCGCTGCTTTTTCTGCCCATAGCGACGGTGAATCGATTATCCGGATTTGAGGCGTCCGATCCGGCGCTCTATCGGCTCTATGGCGCGGCCGTTCTGGCCCTTCTTGTGGGTTACGCTGGCGGGTACTTTCAGGTTCAGGACGGGGTTTTTCCTGTTGGCGTCGTCGCGATGGGTTTTGTGTCCAATGCGGGCGCATGCGCGGTCCTGCTACTGACCGGTCGCGGGCTCAAGGCACCTTGGGAGCCTGCGTTCTTCGGGCTAATCGCGTCGGGATTGGCGTGGAGTTTTTTCTTTCGCGAGCAATCAATGACGCCGCTTTGGTAGAGAAGTAGGGACAGATGGCGATGTCCGGCCCCTCATTAACGACCGCTCCACCGCCCCCAGCAGGCATGGCCCCTGCCGGGGCTTTCTCCACCTCCACTTGATCCACCGGATCAAGTGTTCGCTGCGCGACCGTTTACGAAATCTATCCGACCGATCTCGCCCTAAGCCCATACTTTCCCCATGCGGACGGATGATCCACTTGTTCCTCTGGCGATTGAGCAGATCGGCCTCGTCGTGTTCAGCCTGATTGGCTGGACGGGCATCCACCTGTCCCTGCGCCGTCCCGTGAAGTGGAAGCTCCGCCGGGCGAGCACGAAGCTGAAAGTCCTCGAAGGCCTCGTCCGCAAGCTGATCATGGTGCTAGCGCTGGAGCTTGACCTCGCGCCGGTAAAGCCGCGACCCAGACCGAGCGCTGTGCCCGCTGACGAGAGATGCGAAGACGCTGCTCAAACCCCCAATGGCATTGAGATTATCACCTTTCCGCGGGTCCGGCAGCCAAGCCTCTCCTTTCTGCCGCCTGTGGTGGATTTTTCAGAGGGGATCGATCTTTCGGAGCTCCCCCAGCGCTCAACGCCTGTCCACATCATGGCGCGTCGTTTCAGCCGCCGGATCGTCGCTCTCCAAAAGGTGCTCGACGCGCCCGAGGCTCACGCCAAACGCCTGGCTCGATCCCTTCACCGGATCCGAAAAGCGGGCGAGCCGAAGCCCTTCCTCGTGGCCTC
>JBCCIW010000283.1:0-4132 GCA_039028055.1 Pseudomonadota bacterium | reverse complement strand
TGCGTAAATTTGCACGCATCGCTCCTTCCGCGGTGGCGCGGTGCGGCCCCAATCCAGCGCGCGATTATGGCAGGTGATACCGAGACGGGTGTCCAGGCCATGGTGATGGAGGCAGGGCTGGACACTGGCCCAGTGCTCGCCACCGCGAGAACAAGCATCACCAAAGACGATACGGCCGGAACTCTTCACGACCGGCTCGCTGAGCTGGGTGCCGGTTTGCTACCGGGCGTGATCCGCGACCTGGAATCTGGTGCTCTCACGCCTCAGCCACAAAGCGAACATGGGGTCACCTATGCCTCGAAGCTCGGCCCCGAAGACCAGTTGATCGACTGGACAAGGTCTGCCGAGGAGGTCGATTATCAGGTTCGCGGCCTGTCTCCGTTCCCTGGAGCGCATACGCACTGGTCACCGCCCGGGTCAGATAATCCAGTTCGTCTGAAGTTCCTGATGTCGGCCGTCGAGACGGGGGAAGGGCCTCCCGGCACGCTTCTTGACGACGAGCTCCTCGTAGCGTGCGGCACAGGAGCCGTTCGCATCAAACGCCTGCAGCGCCCCGGCAAGAGCGCCATGGATGCGGAGGACTTTCTCCGCGGGACAACCATCCCCAAAGGTTGCAAGCTCCCATGACAAATGAGGTCACGCGATATCTTCTGCGCATCGAATATGATGGTGGCCCCTTCGTGGGCTGGCAGCGCCAGGACGACCAACCAAGCGTTCAGGGCGCTTTGGAGGCCGCCGCAGAAAAGTTGAATGGCGCACCCACCCTCGTTTTTGGAGCCGGCCGAACCGATGCCGGGGTCCACGCCACGGGTCAGGCGGCACACCTGGATATTCGCGGCGATGTTGAAGCGCGCAAGGTTGCAGACGCAATGAACTATCATCTGCGGCCCGACCCGATTTCGGTCTTGTCAGCGGAGGCGGTACATCCTGAGTTTCATGCACGTTTCGCGGCCGAGGCTCGGCACTATCGCTACAGGATCGTCAATCGCAGAGCCGATATCGCACTGGACGTCGGACGTGTCTGGCGTGTGCCCGTGCAGCTGAATGACGAGGTAATGAGTCGGGGGGCGGCATTGCTTCTCGGTCGGCATGATTTCTCAACCTTTCGAGATGCCCAATGCCAGGCAAGGACGCCGGTCAAGACGCTGGATGACTTGTCTGTTTCCAGGGAAGAGGACGCAGTCACCATCATGTGCTCAGCCCAGTCCTTTTTGCATCGGCAGGTCAGATCCATCGTCGGCTCTCTTGTTGAGGTTGGGCGCGGACAAAGACCGCCCGAGTGGATTGCTGATATATTGCAGGCGAAAGACCGTTCAGCTTGCGGCCCCGTCGCCCCTGCCGCTGGCCTGTACCTGGACCAGGTCGATTATCCCGCCACAACGCTTACGGAAGGAATTCAAAATGCCGAAACTTGATGTCGCCAACGTGCCAGTTTTGAAAGGGACCACTTATCCAGCACCCTATGACGAACCCTGCCTCGAGCGCGAGAACACACCACTTGGTCTTGCCTCGGGGTTGACCCAGTACGGCGTGAACCTCACCCGGCTGAAACCAGGCGTCTGGTCCGGCCAGAGGCACTGGCACAGCCATGAAGACGAGTTCGTTTATATGCTGGAGGGGGAGGCAATCATGGTGACCGATGCCGGGCGAGAGACCTTGAGGCCCGGCGATTGTGCCGGTTTCCCAGCGGGCGATTCCAACGGGCATCACATTATCAATGAGAGCGACACAGATGTCGTCTTTTTGGTCGTCGGAACCCGCGATATGAAAGACGCAGTCACTTATCCAGACGTCGACATGTTTGCGAAGCCGGGGCGATACAAAGATTTTTCATCAGCTTTTGTTCGAAAAGACGGCTCGAAGTTTCAGGACGACGCGGCTTAGGCGACATCAGGCGAAAGCGAGAGCAACCACACAGACATGGCATTCGCTGCCATGTGCGCCACGATTGGAACGGATATGGTGTCGGACGCAATCCGCAGCCAGCCGAAGAACACGCCGGTTATTAGGACCGTCAAAAGTCCTAGCGGTGAGTATTGCAAATGTAGAGCTGCAAAACCAATGGATGTGATAAGCACGGCCAGATAAGGGTCAGTTCCCCGACCCAAAAGGCACCCTAGAGCAATACCTCGAAACCCGATCTCTTCTACAAGAGGCGCAAGCACCACGACATACACAACCATGATAAGGCTGATATTTGCCTTACTAAAAAAATCACTGCTTGAGGTATCGCTATAGGCCCAGTCAGGGTCGCCACCACCGAATAGTGTACCGATTACGACGCCGGAGCCTATTAGGACAACTGGCCCAATCATCGCTCCGATGGCAAGCCAGTTCGAGGTCGTATGAAGTTCACCAGCAAAAGGTGACCCTGTTGTCTTCATCGCCCATCCGGTGATTCTTATAAGAACGGCGAACTGAATGAGCGCAGAGAACATCCATAATTGATGCGCGGCGTTCTCGGCTTCCCCGGAGAGGATATCGGCGAGCGATGGATAAACGAGCTGCACGCCAAGCGATATTGCGAGCGTATAGAGCGCGCCGACGACCATCGACCAGTAAATCGCATTCAGCGGATGCGGCGCGAGATCAGCCTCGATGGCTTTCGTCTTCGTCACGCAAGGCCAACGTCTGCAAGCGCATTTTTTTGTCGACTGGCCAGGACCTCTTCGCTGAATCCGTCGAGACTTTCTTCGAACAGCTTGTGAAAGTTCAGTTCTGCACCGAGGCGAAGATAAGCGGCTCCAAGGCCAATCGCTGCCCTGTCCATGAAAACGAATTCGCGCGGTATCTTCACCGGGCCTTTCTCCTTCAGCAGCCGTCGAACCTCAAAGGCTTCGCGTCGACCATACTCTCCCGGAGTTATTCCATCAGCTATGCTCCGGACACGGTCCTCCAATAGCGGACCGTAGATAAAATTCGCCCAGACGTTCAAGACCTTGACGAGATCTTTCGTTAGCCCTTTGAAACCCCAGCTTTCATAGGCTGCGTAGGTCGCGTCGAAATCGTCAGCTCTCAGAGCGCGATAAAGAGCGACAACACCGCTGACAAAGGCCGGCGGAAAAATCCTGATACAGCCGAAATCCAGCAAGTTCATGCCTCGCCCTTCATCCGTCAGCTGATAGTTGCCGAGGTGCGGGTCACCATGAATAACGCCGTAAGCATTCATCGGGCCCCACCAAGTCCAGAACAGCATTTCTGCAATCCTGTTACGAGTCTCCTGCGGTGCGTCTTGATATGCCGTCAGCGGATCGCCTTCGACCCAGTCCATGGTGAGGAGCCGGCCGGTGCTGAGATCACTGTTCGGCTTTGGGACTGTCACAAAAGGTCGGTCTTCCAGCATCCGCCCATACAGGCGCATGGCTTTGGCCTCGCGCTCATAGTCAAGCTCTTCGCGAAGGCGATCACTGATTTCTTCCACCATATCCGTCGGGTCGATTGAGCCATCAAAGCGTTTGAACATGCCAAGCATTGACCGAAGCTGACCGACATCGCTCTCCACAGCGCTCGACATATCCGGATATTGCAGCTTGCAAGCAACGGGATGGCCATCCGGCGTTAAAGCCTTGTGAACCTGCCCAAGTGACGCGGCATGGGCCGCAGTGCGTCCAAACTCCGAAAATCTCTCTTGCCATTCCACACCGAGCTCGGCGCGCATCCTGCGCTTTACGAATGGCCAGCCCATAGCCGGTGCCTGTGCCTGAAGCTGGGCGAGTTCCCCAGCGTACTCCGCGGGCAGAAAGTCCGGAATTGTGGACATCATCTGCGCGACTTTCATGAGCGGCCCTTTGGTTTTTCCAAGGGCTTCGGCGAGCGCCTTCGCCGCGCGCTCATCCCCTTCATCGCCGCCAAAGATCCGATTCGCGCCGATACTCAGAGCCGCTCCAGAGAGATTGGCACCAACTTTCGCCGTCCGTGAAATGCGGCCGGTTAGGCGGTTGCGCTCGGGATCAACCGTTTCGGCCATGACTCACAAATCTCCATACAAACAAAGGATGTGCTTAACACATAAGGCGGAATTCCGTTTGGGGGAGTGGCACGGGATGCGACAACGCTTTAAGCCGGGCTATGGCTCAATTCCGAACCCGGTTCGCGCCCTCTCCAACGGGGCATTTGCATCTAGGCCACGCCG
>JBCCIW010000282.1:0-4139 GCA_039028055.1 Pseudomonadota bacterium | reverse complement strand
GAGCACGATGCCGCTGGCCACGTCCCCGAGCGTATCCTGCAGGGCAAAGCCAAGCGCAATGAATAGCGACGCCACAATCGTGGCGAGGAAAGCAAGATTGATATTCAGCGCGGACAGAGCGGCGATAATGACCGCAAGGGTCCCAGCAAAAAGAACAACTGATCCGAAAAAGCGCGCGAGTGTCTCATCAATGGTTTTGACGCGCGCCGACGCTTTGACGGTTGCCCGTGAGAGGCCGTTCACGATCGAGCGCCCGATAACCAGTATGGCCAGCGCGAGCAGAACACTCGGAGCGAGTTCAATCAGAATATTCGGCAGGTTCTGCAGCCGTGCCACGAGGATTTCCACTAGCTCCAAGGCATTCTCCGTCTACGCGCCTTCCAAAACGTCGGATATCCGCAGTTTGAGGAATCTGCCTTCGGCGTCAAGCAGACAGGGCTTCTGGTGTTTTGGATCATCCGCGCCTAGGCTGCCGCCAAGAACATACAATTCAAGGGGAGATCAAATCATGCGACGACTCGCAGTACTCGGCGTAGCAGCACTCACCGCCTGCCTGGCCTGGCCACAGGATGAGGTAACTGCAGGCGATGATCCTGTTCCCGCAAATGCTCAACGCTTCGGTGCAGATGACCGCCTGGGAGCGATGAATCATTTGACGCCGGAAAAGGCGGCCGCGGCTGCCAACCTCGTCACGACGGGCAAAGTATACGCGCTCGGCATGGTGACAGGTTCGAACACGCCAGCATATGGGCCGCGGGAATACGACGTCACCGTTCTTCAATTGGATGATGGCACCGGGACACCCCTGGGAGAAGGTCGTGCCGTCTCGAACGACGACCTCGTTCGTTTTTCGCCAGGCATCGGAAGTCAGTTGGATGGGTTCGGACATTTCGGTCGCGACCATGTTTATTACAATGGACAGCCAGCGGCTGACGTCGTGGCTCCGGACGGGCTCCGTCAATTTGGCATGGAAACGCTTCCACCAATAGCCACCCGCGGCATACTGCTGGACATGACCGCCCTGATGGGCGTCGATCCAGTGCCTGACGGGACGGCGTTCAACCGCGCCGAAATCGACGCTGCGGCGGAGGCGGCAGGTGTAACGATTGAGGCCGGTGATGTCGTGCTTTTTCACACGGGCAAGATGGAAGCGACCGCTGATCTTTCCGAGTTGTCCCCCGCTGAAGCCGGCCCGGGGGTCGAGGGGGCTCAGTATCTCGCAGACCTTGGCGTAGTGGCTGTCGGAGCCGACAACTGGGCGCTGGAGGTCCTTCCGTCAGAGGATCCAGCGCGGCCTTTTGAGGTGCATGCGACGCTGCTCGTTGATAATGGAGTTTACATTCTGGAGAACATGGTCACTGCCGAACTCGCCGATGACGGAGTTACGGAGTTCTTTTTCTCACTTGGCGTTCCGAAGCTTCAGGGCACGGTTCAAGCGGTGATCAACCCGGTGGCCGTACGCTGATCCTCAGCGCGCATTCCGTAGCATCGTCTCGAATGCATTGAGAATATCTTTCGTGCTTGGACTATCTGGATTTCGAGAGAGCTCCATTGCGGCTCCGGTGAGCGCTCCATAGAGGAGAACAGTGAGGGGTTTGCGCTTCTTTGGATCTATAAGTCCGAGGGACTCCAGATGCCGCAAGCCTCCACCGATATTGCGCAGGCCCATGGCTGCATCGGCTCTCGACCATTCAGCTTCGCCGAGCACTCCGGGGCCGTCAATGTTCACAATCTGCTGGAACTTGGGATCGGATGCGTAGTCGAGAAACACGCGGCACCCTTCGATGAACCCTGCATAAGGATCGTCGGACGACTTGCCGACCTGGAGTGCTTCACGCGCCGCCTCTCGATCCATAGTCGTCTGAAGATCGGTCCAGATCTCCGTAAACAGAGCTTCCTTGGAATTGAAGTGATGAAAGAGTGCGCCTTTGGTAACGCCCGCGGCGGCACAGATCTCGGTCAGCTTTGTCCGGGTATAACCCTTGGTTTCGAATAGCCGCTTTGCAGAAGACAGAATTGCTTCGCGCGTTTCCTCAGTCTCTTCGCGGGTGCTGCGAGCCATCTGTCTACGGATCCTTGATTTTTATACATACCCACGGTATGTATAAAATAAGCAGTGTAAAGATAAAACTTCGCACGTTGAATAGTTTTTGATTTCGATTCTTTTCTGGGTGGGACCGCACGGGGAGATGACAAGCGAGGGCGGGCTGGGATAAAACCGGCCCGCCTTTGTTGTTTGGAGATCATAATGACGCAGCGATCCATATTGATTACGGGAGCCTCGGCAGGAATTGGAGCCGAGTTTGCGCGTCAGTACGCAGCTCGAGGATGGGACATTGCCCTCACAGCTCGGCGCAAAGAGCGCCTTGACGACCTTGCTTCCGAGCTCGAAAAGACACATCGGATCAAGACGCTGTCCATCAGTGCAGATCTAGCCAGCCCTGGCGCGGTAGATGGTATTCTATCGGAGCTTACGGAAGCTGGATGGCATGTGGACGGCCTCGTCAACAATGCGGGCTACGGTCTCCCGGGCACCTTCGCAAATACGAGCTGGGAAGATCAGGCGGCCTTTATTCAGGTGCTTTACACAGCGCCGTGCGAGCTGACCCACAAGCTGCTACCGGGCATGATCAAACGCAAGTTCGGGCGCATCATTAATGTGGCATCCCTTGCGGGGTATATGTCGGGATCCAACGGGCACACGCTCTATGCTTCGGTGAAGGCGGGAATGATCCGGTTCTCGGAGAGCATTCAGGCTGAATCTGACTCAGCAGGGTGGGGCGTCAATTGTTCGGCCCTTTGCCCAGGTTTCACATGGTCGGAGTTTCACGACGTAAACGGTACCCGCGAGCAGACCAACCAGATGCCGAGTTGGATGTGGATGGAGGCTGCGCCAGTCGTTCATGCAGGGATCGAGGCCGTGGAGAAAGGCGCACCAGTGCGGGTCGCAGGCGGAGTGAACAAGTTCCTGGCATCGCTATCACGCGCCCTGCCGGAACCTGTTTCGCGCGCTATGGTGCAGGGGCGGACGCGGCAATTTCGGCGGACGGAGTAGGCGTCGCATCGCACCAGGGATCCGGCATTCCGTCCTCAACGGCGTGGCCATTGTTTAGAAGGTATTCGCCGAGATCGACGCCGTCCGATGTCAAAATACCGGCCACAACCCTGCCAGCATATTTGCCATGGGCGACATTTGTCAGGAACAATTCTTCGCCAACGAGGCTTGCAACGGCTGTCTTTGCGGCGTCGGCATAAACACGTTCTTCCCGGCAGGCAGGGCGATAGATCTCCGGTGTGTCCACTCCGGCTAGTCGAACGGACACCTCGACGCTCTGATTTACCCAGATATGGGCGCGCACCCGCACAGTGTCCCCATCAATGACGCGCACCACGTCTGCCGGGATAGGGCCCGGGAGGGTGTCGGCCGAGGCAAATGATCCGCCGAAGATCAGGAACATTGATAGTAGAAGTCGCCGCATCATGCTTAATGTATAGGACATTTATCCTATATTGCTACCCTGAAATTAAATTTACAACCAAAAGTATTATTCAACGGGCGGTTAGAAAGATCGCCCGAGCCGCGGATGTTTCAGGGCTCGCAGTTGATCAAACGTTAATTACAGAGAGTGATGCATTAAGTTCTGCGGCGCACTTTCGGTTCGGGTAGCTTTAAAAGTCGACGAGCTGCGCGCCGATGCTCTTCCTGTATTTGAGCTCCGACAATGCCAAGAGCGGTGGCAAGAACAGTTGCGTCGTCACTGAACCCAAACCCGGCCACAATATCCGGCACCATGTCAGCTGGCAGCACGAAGTAGGCCAATGCCGCAAAGAGCACAGCCCTTGCTTTCATTGGTGTTTCTGGATCGATTGCACAATAATAGGACGCGGCGAGGTCATCGGCAAAAGGGATGCGCCCAGCGACTTTCATGATCTTCGGCAGAAGCTTGGCGCGTGCGTGGCGTTCATTGCGTTCAACGACAAGCGGCATCATCGCTTGCTCCGGATCCCCGGCTGTCTTTGCAATTGCCCTTGCGTCAGTCATTGGCGTCTCCCGTTGCCTCCTATAAATCAGCGGTCAGAGCTCAAGATTCAAGGGAGACCTATCACATGCAACTCAATGATTCCGTTTCAGCCGTTGT
>JBCCIW010000281.1:0-4141 GCA_039028055.1 Pseudomonadota bacterium | reverse complement strand
CGCGACTCTAAAGGTTCAAGGCGGAAAAGAAGACGACTTTGAAGGCACATTCAAAGACCTGATGGCACAGGTAAAGGCGAACGAACCAGGATGCCTGACCTACCAGCTATACAAATCCAAAAAGGACGAGAATACTTACATCGTCATGGAGCAATATGCCTCTCAAGATGCGCTCGATGCCCATGGTAAAACCGAGTATTTTCAGGCAGCTATGCCGGGCATTGGTGGTTGCCTCGCTGGCGCGCCGGACATTCAATACTACGACATTGTTGAATAGGAGCTACGGCTATGGATCTCGCATTCACTGATAAGGATCGTGCTTTCCAACTGGAAGTCAGGGGCTGGATCGGAGAGAATTATACCGAAGACCTGAAAGCCAAGCAGGCGCTGTCGAAGAATGGTTATCTTGACAAGGAAGGCATGGTCGCCTGGCAGAAGCGTCTCCACGAGCGTGGCTGGATCGCGCCTAACTGGCCGGAAGAGTTTGGTGGTGCAGGATTTACGGCGAGCCAAAAATACATCTTCCACATGGAGATGGCCGCGGCAGGGACACCGCAGACAAGCCCCATGGGACTTTCGATGGTTGCACCCGTGATCATGGCGTTCGGAAATGACGCCCAGAAGAAGGAGCATCTCCCACCTATTCTCTCGACCGATGTCTGGTGGTGCCAGGGGTATTCCGAGCCGGGCGCGGGATCTGACCTTGCCTCGCTACAGATGAGCGCCGTGCGAGACGGGGATGAGTATGTGCTGAATGGCTCCAAGATCTGGACGACCCATGCCCAGTGGGCCGACTGGATGTTCTGCCTCGTGCGCACGTCCAAAGAAGGGAAACCCCAGGAGGGAATCAGCTTCATTATCTTCCCAATGGACCTTCCGGGGATCACGGTTTCGGCTTTGCCAACCCTCGACGGGCCGGTGGACGGACAGCAGGAAATCAACCAGGTCTTCTTCGAGAATGTGCGGGTCAAAATTGATGACGCACTTATCGGCGAGGAGAACAAGGGCTGGACCTACGCCAAATATCTTCTTCAATTTGAACGCGGTAACGCCTATGCACCCGGCTTGAAGAACGCTCTCTCGAAGGCACGGAAGCTCGCCAATGTAGAGCAATCGAACGGACGGCCAGTGATTGAAGATCCTGATGTCGCGCGGAAATTCGCGGAACTCGATATTCGTATCGAAGCGCTGAATGCCACCGAGCTTCGAATTTTCTCAGCTCTCGCGGCGGGCGAAGCGGTCGGTCCGGAAAGCTCGATGCTGAAATGCGCGGGCTCGGAAGCGCAGCAGGCAATCACGGAATTGATGCTGGAGACGGTTGGTGCCTACAGCGCACCATTTGTCGAGGATACATGGGCCCATCTGCGCGACGGGACGAACTATGATTTGCCGACGCCTGACTATGCCGCATCGGTCGCTCCGAGCTATTTCAATTATCGCAAAACATCGATCTATGCGGGGTCTAACGAGATCCAGCGGAACATCATGGCGAAGATGGTTTTAGGGCTGTAATGCCCGGCACTTCGATCCCTGTTGGTCTGAAGCAGCTCTACAACATTCAAGGCCTATTCGTTCAAGCAGGCTGGCTATCACTCCTGTTTGCAGTGTTCTGGCAACAGGCACTTATTGGAGCCTATGTCTGCGTTCTCGCGATAGGGTTGGTTTACATCAGTGCTTTAGCATTTGGAGGTCGTCTAGATCCCGAATCTCCAGCGATCAGTGTGAAGAGTTTCTTTTCCCTGCCTGGGGTTATCGGCTTGCTTCAAAATCGTCGGGCAGCATTTGCATCATGGACGCATATACTCGTTTTCGACCTTCTGGTCGGCACACTCATAGTCCTCGATTCGAATGCAGCTGATATCACGGGCTGGCTGGTCATTCCCTGCCTGTTCCTGACACTGATGTTCGGACCCGCGGGTTTCGTGGCGTATGTCGTGTTGAGGATTTCGATCTTTGGCATACCAACATTTCTGATGCCGTGGTAACCTCCCAAAAAAGCACGGGAGGAGATTAATCATGGCGGCAGACGGAGACGCTAGAGCCAAGTTTTCGGCGATGACCGAAGGCACCAAGGAAGACTGGACGATCATTGCAACTCATGCGGCGGAATTTAATAAGCAGCTTCCCGCTCGGGTGCTAGCGCACCTGAAACTTCTAGATGGCGATTATGGTGGTTTTCCAGTCGACCGACTAACCCACTCTCTACAGACGGCGACACGAGCGCATCGGGATGGGCGCGATGAGGAATATGTCGTCTGTGCATTGCTGCACGATATCGGAGACACGCTAGGGTCGCACAATCATCCAGATGTAGCGGCCGCGATCCTGAAACCATTTGTTTCGGAAAAGAACCTCTGGATGGTGGCCAACCATGGAATGTTCCAGGGTTATTACTTTTTCCATCATCTGGGTCTCGATCGAGACATGCGCGAGCAATTTCAGGATCACCCCTATTACCAGTATACAGCTGAGTTTTGCCACAAGTATGATCAGGCAGCATTCGACCCAGATTACGAGTCCGAGCCGTTAGAATTCTTTGAGCCGATGGTGCGCCGTGTCTTTGCACGACCTATAAGGTCTATGTACCTTCGCGAGGACTCCTGAGGCATTATGCGAAGAATGTGGCAACGCTTCGCTCGATCGCCCAATACATGCCGATAATGCCGAGGATGTAGGCTCCGGCGAAGCGCACGGCGAAATCTGTGCCCCTATCTGTCAGTTTGGCTTTTGTCATGATCCAGGTAGCGGCAAGGACAGCTGCAATAATCGCCAGCTGACCCAGTTCGACGCCGACATTGAACAGGAAGAGGGCAAGAACTTCTGACTGTTTCGGCAGGCCGATCTTCGCGAGCGCTCCGGCAAAACCGAAGCCGTGAATTAGTCCAAACAGGCCAGCGACGAGCCAGGGCTTGCGGGCGGCAAGAGTCGCCTTGCCGCGTTGCTTGTATAGACTCTCAAGACCGAGAAGCGCGATGCTGAGGGCGATGACGATTTCCACGGGCGAGCCCGGCAGGCTGATGCCGCCAAGCGCTGAGAGGCCAAGCGTGATCGAGTGAGCCAGGGTGAACGCGGTGACAGTGGTGAGGAGCTGGCGCTGCTCGACCAGCAGCATGATGCCCAGCACGAACAGCAAGTGATCCCAGCCGAACCAGATGTGCTCCACGCCAATCCAGAGGTAGGCGGATGTCGCTGCGGCGGTGGGGCCTGAAAGGTCCAACTCGGGAGATGCGGGTCGGAGGACAGCTGATCTTGTCTCTCCAGCGAGATCAATGACGCGGACGAATACATCCGTCAGTGTGCGATCGAGGCCATCGATTCCTATGGACCCGGAGCGGAGGTCACAGGTTATGGTCCACCGGCGCAGTAGAGCTCCGCCTGCGGACGATATGTCTTCATCGCCAGACTGGCACGTATCCGGAAGCACGGGGTCTATTCGCAGGCGCTGTCCATTGGTGATCGGTTGCTTCCAGACAACACTGTGCTGACCCGGCTCTGTTTCGATGATTTCTAGATAGGCCGGGCGGACCTCGTGCGCGGAGGCGGGCAGTTGCAGATGCAGAATCCCAAAAGTACAGATGAGTGCCCGCATGATGCCGTGCACTAGCCTGCGCCTCCGATCACGACGGTATATCGATCGATGATCTCCTGGATTGCGTCCTCGTTCAGTTGGCGTCGCTTTTCATCTTGCCAGTCAGCGAGAACGACGGATCGAGCTACTTCAAAAGGGGGCAAGGTTGCTTCAGATCGGTTCTTTAGGTTGATGAAGTGCGTGCCGAGGGGGGACACGAATGGACCTTGCCAGGCATCGTCTGCATCAAGCTCTGTGACAGATCTTGCGAAGTCCACGCCGAACAGACGGGCGACTTCTCGCATAGGGACATCGCCATATTGCCGCTGCAGCATAAATGGATCGCCGATGTCACGCCATGCATCGCCATTTGCATTTGCGAGATCCGATAGCGCAGTCTCAATGCGCGGGTCGGCGGCGTCGCGGAAGTAAACGAGATCGAAGGTGACGCGTTCCAGCGTTTCAAAGCGCTCTGCGTTATCGCCGAACCACGAGCGAAGTGTTGCCTCATCAGGCTCGGGGAGATCCACAAGATCCGCCAACATGAACGCCATCTTCTGCTCGAGACGGCGG
>JBCCIW010000280.1:0-4181 GCA_039028055.1 Pseudomonadota bacterium | reverse complement strand
TCGGGCCGATCACAGTCGCTCCCCCAAGCGAATTCAGCAGCTTGGTTGCAATTGATGCCGAGTGAATAGCTGGCATTACGAGTACATTGGCTGGACCGGACAGACGAGAAAATGGGTAGGCGAGCCGATGAGTTTCGCTCAATGCAACATCCGCCGCGATATCGCCTTCATACTCGAAATCGATGTCGTTTCGCTCATCGAGCAGAGCGATTGCTTCGCGAACTTTCTCCGCGCGCTCGCCCATCGGATTGCCAAACGTTGAGTATGACAGGAAGGCAACGCGTGGACGGAAACCAAGTCGGCGAACGCCGGCGGCAGCTGCAGTAGCGATCGAAACGAGTTGCTCCGCACTCGGAAGCTCAACGACGCTCGTATCTGCGATAAAGACGGTTTCCCGACCGATCACCATGGACATGCCGATGACATCCTGCCCGGGGATAGGATCAAGAACCAGATTGGCGTCGGACAGCGCCACGTCGTAATTGCGCGTAACGCCGGTCACCATGCCGTCGGCATCGCCGAGGGCGAGCATGCATGAGCCGAAAACATTACGATCCTGATTCACGAGCCTCTGAGCATCTCGCTTCAAGTAACCCTTTCGCTGAAGACGCGCGTAGAGGTGATCCGTGTAATCGGGGTTACGGTCGGATAGGCGGGCATTGATGATTTCAAGACTGCCCTCGGGTACGCCCATCTGTTCCATTGTGTTCTTGACCTGGGCTTCTCTGCCGATGAGAATTGGCTCGCCAAGTCCCTGAATTTTAAAGCTTGCTGCCGCCCTGATAACCGAAGGCTCCTCCCCCTCAGCGAACACAATGCGCTTTTTCATAGGTCGAACGGCGCTCTGAATACCTTGCAAGAAAGATGCGGTCGGATCCTGTCGCCTCGCAAGTTCGTGGCGATAGGTGTCCATGTCTTCAATCGGTTTACGAGCAACACCGGTATCCATAGCGGCTTGCGCTACGAAAGGCGGAATGAAGCTGATGAGCCTCGGATCGAATGGCGTCGGAATAATATAGTCCGGCCCGAATGTCGGGCGGGCACCGTGATAAGCCGCGGCCACTTCGTCAGGCACATCTTCTCGTGCCAGTTCAGCGAGCGCCTGAGCCGCAGCAACCTTCATTTCCTCATTGATACCTCTTGCGCGGACATCGAGTGCGCCCCGGAAAATGTAAGGGAAGCCAAGTACATTGTTGACCTGGTTCGGATAATCGGACCGTCCGGTTGCAATGATTGCATCGTCCCTGACGGCTTTGATGTCCTCGGGCAGAATCTCCGGATCCGGATTTGCCATCGCAAATATAATCGGCTTGTCCGCCATCGACGCGACCATCTCTTTGGAGATCGCCCCAGCAACCGATAGCCCCATGACACAATCGGCACCGTCCAGCGCCTCTTCCAAAGTTCGTTTGTCGGTTTCGATGGCAAAGGGTGATTTGAATTGGTCAACCTTGTCCCGCCCCTTGTAGATCACCCCTGAGCGATCCGTCATAAGAATGTTCTCGGGCGAAACCCCCATCAGCTTGATCAATCCGCCGACCGACAGGCCTGCAGCACCTGCCCCAGCGATTACGACCTTTACATCTTTGAGATCCCTACCAGTAATATTGCAAGCATTGATCAACCCAGCTGCAGCAATGATCGCCGTGCCATGCTGGTCGTCATGGAAAACTGGGATATCGAGTTCTTCCCGCAAGCGGCTTTCGATCACGAAGCAAGCTGGTGACGAAATATCCTCTAAATTGATCCCGCCAAAAGTCGGCCCGATATTGCGAACCGTCGTAATAAACTCCTCCACATCCTTGGTGGTGACCTCGATATCGAAGCTATCCACGTCAGCGAAGCGCTTGAATAGAACAGATTTGCCTTCCATGACGGGCTTGGACGCAAGCGCTCCAAGGTCGCCCAGTCCCAGAATCGCGGTGCCATTTGAAATGACGGCAACCATGTTCCCTTTGGAAGTATAGTCGTAGGCAAGATCTTCGTCCTTCGCGATCGCCTTGACCGGAACCGCCACGCCGGGGCTGTAGGCCAGCGACAGGTCTCTTTGTGTCCCCATGCGTTTCGTCGGCAGGACTGCCAGCTTGCCGGGTTGCGGATGACTATGAAACTCGAGAGCTTCCTTGTCGGTGAAGTTCGGCCGTTTTGTCGCCATGAAAGTGGACCTGTGCGAAGAAAATAACGGCGAGCCTTAAAGGGATACGCGGTTACAAACAACTGGTACGGCGTTGAAATTTTCAGCATGCTTCATGCGAAATCGCACAGCTTTTGCGAATCCATCGTTCAAGCGCTAGCTTGCTCCCATGGCGGATGGTGAAATCAAATTGACGAAGAAACAGGCGGAGAAGACGAAAGGTCCATCGCCTTTTCTTGCCCAATATCTCGACATCAAAGCTAACCATCCGGATGCATTGCTCTTTTTCCGGATGGGAGATTTTTACGAACTCTTCTTTGATGATGCGGCGATAGCCGCTGAGATCCTCGGAATAGCGCTTACCGCCAGAGGCGAATATGACGGGAAACCCATACCGATGGCCGGCGTGCCGTTCCACGCAGCGGAAGGCTATCTTGCTCGACTAATCGCGAGCGGGAATCGGGTTGCCATTTGCGAACAAACCGAAAGCCCCGCTGAAGCAAAGAAACGCGGGTCCAAGGCAATCGTGAACCGCGAGATTGTGAGGATCGTCACGCCCGGGACGATCACTGAGGACGCGCTTCTCAATGCGCGCGAAGCGCATGTGCTCGTGGCGATAGGGCGTGCCGGCGGCGGTCGGCAATCAGGACTTGCCATTTGCGACGTCTCTACAGGCGCGTTTCAGCTCTTCGAAATCGAGACTCCCGAACTGGCAGACACCCTATCAAGCATTCCAGCGAGAGAGTTGCTCATAAGCGATGGTGAAGACGACACTCTGCTCTCAACCATCAAGGAAGCGAGTGCGAGTCCAATTACTGAACGGCCCGCAAGACAAGCCAGTGCAAAAAGCGGCGAGCGAGCGATGAAGGCTGCCTTCAATGTGCAGGCACTTGATTCGTTTGGTCAGTTCTCCCGGGCCGAACTTTCCGCAGCAGCTTTATTGCTGGACTACCTTTCGGTCACGCAAGCCGGAGCGGCGATCCAGCTTGACCCGCCGTCCCGATCAGCGCCTGGCGGTCACCTCGCAATTGACCCTGCAACCCGCGCCAGCCTCGAAATAGACAAGGCGGTTTCCGGCAGCAGAGAGGGATCTTTGCTTGGCACAATAGACAGGACACTTACTGCACCCGGTGCTCGATTACTCGCAGAATGCCTGGCTCGGCCCTCCACGGATCGAACGACCATCTCCACCAGACATGACGCGGTAACCTGGTGCCTTGGAGAGCTCGAGCTTGTCGAAGATATTCGAGCTTGTCTCAAGGCGACCCCGGATCTTGAACGCGCACGAGGTAGGCTTCGTCTCGGCAGAGGCGGCCCACGTGATCTAAAGGCGCTCGGAAAAGCCTTGAAACAAGGCGAACTCGCAGCAGCGCTGGTCGCCCGGCGCATGGCAAGACCACCTGATTTGATCGACAGAGCGATCGATGATCTCACGCTTGTTAACGTGCCCGATCTGGCAAAGCTGTCGAGCGACCTGGAACGGGCGCTTGCTGCCGACGTGCCAATTCTCGTGAGAGATGGTGGTTTTATCGCACCCGGATGGGACGCAGCCCTAGATCAAGCCCGAAGCCTGCGGGATGATAGTCGCAAGGTCATAGCAGCGCTTCAATCAACCTATTCTAATGAGACAGGCGTTTCAGCCCTCAAGATCAAATTCAATAATGTTCTGGGGTACTTCGTCGAAGTATCTGCAAAACACGGCGACGGACTTATGAGGCCGCCGTTGTCGGAAACGTTCATTCACCGACAGACCTTGGCAAATGCAGTGCGGTTCTCAACAACAGAACTATCCGAACTCGCAGGCAAGATCTCAAGAGCAGAGGATGAAGCGAAAGCGCGTGAATTAGCGTTATTCCAAAACTTCGTGGACCAGATTGAAAGCGTCAGCGCGCCGTTGCAGGCGGCTGCAAACGCCTTGGCCGAGTTGGATGTTGCAACGGCTAACGCCACATGGGCGTCAGAGACCAGCGCTGTTCGCCCGAACTTGGCTGAAACACCGGTTTTTCAGGTGAGCGCCCTACGGCATCCAGTCGTCGAGGCAGCGTTG
>JBCCIW010000279.1:0-4187 GCA_039028055.1 Pseudomonadota bacterium | reverse complement strand
TGATCAGCAATTGGTTGTCTTCGCCTATGTGCTCGGTTTTGGCGTTCCTCAATTGGTCTGGGGCCCTGTATCGGATCGGTTCGGGCGGCGATCTCTGTTGCTCCTTTCACTCCTTGGATATGCGGTTTGCGGCCTCGCCTGTGTCTTTTCGCAGAGTTTCGACGGCCTGTTAGCTGCTCGCTTCATCATGGGCGTCTTTGCCTCTGCGGGCAGGGTGGTGGCGGTCTCGGTCGTCCGCGACGTATATGCTGGGCGCGGAATGGCCGAAATCATGAGCCTCGTAATGACTGTGTTCATGGTGGTCCCCATATTAGCACCAGCGATCGGGCAGGGGATACTTTCTGTGGGTCCGTGGCCCTGGGTGTTTTACGTGCTGGTCATCTATTCGATTGTCGTGTGCCTCTGGTCGAGCTTTCGCCTACCGGAGACGCTCCCCCGGGAAAAGCGGCGGCCTTTGAGCTTTGAAAAGGCGTTTTCGGCCTATTGGACAGTTATCAAGACACGCGTCGCTTTTGGATATGTCCTGGCAAGCGGTGTTCTCTTCGGCGGGCTCTTCGCGTTCATCTTTTCCATCGAGCAGGTCATGCGAGAAGTATTCGATCAGGATGCGCGGCTTGGTCTGTGGTTTGCCATCGTATCGGTCGGGCTCGCCGCATCCAACTTCATAAACGCTGTGCTCGTGAAGCGCTATGGCATGAGACGGCCCTCCCATATCGCAGTGATGGTTTTTGTCAGTCTGTCGGCGCTGAATCTCTTCCTGATGTGGCAGATTGGCCCGGTATTCGCCGTCTGGATGCCGTTAATGTTCGTCACGTTCGGAACCATCGGCATGATCGGATCAAACTTCAATGCCATCGCCATGGAACCGTTGGGCGAAATTGCAGGGACCGCGAGCGCGGCGCTCGGTTTTGCCAGCACGACGCTTGCCGGCATGTTGGGTTATGTCATCTCAAGCCAGTTCGACGGCACGGTCTTGCCACTTCTTACCGGCTTCACTGCACTCGGTGCGTCAGCCTTGTTGATCCTTTTCGTGACCGAAAAGGGAAGGCTGTTCTGATCATTCTGCGGGCGTGAGCCAGGACGCCTCAACAATATCGACAACATCACCCATAATGTCCGTGATCATGTAGTCCTTCGGTGTGTAGACCCTGCGAACCCCCATTTGCTTGAGGGCCATTTCATCCTCGGGCGGAATAATACCGCCGACCACCAGAGGAATATTGTCTACCCCTGCCTTCCGCATTTCGGCGATGGTCTCGCGCACAAGATCCAGATGAGATCCGGACAGTATCGAAAGCGCGAGAACATGGGCATCTGCCTCTTTCGCCTGGGCAACAATGTCTTCCGGCGTAAAGCGAATGCCTTCATAAACGACATTCATGGCGCAGGCCCGGGCGCGGCTTGCAATCTGTTCCGCACCATTTGAGTGGCCGTCGAGACCTGGCTTCCCAAGGACGTAGGTGAGTTGCCGGCCAAGCGCGTCGGACAGCTTTTCGACGCGCGTTCTGACAGCGGCGATGTCTTCATCTTCACCCGGGTCGACAACCAAAGCGACACCAGTCGGCCCACGATACTCGCCGAATGCGTCTCTGAGGGCCTGCCCCCATTCGCCCGTCGTAACGCCAGCTTTCGCTGCGGCAATGGACGGCTCCATTATATTTTCGCCGGTTGCCGCGGCTGATTTGAGATCCGCCAGCGCCGTCTCTACTGCGCGCTGATCTCGATCGGCCCGCCACTTGTTCAGTGCTTTGATCTGCTGGCTCTCCACGAGCGGATCGACCGTTTGAATCGCTTCCTCTCCGGCGCTCAAAGGGCTGTCTTCAGTGCTGTTATACCGATTGACGCCAACGACGACCTGTTCCCCGGACTCAATTCCTTTGATGCGTTCGATGTGCGCTCCGACGAGGCTTTCCTTCATCATGGCAACAGATGCCATCGCCCCGCCTTCGGCATCGACGCGAGATAACGTCTCGCGCGCCTTTGCTTTGAGCTCTTCTGTCTTCGCCTCTACCACGTGGCTGCCGTCAAACAGATCCTCGAATTCCAGAAGGTCTGTTTCGAAGGCAAGAATCTGTTGCAGTCGAAGTGACCACTGCTGATCCCAGGGGCGGGGAAGGCCAAGGGCTTCATTCCACGCCGGAAGCTGTAGAGCGCGGCAGCGGGCCCGTTTGGATAGCGTCACAGCGAGCGCTTCAATCAGTATGCGGTATACATTATTCTCCGGCTGCGGCTCGGTGAGCCCCAGAGAGTTCACTTGAACACCATAGCGAAAGCGAAGTGACTTCGGATCCGTCACGCCATAGCGCTCCTTGCCGATCTCTTCCCAGAGATCCACGAAAGCGCGCATCTTGCAGAGCTCGGTCACAAAACGAACGCCGGCGTTCACGAAGAAAGAAATCCGTCCAAAGACGATCGGAAATTCATCTTCCGGCACAACGCCGCCAGCCTTGACGCTGTCGAGCACCGCGCACGCCGTTGCCAGTGCGTAGGCAAGCTCTTGCTCCGGTGTCGCTCCGGCTTCCTGCAAGTGATAGGAGCATACGTTCATCGGGTTCCATTTCGGAACTTCCGTGTAGCACCAGGTCACCATGTCGGTGATCAGGCGAAGACTCGGCTCTGGCGGGAAGACATAGGTGCCACGAGACAGATACTCCTTGATGATATCATTCTGCGTTGTACCGCGCAGCTTCTTGCGATCATCGCCGCGCTCATCGGCCAGCGCTACGTAAAGCGCGAGCAACCACGCCGCCGGCGCATTGATCGTCATGGATGTGTTCATCTCCTCGAGCGGGAGATCCTGAAATAGCGTGCGCATATCGCCGAGATGTGACACGGGCACACCCACTTTTCCGACTTCGCCCTTCGCGAGGATATGATCGGAGTCGTATGCAGTTTGCGTTGGCAGATCGAAAGCTATCGAAAGCCCGGTCTGTCCTTTTGCCAGGTTGGTGCGGTAGAGCGCGTTCGATTTTTCCGCGGTCGAATGGCCCGCATAGGTGCGAAAAATCCATGGCCGGTCAGGGGCGTGCTGATAGTCGGTCATGTGCGTGTCCTCCAAACACTCTTTTATTGCGGTGCAACATGCAGGCTATACGCCAGATTGGCAAGAATTGGCCTGAATCAGGCCGGGACTGCCCAAGGCGCAACCAGCTCTGTGTCTGCACCGATATATTCGTAATACAGCCGCTGCACAGTGCGGGTGACAGGTCCCGGTCTGCCGTCGCCGATTTGCGCGCTGTCGACTTCGGTAACGGGCAGAACCACAACACCGGTGGATGTTGTGAACATCTCGCTTGCGCTAAGCGCCTCTTCGACGCTGAACGGACGCTCCTCAACGGTATGTCCACTGTCCCGAACAAGCTGCATAACGCGCTCTCTTGTAATACCGGGGAGGAGGGAGGGGGATAGATTTCTGGTGATCAGGGTGCCGTCATCTTTGACGATCCAGGCATTAGCTGAGGCGGCTTCGGTAACCAGGCCATCTTCGTGCATAATCGCAGTAAATGCTCCCGCTCGGCGGGCTGAACGATAGGCGAGGGACTGTGAAAGCAACTGAGTTGTCTTCACGTCGCAGCGTTTCCAGCGCGTGTCTTCGCAGGTGACAGCAGTGATACCAGTTTGCGCGATATCGCCGATGAGTGGCTTCTCGGTTGCGAACATGAAAAGGGCAGGCTGCAGATTCTCCGGCCCATAGAAATCCCGCGGACCCTGATTTCCAGCAGAAACCTGCACATAGACCAGCCCTTGGTCTGTTTCATTTCTGGCCAGAAGTTCCTCATGTATAGACAGCATATCGAGGTCTAGCGGTTCGATCTCGATGGTTTCCATCGTCCGTTTCAGCCGGTTCATATGGAGGTCGAAATCGATCAGCTGGCCATTATAGACAGACGTCACTTCATAGGCCGCATGGGCAAACAGAAATCCGCGATCAAATGGCGAGATGAGAGCGGCGTCGGCTTCTACAAAGCTATCATTGAGGAAAACCCAGCGCCCAAGTCCCATAATCTCTGCCCTTCGCTTTTTTCAACATCCAGGATTAAGCATGCTGCACTGCAACAAAATTCTTGCCCGCCATGATCTGCTGGTACAAGTATAGCGCCAAGCAGCACGATAGTTGCAATTCAGAACAGGCAATCCCGGGAGGCCACTAACATGTCCGCATCTTACGAACGAGTGAAAAAAGATAT
>JBCCIW010000278.1:0-4200 GCA_039028055.1 Pseudomonadota bacterium | reverse complement strand
GCTTCTCGACGCGCATTGCGAAGCTCGCGATCAGAGATCATTCCAAGCTCGCGTCCAAATAGCTGATCTTCGATCTGATCTCTCGACGGCATGTTTGCGACGCCGTCTACGCGATCGCACAATACAATGGTTGCCCAGCCAGTGCTTAGCTCAAATGGCGCGCTCGCCTGATCGTTCTGAAGTCCATTGATGATTTCCTGAGACGACACCGAGAGTTCGGAGAGCATGGTTGTTCCAAGATCGACGCCTATGACTCCGTCGAACCGATCAGATGTCTGCTCGACGCTGTCGCATCCATCCAGCCGGTCGATAGCGCTCTCGAGGGTCTCCACCGAACCATTTGTTGCGATCAGCTGTTTCAAGCTTATCGCTGATGTTTGTTCACTTGGCTCCCGGCGTCCCCGAACTGCCAGGATGTATATGCCATTTTCGGTCGTTATCGGCGGAAGAATACCCGGGCCTTCCGATGCGACGATGGCGGTAGCGAGCGCTGTATTCAGGTCGTCTGGGGAGACCCAGCCCATATCACCTCCGGCGGCAGCTGTAGGTGCCGAGGAGAACCTTTGGGCTGCCGCTCGAAATGGTGCGCCCTGTCTCAACTGCTCAACGATTGATTCCGAAGCCGCTTCAGCCTGAATCCTTGATTCAGGATCAGGAGCGAAGAGGAATATCTCTGACACTTGGTACACGGTTTCCTGCGAACTCTTGCGCAGTCGATCGATCTGGTCGTCGATCTGATTTCCTGAAATACGGATCCGCGATCCGTAGCGCCCCTGCATTATGCGCCGCCAGGATATATCAGCGCGCATCTGTTCTTCCAGAGTTATTGGGCTGATACCGTTGGCTACGAACTGGTCATATAGCGTATCACGATCCACACCTGCTTGCTGCGCGATATCCGATACGGCACCACTGATTTCCCGCTCACTTATTTCGAGTTCGAATTCCGCGGCTGCCTGCAGTTGTAGCCGTTCTTCAATAAGCTGCTCCTGAGCTGTTCCGAGCAGTT
This sequence comes from Pseudomonadota bacterium, assembly GCA_039028055.1. Classification (GTDB taxonomy): domain Bacteria; phylum Pseudomonadota; class Alphaproteobacteria; order Caulobacterales; family Hyphomonadaceae; genus CALLCD01. The sequence goes on along the minus strand of JBCCIW010000278.1, from coordinate 3,191 downwards.
GCTGCTGAGCCTCAGCTGTTGGCTCTGCCCCCAAGGTCATCATCAGCATGCGCGCCCGTTGGCGCACATCAAAAAATGAGATTGGCTCGTCATTCACAACGACCGCAACGCCCTCAAGCTGAAGCATGTCGTCTTCAGTTGCTTGCTGCGCTGACGCCGTGGCGACCAGCATTGAGGACAGAAAGCTGGCAGCGAGAAGTGCTCTGGATGCGGGCAATATCATTGGCAAATACTACTTAAACGACGTTTGAGCTGGATTCTGACAAATTCGTTCTGGAAGTGCAATCTTGCAAAACAGAAACCGTAGACTACGCGTTCAATTATTGTTGAGCGCGCTGCGTGTTCCCACCAAATTCGCCAAGTGATTTCAGGGTGAATCTGAAGAATACCGAGTCATTCGGCCCGAGTGTTCTGTCAATCGATTCCGTTCTGACATACGCTATCTCAAATCGCGAACAGTTGTCGCTGTAAATGAAGCCGATTGATCTGCGCAGGTCGTTGCGCTCGGTGAAATCGCGCAATTGGCCATAAGTCAATGCCCAGTTTTTCGTTACTTGGAACTGGGTGCTTAGATCTATCCCTTCGTCCGGCACGTCCAAATTGGGCCGGATATCTTCGTCGACCCTGAAGTATCGAGCAGTCCCATTAAATCTCCACAATTGGGTTGAAACCCGCGCGTCTACCCTATTGAAAGAAAAGTCATCTTCATCCAGGCGCAGGCGGGTATTGGCTTGAAGAACGCGACCAAAATCAAATGACAGGCCGGTAACCCAGTCCGAAGACGTGCCATCGAGGTTTGTGCTGACATCGAAAACGTCATCCGCCGTTGTTCGCCACCGACGTCCGGCAATCGCCTGTATTGTTGGTCCACTTTTAAACTTGGCTGTCCCCGCTATGCCTACAGAAATGCGACCATCACCCTCATAAAGATCAAAATTTCCGAACCCATTGGAATCGAACAGGCGTGTCTCGTCAAATTCGACGAGTTGGCTGTCCTCAATTGGGATATCTATGTCATTGGCATTTGATAGGCCCCACGCTCCGAGAATTGTCGGTGTTACAATGAGATCAACGTTTTTTCCCGGCCTTGCGAGCGGCCATGAGAGCTTTGTGCCGACAGATCCAACGAACCTTCCTACGTTTTGATCGCCGGTCGCGTCTTCATCCAGATTGTAGTAGTCGCCGCGTGCATCCGCGAACGGCTCGACAACGAAACCGCCTGGTAAAACCCGCGTTACGGCCCACTCGGCACCTACGGAAATGCGACGGCTGTCCGGATTCACCGATGGGAATGCGCCGGCGCTTCCGTCTCGCGACAGTATAGCTGAAGACAACTGGACGCTGCTACGGCCAAAGCGGCCGAGATCGAATAGCTGCTCAGAGAACAACACCGGTGTCGTGAGAGGAGGTTGCTCCAGGAATGGACTTGCGGCTCTCAAATCCTGAAATTCAAGAATTGCGATGTCGCCATAGAAATTCTCTGTCTGAGCGACACCAAATACTTGCGTGAGCAAGGTCCGTGGCTGGCCATCATAAAGGCCTCTGCGCACATCTTCTCCGTCGATAGAATATCGCCGCGTGAATAGATCGTCGCTCGCTCTTTCTACGCCGAAACCCCATTCGAAGGTGTTGTCGATCTGAAACAGGCCGCGCCCGAAGACATGCCCTCGGACCTTCTCTTCCCCGAAGCGTTCACCATCATTGTCGAAGTCCTGTTCGTAGGTAATCGATCCTTGAACGTTAAGTTCACCCGACCAGAATCTTTTTCGATATTCGGCTTCCAGGAGGGGGCGAACCTCCGTGAATACGGTCGGCGTTATCGTTACATCCGATGAGGGAGAAATGACCTGATAGTAGGGTTGGCCATACACAGCCCCCAGCCTACCAGATGCACCAACACGAGGGAAAAGCAGCCCCGACCTTCGCCCCGATGTTGGATCTGGATGGAAAAAGTAAGGCAGGTAAAATACTGGAACACCGGCGATTTCGAGAACCGCATCGCGATAGGAAATGATGTCATTGTTCTGGTCGAGTACGGCCCGTCTGGCGCGGAGCGCCCATGTTGGACGTGTGCCTGTTTCCTCGCAGACGTCACAGGCTGTAAAGATCGCCTGATCCAGCGCATTTATGCCGTCTGACTGGCGAACAGCGGAGTTCGATGTCGCAACTCCCCCATCGGGCAATCTGACCGAGAATCCAACGGCATAACCGTCTTCCAGTCGGTCGTTTACCTCGACTTCATCGGCAAAATTCTGCGTTCCGTCCTCGTCAAGGATCGCGACGTTTCCCGAGGCGCGTACTTTTCCGGTGCGTTTGTCATAAACCAGTCTGTCGGCGCGGAGTATGCGTCCCGAATAGGTCGCTTCGACGTTGCCAGTGGCGATAACGAGATTTCCATCGTCTTCTTCGGCAATGGAATCCGCTTCCAGGACAACCTGATCGATTGTCTCCTCTTGCGCGTATGCAATGTTCGCCGCAGAGCACACCAGAAGGGTGCCGAATAGGCCTGTTGCCCAATTGGCCACGATCCTATGTCCTCTCGCTTTCTGGCGATGTCCCGCGCCTGCACACTTACAAAACCCTGAATAAATGCAGCGGCTATCGCCGTCCAGCGGTACTCGTCAGTCCACCCATGATTTTTCAGCCCTACGGGTCAGGACGCGCCGCTCGATGCAAGGCCGCCAGGCAGTGTGGTCGCGTGGCCTGCGAGCTCCAGTTCCATTAGAATCGCGGCACATCGTGCTGCGCCAACGCCAGCCGCGCGGGCGATTTCGTCGATCGACATAGGGTTGGGCGAGAGCGCTTCTCGAACAGCCGAGACCTGATCTGGTGGCAAGCTCGCCCCGTCTTCTGACTGATTTTCGAAAAGTGGGCCTGGTGCCATTTCAAGGCGCGTCTGACCGAGGCTGTTAATGACATCCAACACATCTTCGCCTGATCTGACGAGGGCGGCACCTTGCTGAATGAGACGATTGGTTCCCGCTGCGCGGGGATCGAGGGGTGAACCCGGTACAGCCATGACTTCGCGACCCTGCTCTCCAGCCGTGCGCGCAGAGATGAGGGATCCTGAACGTTCAGCGGCTTCGATCACGACGGTCCCGAGCGCCAAGCCGGTTATGAGCCTGTTACGACGGGGAAAATCCTTCGCGGTTGCGCGATGCCCCAATGGACTTTCGGATACGATAGCGCCG
>JBCCIW010000277.1:0-4230 GCA_039028055.1 Pseudomonadota bacterium | reverse complement strand
GCGCTTCAATGGGTCCGGGTCCCCTTTCACAGCCCAGCCGAAATTGACCGAACCGCTTGGATCAGGAGGCCAGTGCCTCTGTCTCCGTGATCTTTTCAAACTCAGGCAAAAACTCGGGATGATACATCTCGAGGTACCGCGTGACGCGGGCGTTCGTGATAAGTTTGGAAACGTAGCCGCGCGCCAGAACCAGAGCGAGGTGATCACTCCCATAGGTGTCCTCGACAAGCCGTAACTCTCGCTCCAGGTTTGCGGATTCCCGTTCCATCAGCTCCAGTTGCTGCCGGGAAATCCCCTTTACCGCCTTCGGCTTCTCCGGATCTTTCAGCTGGCTCGCAGGCGTCGCAGCGAGGATCGAACGAACGTAGTTCACCGTGTACTTGTTCATGGCGACCATCAGCTCTGCGGCCTCGATCTGCCGCATCGGTTTCATTTTCTTCAGGACTTGGAACCCGGTCAGCGCGACCTGCTTATCCTTGAGAAGCTCAGCTGCCTCCGGGCAGATACCGTCCAGCAACCGCTTTTTGTCCTGCAGGGATTTGACATTGACGTTGAGTGCGCGCGCCAGTCGCTCCTCTGGCACGCCGCGCTCCAGCGCCTTCAGGATCATCTTATGCTCTTGGATGGTTGCAAGTCGGCTGATGCGCTTGTTGTAGGTGAAAGCCTCGTCGTCAGTCGAAACCTGACACGGCACACTCTGCTCACCGAGATCCGCGAGGATCGCGAGGCGTACGTGCCCATCGAGCAACATGTACTTCTCCGGGTCGGCTTGGTCGCGCACGACGACAAGCGGCTCGACAAGCCCGACTTCTTTGATGGAAGTAACGACCTGGCGGTATTTTACTGTATCCTTTGTTTCTTTCCGAATGGCGTACAGCGGGCAGACCTGCTCGAGCGGCAGCTGAATGAGGTCTTTCTCAAACGCCATGTTGATAGATTTGGAGCGTCCGGATCGCGCCATCAGAGGTCTCCAGTTCGAGCGGCCAGGCGGTCAGTAAGGTTCTTCGGTATCGTCGCCAACCCTTCGGCCCTGAGAAGGGTGACGAAGTTTTCGTCATTCAGGAGTTTGTGCAGGGCTTCGGTAATGAACATCAATTCGTTTCGTGTCGCCGTCGCTTTCCGCAGCAAGACCTGCTTCTTCTCAACATCGTTCTGATAGGTTCGGATCAAGCTTTCGACCGAAAGCGAACGCCTCCTCTTCTGGTCCGCGCTTGGTCGGCCTTTCCCGTATTGCTGACGCGCCTCGACAAGTCGTTTTGCGGCCATCAATCGCCCACCGCGCAGCTGGTTGTTCTCGTAGGCCTGACGCAGCACATCCTGAACTTCCGTGTCTTTTGCCTCTGCGATCTCGACCGCAACGCTGACTGGAAGCTTTCCGCTTTCGACGGCCCGCAGCAATCTATGCTCGCCACTTTCAAGCAGCCTGAGAATGCCCCGGACATATTTGAGAGACAGTTGGGTTTTGCGCGCAATCTCGGGGCCCGTGTACCCCCGTTCCTTCAAACCTTTGATATCGCGCAATAGGTCTAGGGCACGATGCTGTCGGCGCGCGAGGTTTTCAACGAGACTCATCACCAAACAGTCTTCGCTGCTGGCCTCGATGACGATCGCCGGGATTTCTGTTTGTCCAAGTTCCTGAAAGGCCTCTAGTCGCCCCTGCCCGCAAACCAGATCGTAGCTTAAGCCATCCTCACTGGTACGCGCTGCAACGGTGATCGGTCGCTTCAACCCAAGCTCCGCGATGTTGTCGACGATCTCTCTAAAGGATTTTCTATTTCTGATGCGCGGGTTCACCACGGTGATGCGATCCATCGGGATCAACTCAGCTGTTTGACGGTGCAGGTCTGCCATCAGGCCACCTCCGGAACTGGGACATGGACTGCCATGTCGAACAAGGGGTCCAGTGTTTCGAAGCGATAAGCATCTAGCGAAAAGCCATTGTGTTCAGCCAGGCGGATACGGGGGAGAGTCATGTCGAGGCTCGGCAGAAGGTAATAGTCCAGCGGCTTCTGGTTTAGACGATCCATGCGTACTGCGATGGTGATGTCGGGTTTAAGGCTCGTGTCAAAGCGGATGTTCCACCGTAGCGATCCTGCATTCGTTTCGGTGCACCGGACGATGACAAGGGATGCCGTGAATTCACTATTGATAGTGAGCAAGTCAGTTCTGGGGTGTCGTTCTACTATGCCGCCCGAAGCTTCGATTCCCGCTATTGTTTGGGCAACAATATCCGGATGAAGCTCGCGCAAGCGTCTATTGATTTCGATGTATCTGTAGTCTCGGTCCGGCTTGAAGCCGACAAGCCGATAGGCGCGCAGCAGGCTACCAAACCGTGATCGATACGCGCTGCTCGATGGCAGCGTTTCAGCCTCATCTATGACGAGACCAGACAGAAAGCCCGCGGCCTCGAAAACCTCCTTCAAACCTTCGAGCATTTCGTCGTCGGTGAGCTTATTTGATCGCGCACTGATAACGGCGCTGGCGGCGGCGAACAGATCAGGATCAACGATCCCTTCAAAAACACCCTCAGCCCGAACCCATGTTTCGGGATCATTCCGGACACGCCGTTTTTTCAGTTTAAAGGAGCTACGGTTCCAGACGTTGTTCCCAATGTATTTCTCGTTGATGAGGATTTGATGCACGGTCCCGCGGGTCCATGCTCGGCCCAGGTCTGTCAGAATCCCGCGGGCGTTCAGAGCCTCGGCAATTTCTGTCTCAGATTTACCGTCTTCGACAAAAGCCAGAAAGATCTCTCGCACAATCGCGATTTCTTCGTCCGGCCCCGGAACCAGAGTGACACGATCTGTCTGAATACTCTTGTGCTCACCACGCTCAAGGACGCCTTTCGCGACCCCGCGCTCGTCTATGAGCATGCGCCTCAAGCCGAAGCCGGGCGGACCACCCTGACGATAGCCGAGCTCAATCAGTCGGCATTGCCCGGTGAAGACTTTCTGAGAAAGCTCGCGGCTGTATTCTCCCGCCATGGCGCGTTTGACGCCTTTGACGATGGTGGAGACCGGGCTGCCATCGTTTTCGAATTGTTCAGCGCAATAGATGACGGAGATGCCGGCACGTTTGCAGATGTATTCGTAGTACGCGCTCTCGTCCGCGTCCTGAAACCGGCCCCAGCGGCTGATGTCATAAACAAGCACCGCTTCGAAATCCGCTTTGCCAGATTGAATGTCATCGATGAGCTGCTTGAGCCCATCCCTGCCCTGTATTCTTAGGCCACTCTTACCTTCGTCAGAGTAGGTGCGGATAATCTCGATGCCGCGTTGTTCTGCGTAGTGCTTGATCGCGTCAGATTGGTTCTCGGTCGAATAGCGTTGGTGCTCAGTCGACATTCGGACGTATTGAGCGGCTCGCCGTGGCGGTGCTCCCTCGGGAGTCTTTGCGTGCTGGTCATGTACGTCCCTCCAGCTCAAACACCGAGCCTTTCATTGTTCGCCTTCGCCAAATTGGTGGGAATGCCTGTGATTCCATGGGGCCGAAGCATAGACGCGGAGGTTCGGAAAAATGTTTCCTAAGATGGGCAAGACTTTTCCAGATGACGACGAACGGAAGATCGATCGACTAACATACCAGACGGCTATTGCGGCCGCGCTGAAACGAGAACTAGGCGGATCGCATCGGGCAATCAAAACGGCAATGAGATGGACAGGTGTTTCGGAGCGCACTGCAAAGAATTGGCTTACTGGTTCCCACGGCCCTGCAGGCGAGCACTTGGTTGATTTGATGCGCCACTCAGAGGAGGTTTGTATTGCGGTGTTGAGGCTGTCCCAGCGAGATAACTATGGGTTAGCTTTGGAAATCAAAGAAATCCACTCAGACCTTTCCAGGATCATCGCGGCCCTTGAAGAGACGCAATGATAAGAAGTGCTAAGGCATCCCTGCTCCCATATTTCATTTCCCTGCATCATCCGGGTAATTTCCCTGTTTGAACGGTTAGGGAAATGACACCGAAGCCCCTGAAATGCAGGGGCGATACCGCCGAACGAAACCGCCAAATCGCGAAAACTGAAGATTTTTCCCTGTAAATTCCCTGTTTTCAGGGAAATCTTGGCTGAGAAAGGATAGCTGCAGACTACCTGCACAGCCAAGGCTCTTCGTCCATTTTGGCAATCGCTAGCCGGTCTCTCACGACCTCGAAATTGCCCCGTTTGATGCCCCCCTTAGCTCACCCCATTTAATTGGGGTTAGTAAGGAGAACGGGGATCCGGGGTTAATACG
>JBCCIW010000276.1:0-4266 GCA_039028055.1 Pseudomonadota bacterium | reverse complement strand
CTGCAGGCCGCCTCCTGATGAATGTCCTCGCACGGTCCATAAAGAGCGTCGTATGGATCGTCGCTGACAGCTGGATATCTGGCGTAATGGGAGCCGTGTCCTACTTGCTCCTGATGCGGATGTTGGGGCCGGAAGTCTTCGGCACAATCGCGATTGCGGGAATGTTCTTCGGCGCGGTGTCCACCTTCGTTGGCGGTGCCCTTACGGAGAGCGTTCAGCAGAGAAGCGAATTGGAAGAGGGGCACCTCAACGGGACGTTCTGGCTCAATACGTTTCTCTGTCTGGTCTTTTCGGGAATAATCGCGGCGTCAGCGCAACCGCTGGGACAGCTCTTCGGCTCATCGACACTTGCGAATGTTCTGCCGCTGCTTGCGCTGGCGGCCCTGATCAGTTCGTTCGGCGCATTGCCACGCGCCCTGCTGGAGCGGGACCTGCAGAACCACAAAATTGCGGCGTTGAATGTGGCTGTTGGACTTATCTCGTCCTGTGTTGCCCTCGCGCTCGCCATATCGGGATTTGGTATCTGGAGCCTCGTCGCCAGTATCCTGACGGGCACGAGCCTTGGCACGCTGGCCGTGTGGGCGATGGTGTCCTGGAGGCCGGGGCTCTACTTCACCCGTCGCCACATCCGCGACTTGGCGCAGTTCAACCGGGATACGATCCTGACAAACCTCCTTGGTTTTCTCGATGATGCTATTCCCCGTGGCATACTTGCCTTTGTGGCAGGTGAGCGCGCTGTCGGACTGTTCGATCTGGCGATGAAGATGAGCAGCGCCTTGTCCGGTGTGATCATCAGCCCGATCGCCGAGGTTGCCATGAACACCGTTGCCCGTATGCAATCCTCGAAGGATGATGTGCACGCCTTGCTTCATCGCCTGTTCATGCTCACGACATCACTCATTTATCCGATGACGCTCGGTGCGATTGTACTTGCACCCATAGCGCTGCCCTTTGTTTTCGGGGACGCATGGCAAGACGTTGTGCTACCGGCGCAGCTCGCCCTTCTGATCGGGCTTCGCAATGCGTCCGGCGATTTGAACATCGCGATTCTTCGAGGGTTTGGGAACAGCAGGGCACCGGTTACAATCCTTTTGATCGGCGTGGCATTACAGATCGCCTTGTCGCCTCTCATTATCTGGTTCGGAGTCGTGGGGGCTGTTGTCGCAGTGGCGATACGTGTGTTCGCTACATGGCCCATATCCGCCGATCATGTCGGTCGAATCTGTGGCTATGGCCTCTGGCGACAGATCAGCGTCGGGCTACCCGCGCTCGCAGCTGCCAGCATTATGGCCGCGGTAGCGTGGCTTGTTGCGCTTGCGCTGACGGATCATTTGACCTCGATGGTTTCTATTACCCTGATCACCGTTACGGGAGTTGTCATCTACGGCGCGCTGCTCTTAGTCAGCCAGCGATGGCAGCATATCCTGATAGCGATAAACTGGTTCAAGAATCAAACCCAGTCGGATGAGCATCATCCAGCGGTTACGGTTTGAGTGCGAGGTCGTTTCGTCATGATCATTTTTGTAACGTCAGCTCACCATAAATACGCGTTGCGACCCTTGAAAGCGTTACGTGGCGCGCCAGAAATTCAGATCATATCGTACAACCGTCTGTTTAAATTAGATCGCTTCCGTAAGGCCACCTATATATTCTGCGATTTTGATCGGTTGAACTTCTGGGAGCTCGACCTCGCTGCCAAGGTTCATCGGCAATTGAGCGCCAATGGGTGCCGTGTGCTGAACGATCCGGCGCGGGCATTGCAGCGCTTTTCTCTGCTTCGCAAACTGCAGCGCGAAGGCCTGAACAGTTTCCATGTCTGGGATGCGGCAATCGATCCGCTTCCGGACAGGTTTCCAGTTTTCCTCAGAACAAAAGCGGGGCACCGCGGCACATTAACCGATCTTCTTGGCAGTGAAGCTGAAGCGCGTGAGGCTTTGACTAGGGCGCTTGATGACGGGATTAATCTGCATGATCTGATGTTCGTGGAATATTGCGCCGAGCCTATTGCGAGCAATGTGTTTCGGAAACTTTCGGCATTTGTAATCGGCGACCAGATCGTTACGGGCATGGCGGTCCATGACGCGACCTGGCACGCAAAGTTCGGTGCTGAAGGCATCGCCGGAGAATGTCTCTACAAAGAAGAATACGAGATTGTAGACACCAATGAATTTGCCGAGCAAATGCTGCCGGTGTTCCGCGCTGCTAATATCGAATTTGGCCGGGCTGATTTCTCGATGGTCGATGGCCAACTGGAAACCTACGAAATCAATACAAATCCGAGCATTTCGCCGATCATCGAACATCCGTTCGATATACGTGTTGAAGCCGATAGGTTGCATCATGAACGCCTGTTGATGGCACTCGCGAAACTTGATGAGGAAGCGGACGGCAGGAAAACACGTCCGGTACGTTTGGATATTCCAGAACTTGCGGCGCAAAAGCGACGGGACCGTGGTGTGTTCAGCGTCCGCTGGACACCCTGAAAAGGTAGAGCCAGCGGACCGGGGACGTCTTTTGCTATCCGTTGGTGCCAGACGCTGTGACCAGCATATCTGCTCGGGCAAGCTCGCAACGAGACCAGATGTCCGACAAGGCAAATACGAGACGATCGACATCCTCATCTGAATGAACAGGGGACGGTGTGATTCGTAAGCGTTCTGTGCCTTTTGGAACCGTAGGATAGTTGATCGGCTGAACATAGATTCCGTGATTTTCCATTAGCCAGTCACTTATCATCCGGCACTTGACCGGATCCCGAACCATAACCGGCACAATGTGGCTTGGATTCTCGAGTGTCGGAATACCAATGCCGCGAAGTCTCTCCCGCACCATTTTCACCTGACGCCGCTGCCGCATCCTTTCCATGTCGCTGGTTTTCAGATGCTGAATGCTAGCAAGCGCACCAGCGGCCACGGCTGGCGGCAATGCTGTCGTGAAGATGAAGCCCGATGCAAAGCTGCGGATATAATCGCAAAGGGATTTCGACGCGGCGATGTAACCGCCGAGGACGCCAAAAGCTTTGCCGAGGGTGCCTTCGATCACTGTCAAACGATCCATGAGACCTTCCCGTTCGGCAACGCCGCCGCCGCGCGGGCCATAGAGTCCAACGGCATGAACCTCATCGAGATAAGTCATGGCATTGTAATTGTCAGCGACATCGCAGAACTCTTTGATGGGTGCGATATCACCGTCCATGGAGTACACGGATTCAAAAGCAACGAGCTTCGGTCGGTCCGGATCTATATCCCGCAATTTTCTTTCCAGATCGCGCGGATCATTATGCTTGAAGATCATTTTCTCAGCGCGGCTGTGGCGAATGCCTTCGATCATTGAAGCATGATTGAGTTCATCCGAGATGACCACGCAGTTCGGGAGGCGCGCGGCTAGCGTGCCGAGAGACGCCCAGTTGGAAACATAACCGGATGTGAAAATCAGCGCGGCCTCTTTGCCGTGGAGATCGGCGAGCTCCCGCTCAAGCATCACATGATAATGGTTGGTCCCGGAAATATTGCGTGTTCCACCGGCCCCGGCCCCACACTTGTCGATCGCCTCGTGCATTGCCTCAATAACGGTGGGGTGCTGTCCCATCCCGAGATAATCGTTTGAACACCAGACTGTAACGTCCTGGGGACCGATATTTCCGTGGTTGCGAGCTGCTGGAAAGAATCCTGCCTTTCTTTCGATATCGGCGAAGATTCGATAGTTCCCTTCATCCTTGAGGGCGTTTAGCTCCTCAGCAAAGAACTGTTCATAGTCCATTATGTCCTCCCATAGCCAGGACGGTTGCGAGGCGGGGGACCCGCATCCGTTTTTGATTGTTTATGTATTGCCCACGCCCACAGTACCGCGTCGGGTACCGGCAGGACGAGAGCGAGATGTTCGATGACAGCGAGGCTCGCCAGCGTTGCGAGCAGAAGATATCCGATCGCCGTGAAACTACCGATCGGGGCAGTCAGGCCGAGATACCCGAATGCGAGCGCGACGCCGGTGACCAATACAATGAGAACTGGAAAGAGGGCCGTTGCCTGTGTCTTGTTGAAATATGTCGACAGGTATCGCAGGTGGGGCGGCAGCATGTGATCGGAGATGTTCGGCGCACCGAGAAAAACGATGAATTTCGAGCTCAGTCGCATGGCCCATAACAGTAGGAACGTGACCGCTGCGATTGCATTTGGCGCGCCCCAGCTCAGCATCAGAATCAGCCCGCCGTGCACAGCAATGGCGATCTCGTGATGGATCACAGCTTCGGTGGAAACGACAAACCGT
>JBCCIW010000275.1:0-4266 GCA_039028055.1 Pseudomonadota bacterium | reverse complement strand
CTTTCCGCTTCTGATTGGGGCATTCATTGCGGCCATGTTTTGCGCCATCGCATCAGGCTTTATTTCAGCGAACAGCCGCATCAAGCCCGACACCGCGATGGGGGTCGTCTTCTCCGGGATGTTTGGCCTCGGGATCGTCCTTTACACAGCAATAGAAACGGACGTGCACCTCGACCACATATTGTTCGGCAATCTCTTGGGCGTTGAGACCCATGAGCTTTGGACATCAGGAGTAATCGGCGTTGCTGTGTGCGTGGGCCTACTTTTGTTCTGGCGGGATCTGAGATTTCAGAGCTTCGATCCAGCTCAAGCCCAACTCGTTGGCGTTCGCGTCAACACGCTCCACTACGGACTGTTGTCCGCACTCTCATTGACCATTGTGGCGACACTCTCTGCGACAGGATTGATTCTGGCGATCGGGCTTCTGATCGCGCCGGGAGCGATCGCGTTTCTGATCACAAGAACTTTCACGCAGATGATGATCGTCAGCATGCTGGTATGCGTTTTCTCATTATTCGCAGGCGTCTATCTGAGCTTTTTTCTGGACAGCGCACCGGCACCGACCGCGGTGCTCGTATTTACCGTCGTCTTTATTGCGGTGTTCTTTGCGAAACGGCTTTCAACTCAGACGAGCCTGTCGACGGTTCTTCAGCGGATCACCTAGATCACACCCGCCTCCGCGAGGCGCGAGAGCTCATCGTCATCGAGCCCCAGAAGGGCACCAAATACGTCCCGATTATGTTGCCCAAGATCAGGTCCAGACCAACGAACCTGGCCTTGAGTGTCGGAAAACCTGGGAAACGTGTTCTGCATCGCGACCTTGCCCCAGGTCTTGTCCTCAACCTCAACGATCGCCTCACGGGCCTCGTAGTGCGGATCCTCGAGCATATCGGGAGCGCGATAAATCTTTCCAGACGGCACAGCATGTTCATCCATCAAGGCCTCCAATTCCGAAACCGTTTTTGTCCGTGTCCAGTCGTTTATTCGACTATCTAGTTCATCCTGGTTCGCGCCCCTCGCTACGTGGGTCGCATACCGCGCATCATCGGCAAGTTCTGGTTGCCCCATCGCCTCGGCAAGGCGCTTGAAGATCGTATCCTGATTGGCCGCGATAATGTAATCGCCATCCTTGCAGGCATAAACATTGGAAGGAGCGATATTGGGCAGCTTCGACCCAGACCGGCCGCGAATATACCCTTCAATCGCATACTCCGGAATCGTTGCCTCCATCACATTCAGCACAGACTCGAAGATCGACGCGTCAATAATCTGCCCCCGCCCCGTATGTTCCCGAGCATGCAGGGCGGCCAGCGCGCCATTACAAGCATAGGTCGCCGCGAGAGTATCTCCAATCGACAATCCCGCCCGGCTCGCGGGACGGTCCGGTTCACCACAAAGATGACGCATACCGCCCATAGCCTCACCGACAGAGGCGTAGCCCGGCTTGTGCGCATACGGACCAGTTTGCCCATAACCAGACACGCGCACCATGATCAGCTTTGGATTTATTGCAGATAGCGCATCGTATCCGAGCCCCCACCGCTCAACAGTACCGGGCCTGAAATTCTCGATCAGGATATCAGCGTGATCAACCAGACGCCGGACCAGGTCCTGCCCATCTTCAACGCGTAGATTTGCAGTCACACAACGTTTGTTTCGCCCACAGACTTTCCACCACAATGGGAAGCCTTCGCGCCCCCATGAGCGTATGGGATCGCCAACGCCTGGGGGCTCAACTTTGATGACATCCGCCCCCATGTCGGCGAGCAATTGTCCGCAAAATGGGCCGGCAATTAGCTGACCGAGTTCGATAACCCGAATATTCGTAAGTGGGCCGGTCCGATCTGATTCCGCCATCGCGCACCTTCTCTTGACGCCTGCAGAAACACCGGAGTTCGTGAATAGATCAAGTCAAAAAAACTGCCCCGGCGATCACCGGGGCAGTTTGCTATTCTGAATTTGAAAAGCAGTCCGCTTACTGCGCGGCGCGATCCTGTGCCAGAGCCGCAAAGTCGCGCGGAACAGATTGTCCTGCCTTGGCGCGCTCTTCGCTGATCTTGAGGGCCGCGAGGCTCATGACCTCTTCGACACAGACTGAATCAATGCTGCCTGCAAAGTAGCTCTTGCTTGGCTGGCGACATGCTGCCCGAGCCTGATCTTCAATGGAAGCGAGCAGCACCTCTGCACCTGAATCACTGTCCAGCAGAGCCATATCGTATTCGATAGTTACGGACACTTCTTCACTCTCGTCGGCAATGGCGACCGGTGAAAAAGCTACACATACGGCTGTTAGGGAGAAAACTAGTTTTTTCATTGTATTACCTCAGAGTTAGCGCTGAGCCGAGACCCAGCAAGAAACTCCTCCCGCCCATGTTTGCTGCTGTTATACGGCTCTTGGCCAAGGTCTATTGCCCTGCAGCAAATCCATGTTGCACCGCAGCAAATACACTCCGAGTTGGTAGGTTCAAGGCGACGACGCACATGACGCTAAGGAATGCACAGCTTTGTGATGAAACTGCTTACAGCTTGGGCAAACTGACCTAATTCGCGGCGGACCTAACGTAAACGTCAATCATCGTTCGAAAACAAGCCGGCCTGCACCTGTTCCGGCGTCTTAAGACCAAGTTTTTCGTAGGCCAGAGGCGCGGCAACCCGCCCCCGCGGCGTGCGGGCGACATAGCCTTTTTGCATCAAGAAAGGCTCAATGACCTCTTCAACAGCGTCCCGAGCCTCCGACAGCGCCGCCGCCAGGGTATCAACGCCCACGGGACCGCCTGCATAGGTTGTCACCAGAGCCTCGAGATAGCGCCGGTCGAGCGCATCGAGCCCGGATTCGTCGACCTCCAATCGCGCCAGCGCTTTTCGCGCTGCGGCCCGATCAATCTGGCTGCCCTCAGCCTCCGCAAAGTCCCGCACTCGCCGCAACAAACGCACGGCAATACGCGGTGTGCCCCGGGCACGACCGGCGATTTCCGTAGCACCGTCTTCAGAGATCGACGCCCCGAGCTTCCGCGCAGCCGCGAGGACAATGCGAGAAAGCTCTTCAGGTGAATAGAACTGCAGACGAATTGGAATCCCGAATCGATCCCGCAATGGCGTCGCGAGAAGCCCAGCCCGCGTGGTTGCGCCAACTAGGGTAAAAGGTGACAGCTCTAACTGAACAGACCGGGCCGATGGGCCCTCCCCGATGACAATGTCGAGCTTGTAGTCTTCCATGGCCGGATAGAGGATTTCTTCAACCGCCGCAGGCAGGCGGTGGATCTCATCGATGAACAGGACATCATTGGGCTCAAGATTTGTGAGGATAGCGGCGAGATCACCCGCCTTGGCGATAACAGGCCCCGACGTCGATCGAAAGCCGACGCCGGCCTCGCGGGCGAGGATCTGGGCGAGTGTCGTTTTGCCGAGTCCCGGCGGGCCGAACAGGAGCACGTGGTCCAAAGCTTCGCCGCGCTTCCTCGCAGCCTCCACATAGACCTTCAGATTGTCCTTCGCCTTGGCCTGGCCGACATAATCGACAAAGGTCTGCGGCCTTAGCGCCCGGTCCAGCGCATCAGCAGAGGAGCGCTCGGGGTCGGTTGCCGTGCCGTCCCGGCTCATCCCGCCATCTCCTTGAGGGCGGCCTTGATCAGCGCTCCAGTGTCCTCATCACCGCTAGCTTTCGCCGCCGTCGCAACAGCTCGTGCCGCCTCGGCCTGGGCATATCCGAGGTTAACAAGCGCCGACACGGCTTCCCCTCTTGCGCCCGAAGTTGCAGCCTGCATGGCCTGTGCGCTCGCAGCAGCATCGACACTGAAAGATCCAAACCGGCCCATCGGCGGTGGCTTCCCCGCAAGTTCTCCAACCACGCGCTCGGCCAGCTTCTTGCCAACGCCCTTGGCGCGCTGAACAGTCGCGATATCTCCAAGAGCAATCGCATCCATCAACTCAGCTGGCGAGATGGCATCGAGGATGGCCATGGCGGCCTTGCCCGCCACCCCATGAACATCCTGCAGCCGGACAAACCAGGCCCGCTCATCATCGGTGGCAAAGGCATACATGGTGATGGAATTTTCCGTCACTTTTGTCTCGATATGCAGCTCGGCCTCTTCGCCGGGGCTGACTTTAGAAAGCAGTCTACCCCCCGCCTGGGCGACATAACCAACGCCGTTGACATCGATCAGAATCGTATCGGCACCCGTCGCAGCAATCGTACCCCTCAAACGTCCGATAATCATGCGGCGACTCCGTCCGCTGGCCTGTGATGCGCTGCGCATATGGCACACG
>JBCCIW010000274.1:0-4287 GCA_039028055.1 Pseudomonadota bacterium | reverse complement strand
CGTCGGTCGTGGCGGCGGATCGATCGAAGACTTATGGCCATTTAACGAAGAAAGCGTCGTCAGAGCTGCCTTTGAGAGCGAGATACCTTTGATCTCTGCAGTTGGCCATGAGACCGATACAACACTCATTGACTACGTCTCCGACGCGCGAGCGCCAACGCCCACAGGAGCGGCCGAGATTGCTGTTCCTGTTCGATCCGAGCTCCTCAGCTCTACGGACGAATATGGCAGTCGACTTCGCCGATCATTACTCACTCGTGTATCAAATCTCAGGGATCGATTACGTGTCGCTCGTCTCCCAAGAGTGGAAGCAATCCTCACTCCCAAAAGACAGCGCTTTGACTACGCAGAAGGTGGTCTCAAACGGGGGCTGCAAGCAACTGTCGATCGGAAAGCGTTAGAGCTGACGAAAGTGTCAGCTCGTCTTAGACCTGATGCCCTACCGCTTGACCTTAGACGTCGAAGAGAAAGACTGCGAGACATATCCATAAGAGCCCGACCGGCACTCGACAGGCTACACACGCGTCTCTCTGATCAACTTCGTGCCAAGGGCAAACTACTCGAAACGCTGTCATACCAGGCGACACTCAAGCGAGGTTTTGCAGTCGTTAGGGGCGCCGATGGATCGATTGTACGCGCCGCTCGAAAGGCCCGAACCTTAAACGACGTTACGTTGTCATTCGAGGATGGAGATGTCCGAGCTAATGTCGAAAGCACACCAAGTGGCGTTGTTGCGACCAACAAGTCTTCTGGTGATGGCCAGACGCGAACCAAGAAGGCGGATCAAGGTGATCTGTTCTAGCTAGACAGGCTTAACCCTCAGAACGGTCAGCTCCGCCCCCTCAACGACAATGGTGGTTCCCACGTCAACATCGCTGCCGTCGGAAGTTTGAGCGGACCATTCTGTATCGCCAATTTTTACGCGACCAGATCCTGCGGAGAAACCTTGGGTCACAACACCGCGTGATCCGATCATCCCAACCATGCGCTGATTAAGTCCCGGCTTATCATTGGACTGCTTACGAATATCGGAAAAGACCGTTCGACTGAGCACGATCAAAGCTATTGCGGTTCCCGCAAAGAAGAACATCTGGCCTTGCCAATCGGCGAGTGAACCGGGTGCGACCGCTGCAAACAACGCTGTCGCAAATGCAGCCAACCCGATAAATAAGAGGTCGAATGTACCGGCTGCTACCTCAATTCCAATAAGGACAAGTCCGAGGGCAATCCAGTGCCATGCCTCAAGCTGGCCAAGTAGTGTGAACAATTCATCCATGACGAATTCTCCCAGGTCTAATCACGACGTCCCGCAGGAGGCACTGCGGTGCTCGATCCCGAAGTTGTCGGCCGTGCATCGCGCGCAGCATCCGTAAGACCTTTGACACCTTCAATGGTTCCAAGAATGGACGAAAATTCAGCGGGGATAATCACCGTTTTCTGTTGATTGGAAACGGCCAGTTTCTCAAAAGCTGTAACGTACTGCTGTCCAAGGAAGTAGTTGATCGCATTGACGTCCCCTTTGGCGATTGCATCGGACACCATCGACGTAGCCTTGGCCTCTGCTTCAGCCTCTCGCTCGCGGGCCTCAGCATCTCTGAACGCAGCTTCGCGACGACCTTCCGCTTCCAGAATCTGAGATTGCTTTTGACCCTCCGCTTTTAGAATGGCCGACTGCTTTTCGCCTTCTGCTGTCAGAATTTCTGCCCGTTTCAGTCGTTCAGCTTTCATTTGGCGCGCCATAGCTTCGGTAATGTCTGCCGGAGGCGTTAGGTCAGCAATCTCGATACGCGTAACTTTCACGCCCCACGGATTGGTCGCGGCGTCGATCACTGAAAGCAACCGAGCATTGATGTCATCGCGGTTTGACAGGACTTCATCAAGGTCCATGGATCCCACCACGGTTCTGATATTCGTAAGCGAGAGATTTGTTATCGCGCGCTGGAGGTCATTCACTTCATACGCAGCAGCAACAGCGTCAATTATTTGAATGAATACAACGGCATCACAAGATACCATTGCGTTATCTTTGGTAATTACTTCCTGCTGAGGTACATCGAGAACAGTTTCCATCATATTCATTTTCCGACCTATACTCTGATAGATAGGAATGATCACATGAGGCCCCGGCCCTAGCGTTTTACTGTATCGTCCAAACGTTTCCACAGTATAATTGAAACCTTGCGGCACAAATTTGACTGACTGTACAAGTATAATGACCGCTACAGTGAACAATATAAATATTGCAATCGCGCCATCCATGAATTGTATTCCCCTATTCTTCTATAGATAAGACGTAAGCGCTGTTTAATGTTTTTCAATAAGCTCACCTTAAAGAAACGGCGCACCATACTGGTGCGCCGCTTCGCTTAATACTTTGTTTAATTTGTTTTCACGGTCAGAGCTGAGTTAACAGATAATCCCCGGATGAAACTTCAAATGCCGGTCCTTTTTCCACGTTGAGCTGTTTCACAATACCGTCCTCGACAAGCATTGAGTACCTCTGAGAACGTGACCCCATACCGAAGCCCGAAACGTCCAGCTCAAGCCCTATTGCCTTGGCAAATGCACCGTTTCCATCTGCTAGCATACGAATTCCGTTTGCATTTTCCGATTTGGCCCATTCGCCCATAACGAAGGCATCATTTACCGCTGTGCAGACAATATCATCGACGCCTCTGGCTCTGATCTCATCGGCATGGTCGGTAAAGCTCGGAAGATGCTTCACCGAACATGTTGGGGTGAAAGCTCCGGGGACAGCAAAAAGTGCAATCTTTTTTCCAGCGAAAACGTCTTCCGTGCGCCGAGGTTCAGGGCCGTTTTCTGTCGCTTCCATAAAGGTGACGTCAGGCAGCTTATCGCCGATTTGAATAGCCATTGTTTGTTCTCCGATAGTGTTCCGGGCAAACTAAACATCCTGACATGGGGATCAACTTTCTTTTCGAGGCTTGCGCACAATACCGGACTGGGCGAGCATGATTTTATGTTGGATGACAACTCAATTGATCTTACGGGCAAATTCCTAATTGCCACGCCAGAAATTGGCGATGATCGTTTCAAAAGGTCGGTTATTCTGGTTTGCGCTCATGCAGAAGACTTTGCCATGGGGCTTATTCTCAATAAGCCCGTAGAAGGTTTGACGCTGCCAACACTCCTGGACCAATTGGAAATTCCAATGACCGTAAGTCTACCAGACTATCAGGTCCTGGATGGCGGACCGGTAGGTAAGGATCGCGGGTTCGTATTACACAGCGCCGATTTCTCATGCGACAGCGCCACAATGCAGGTCGGCGGCAATATCTGTCTTACCGCTACAAGAGACGCTCTGCATGCGATCGCATCCGAAAAGCCTCCTGAGAATGCTATACTTGCATTAGGTTACTCTGGGTGGGGTCCCGGCCAGATCGAACAGGAGATTGCAGAGAATGCCTGGCTCGTCGCAAACATTGACCAGGATCTTGTCTTCGCGCGGAGCCACGAGAGCAAATGGCAACAGGCTCTCGATATAATGGGAATAACGCCGCTCCACCTTCAATCTGGGATCGGACACGCCTAACTGTTCTAAGTGGAGTGTTTAATCGCTAGCTTAAAAGACAGAACTCAGAAGTGAAAAGCTAGACCTCCTCTGAAGCCTATCGTGTCGAACCCGACCGTATCCACAATTGTTCGTATCGACCAATTGTCTGAGAGCTCGAACTGGCTGCCGACGCCCAGCGAATAATCCCCATCCGATAGGCCAGCCACATCAAACTCAAATTCACGGTAACCAGCACGCGCGAATACAGCATGTCGTTCCTGAACGATGTAACCTATCTGTCCGTGGCCACCCCAGGTAAAATCTACGGCACCATCGGCGGAACCCAGAACTTCAAAATCACCGCCAATGAAAATCTTCTCGCTAACGGTGATATTCGCGCCGACCGCACCGCCAATGATGAATTGGTCGAAGCCGGCATTGCCATTTTCATAACCAATTTCCCCAACCACATAGGGCCCGTTGAACTGGTTCAGCTCTTGAGCAACAGCATTAGCTGAACCAACTGCAATCGCGCTGATCAATATCAATCCATATTTTGTCATCGTAAATCTCCGACTTTCTTAGGTACTGACCCGAGCCTGGGGCGTGATTTATCGTCAGTTTCGATCAGAGAATAATTACAATTCAGTAGGTTCAGCGGACCTAAAGCTCTCGCCGTGATCGAAGCGCTGTCGCCAGCGTCCCGTCATCCAGATGATCGAGTTCACCGCCAACCGGTACGCCGTGAGCAAGCCGTGTGACATGAACACCTT
>JBCCIW010000273.1:0-4317 GCA_039028055.1 Pseudomonadota bacterium | reverse complement strand
CTCTCCCGCCTGACGCAAGAGGTTGATAATCGCGGTCGGCATTTCTGCGATAATGCCCGCAAAGATTATGAGTGAGATACCGTTACCGATCCCGCGCGCCGTAACCTGCTCGCCCATCCACATCAGGAAGATCGTTCCGCCCGTGAGCGTGACAACACAGGTAAGTATGAAAAACCACGAAGGTATGCCATCGAGCGCGACTGCTTGCAGACCAACCGCAATTCCAAATGACTGAACAAGAGCAAAAGCAACCGTGAGATAACGAGTATACTGGTTGATCTGCTGCCGGCCGACCTCACCTTCCTTTTTAAGCTGTGAGAGCGTCGGCGACGCCGTCGCCATCATCTGAATAATGATCGAGGCCGTGATGTACGGCATCACATTCAGCGCAAAGATACTCATCCGCTCAATGGCACCGCCAGCGAACATGTCAAAGCGGCCGAGAAGGCCGCCAGCCTGCTGGTCAAAAATAATCCGGAACTGTTCGGGATCAATCGCGGGAACAGGAATGAACGTACCAAGGCGGTAGATCAGCAAAATGCCCAGAGTGAACATAATGCGTTTCTGCAGATCCTTCGCTTTAGAGAAGGTCTCAAAATTGACGCTGCGCGCCATTTGTTCTGCAGCAGATGCCACGTGCGAATCCTCCAAAACGATTTCGCCGCCAAGATTGGCGGCGAAATGAGATTTGTGAAGAGTTAGAGCAGAAATAAGCGCAGCTAATTACGCTGCGTCGTCTGCACTACCTCCCGTAACCGTCACTTTGCCGCCCGCTTTTTCGACAGCCTGTATGGCAGCTTTCGAAGCACCGGTCACAGTTATGTTGAGCCCCTTGGGGGCATCGCCATTGCCAAGAAGACGAATACCGTCTTTGGCACGACGCACAACGCCGGTTTCGACAAGAGTTGCCTCTGTGATCTCGGCTTTGGTGTCGAGCTTACCAGCCTCGATAGCGGCACCGAGTTTGCCAAGATTGATCCATGTGAATGTTTTGGCGTTAGGCTTGTTGAAGCCACGCTTCGGCAAGCGCATGTAAATTGGCATCTGGCCGCCCTCGAAACCATTGAGAGCAACACCGGAACGAGACTTCTGACCTTTGACACCACGGCCGCCGGTCTTGCCTTTTCCGGATCCAACGCCGCGGCCAATCCGCTTGCGTGTGCTGGTCGAGCCAGCGTTGGGAGAGAGTTCGTTCAGTTTCATATCTGTCACGTCAGGGAGTGTTGGGGGCCGAAAGTCCCTATGCTCCCTCCTCCACGATCTCGACCATGTGCGAGACCTTGTTGATCATTCCGCGCACAGACGGCGTATCTTCCAGCGTCCGTGTGCGACCTACTTTATTTAGCCCCAGGCCAACCAGCGTCGCCCGCTGCGTATTGTTGCGGCGAATGGGGCTGCCTGTCTGGCGAACAGTTACTGTTTTCTTGGCCATGGATCTCGCCTTCTACCTTATGCCGTCTCAGCCATGCCGACTTCGGACGCACCATCTGTCCGGCGACTAACAATGTCCTGAACTTTCAGGCCGCGTTTCGAAGCCACGGAGCGCGGGCTCGCCTGATTTTTCAGCGCGTCAAAAGTTGCCCGGACCATGTTGTACGGGTTGGATGAGCCGAGTGATTTGCCAACAACGTCCTGCACACCGAGCACTTCCATTACGGCCCGCATTGGGCCACCAGCGATAACGCCGGTCCCTGGAGGCGCTGCGCGAAGAACAACCTTGCCTGCGCCCCAACGACCGCGGCCGTCATGGTGAAGCGTCCGTCCTTCGCGGAGTGGAATGCGAACGAGATTACGCTTGGCTTCTTCTGTTGCCTTGCGGATGGCTTCAGGCACCTCGCGGGCCTTGCCCTTGCCGAACCCGGCACGGCCCTTGCCATCACCGACGACAACGAGCGCGGCGAACCCGAAGTTCTTACCACCTTTAACGGTCTTGGCGACGCGGTTGATACCAACCAGCTTGTCTACCAGTTCGGATTGCTCCTCATCGCGGCGATCCCGGTCGCGTCCGCGACCACGGCCGCGACCACGTCCTCCGCTATTACCCTGACCCTGCTCTTCAGCCATGAAAGCCTCCTAGAACTTCAAGCCGCCCTCGCGGGCAGCATCTGCCAGGGCTTTCACCCGGCCATGAAACAAATAAGATCCGCGGTCGAAGATGACATCTTCGACGCCAGCCTTTTTACCGCGCTCCGCAATCATCTTGCCGACCGCAGCCGCAGCGGAGCTATCGCTCCCTTTGGATGATTTGCGGAAGTCAGGCTCGAGGGTCGATGCCGATGCGAGCGTAACGCCGTTCTCATCATCGATGATCTGAGCAGAGATATTCTTATGCGAGCGCGCAACAGATAGGCGCGGACGACCGTTCGCCAGCTTCTTGAGGCGAGTACGTGTACGCTGGGCGCGGCGCTGTGCTTTTTCCCGTGTCGTCTTCATGACTTACTTCTTCTTGCCTTCTTTGCGGCGGACATACTCGTCGCTGTAACGGATACCTTTGCCCTTGTATGGCTCTGGCGGACGGAACTTGCGGATCTCTGCAGCGACCTGACCAACAACCTGCTTGTCGATGCCTTCAACGACAATCTCCGTCGGTTTCGGTGTCGAAAGCTTGATGCCTTCAGGTGCGTTGTAAACGACGTCGTGAGAGAGGCCGAGAGAGAGCTTCACGCCCTGACCCTGCATCTGTGCACGATAACCGACGCCGACGAGTTCAAGATTTTTTGTGAAACCGTTCGAGACACCTTCGACGAGGTTGGCAGCGCGCGCGCGCGCCGTACCCCATTGTGTTCGGGCTGCACCGTCGAGTGCTTCTGCGAAAGTAATCTTCTTCCGGCCCTTGGCATCGTTCTCAGCGACGCGTTTCTCCGCCTTTTCAACGAGATCTGCGCGCGGCTTGATGACCAGTGCACCGTCATCCATGCTCGGTATCACGAGCTCGGACAGCACCATGGAAAGTGCGCCCTTTGAGCCTTTCGCCTCAACGGTCTGACCGGACACGTTCACAGTCGTGCCGCTCGGAAGAGTAATCGGGAGTTTGCCAATACGTGACATGGTTCAGGTCCCTTAAAATACCCGGCAGAGGATTTCGCCGCCGACATTTTCCGTTCTGGCCACATTATCGGACATGACGCCCTTGGATGTAGACAGGATGGAAATGCCCAGTCCGTTACGGACGAGCGGGATATCGCCAACCGAAGAATATACGCGGCGGCCAGGCTTGGAGACACGCTTGATCTCCCTGATGACCGGCGCGCCATCGTAATACTTCAACTCGATCTCAATGTTGCGGTGCCCTTCCTTCTCGACTTCCGTAAAGCCGCGAATGAAGCCTTCCGCTTCAAGAACTTCCAGAACGCGCGCACGCATCTTGGACGCAGGCGTCGACACGACGGTCATGCCACGAAGCTGAGCATTGCGAATACGTGTCAGCATGTCACCGATAGGATCAGAAATATTCATATCGCTTTACTCCCCTACCAGCTCGACTTCACAAGGCCCGGCACTTTGCCAAGGGACCCGAGTTCACGAAGCGCAATACGTGACATACGCATCTTCCGATAATATCCACGCGGACGACCGGTCACTTCGCAACGGTTGCGCACGCGGCTTGGTGCCGAGTTACGCGGCAGTTCCGCAAGCTTGAGGCGTGCCTTGAACCGCTCTTCCAAAGGAAGGTCTTGATCCATGGCAATTGCCTTCAGCTTCTCGCGCTTTGCGGCGTACTTCTCCGCAAGTTTCTTGCGACGGTTATTCTTCTCAACTGCGCTCTTCTTAGCCATAGCTCAGTATCCCTCGCGCCTAATTCCTGAAGGGGAAGCCGCACTCCGCGAGCAGCGCCTTCGCCTCTTCATTTGATGTCGCCGTGGTGCAGACAATGATGTCCATCCCGCGAATATCGTCTACCTGATCGTAATTGATCTCGGGGAAGACAATGTGTTCCTTCACGCCCATGGCAAAATTGCCATTGCCATCGAAGCTTCTGCCGTTCAGACCGCGAAAATCCTTCACGCGAGGCAAAGCGATGGTGGTCAACCGGTCAACGAACTCGAACATGCGGTCGCGGCGGAGCGTCACCTTCGCACCGATTGTCATGCCTTCGCGAAGCTTGAATCCAGCGATCGACTTCCGCGCTTTCGTTGGCACCGGCTTCTGACCTGCGATTGCCTCAAGCTCGGCCAATGCAGACTTGATCTTCTTGGAATCCTGAACGGCCTCGCCGACGCCCATATTGATCACGACCTTGTCGAGCTTGGGCACGAGCATCGGGTTCGAATACTCGAACTGCTCCTGCATCTTACCGCGAATCTCTTCGCGATACTT
>JBCCIW010000272.1:0-4333 GCA_039028055.1 Pseudomonadota bacterium | reverse complement strand
TTGAGATTTTTTAGGAGAGTGTCCCATCGTACAGATCATCGTACGCGACAATAATGTTGACCAGGCCCTGCGGGCGCTGAAGAAAAAGATGCAGCGCGAAGGCCTATTCCGGGAGATGAAAGCCCGGAATCACTACGAAAAACCGTCTGAAAAGAAGGCCCGTGAGCGCGCTGAAGCCGTTCGCCGGGCGCGCAAGCTGGCACGCAAAAGAGCCCAGCGCGAAGGTCTGGTGTAGAGATACACACCAGAATCCAAAGCAAAAAAGCCCCTCTCGCGATCGCGGAGGGGCTTTTTCTTAGCCGTGAGAAAGTTGCAGACCATAGCGGGCGTTCGAGTTCCGGTCTGCAAACGCGGAGTCTGCAAGTTCACTTCTCTTCAGAGAGAAGGGTCATGATCATATCGGAATAACCTTCCACCCGTTCTTCCAGTGAGGTCATCATGCCCGCTGCCTGCCACATAGGTTTGAGCGCGACCATCAGCTGCACGCCGCCGGCCGCCAGTAGCTGCAGGCTCCAAGCATCGATGTCGTTCGCTCTTGGCAAATCGGAAATCTTAGTGGCCAGGGATTTGAACCGAGCGTGATGCGCCTTCAAATAATTATCGATGATGTACCTTGTTCGCCACGTATCTCGTACTCCTTCAGCAAGTGGGATCAGGATGTAGGCCGGGTGGCGCGCAGCAATGCGAGCGTGGGCGCGCATGAGACCAGCCGCATTCAAGCCCTCATTTTCCCGAGCGTCGTGCAAGGCGGCGGCAAATTCTTCTTCTACTCTGCCAAATACCCAGTCTGTTGCGGCGCGCCATAGCTGGTCCTTGGAATCGAAGTAATAGAGCAGTCTCTGCTTGGAACAGCCAGAGAGATCGGCGATCGTATTCAGGGATGCTCCATCGAAACCGAATTCGGCAAAATGATCAGCTGCAGCCCGCAGGATCGCCTGTGTGGCTTCCTCGCGGCGGATAGCTTGAGGTTTCTGTTCCATGAGGATTGTCGATACCGTTTCGTCGCCGAGTGTCCATGATCATGTATCAATAAATACAAAAAATTGACCGTTAGGTCAGTTTTTTGTATTTATCATTCCATCGCTAAAAGAATGAAGAGGTTGGGCATGGCAGTCGCACTTTCAGAACGCTTTGACCTATCGGCCATATCATCTCATTTCGCCGAACACGGATTTGCAATTGCCGAGGACATCGCCAGTCCGGAGTGCGTCCAAACACTGAGAGACATCTTCGATGGCATGGTGGACGGTTCAATCCCTTGCCCCGGAACAGATCGGAAGCTCGGTGGGCTCACGCGCCAGATCATGATGCCGCACACCCATCATCCAGCTTTTTGCGAGAGCGAAGCGTTTCAGAATGCCCGCGAAGTCGCCTGCGCCGTTTTGGAAACAGACAAGCCGGTATTTGCTTTCTCTATGTTGATCTACAAGCCACCCGGGCATCCTCATACCACGCCCTGGCATGCCGATCTCGCATATGCAGGCGAGCCATTTACGCCCGCGGGTGCGATCGTCCCCAACAATTCAGCGGTTCAGTTCTGGTTGGCGCTAAATGACGTTGATGACGATATGGGGTGTATGGAATTCATTCCTGATGTTCAGAACAAACCGATGCCCGAACATTTCGTATTCAGCGGTGATCCGACAGATGAAGGACGCTTGTTGGCGATGACCGACCCTAAGACGCAGCTCGATCTATCCAAAGCGATCAAATGTCCGTTGAAAGCCGGAACCGCAACGCTCCACGGGTATACGACACCTCACTACACCGGGCCAAATTTAAGCGAAACAAAAGGCAGGCGCGCCTTTATCTTCACCTTTCTCAACCCGGCGAAATTCAAACCTTGATCTAAGTCGCAAGTCCGAAGGGGCGATAACTTAGTTTGACGCGGGCGTTTCTTGCTTCCCGGTGGTCCAGGGTAGGCTACGCTTGATCCAGTCCATCGCGTCGCCCATACCGGCCCCATGTACAGCGCCCGCGCGGTAGACTTTTGTTGCGAGCCACATGACGAATATGGTTGTCGCGGCCATTAGCCCCATTTGAGCGAACACTTCCATCATCGGCGGCTCGGTGGGGATGCGCAGGATCAGCAGAAACGGAGTGAATAGCGGCACCCAGGAGAGGGCAGACACAAAGACCGAATTCGGATCGTTCATGGTAAAGCTGATCGCGATGAGAGGCAGCATCAGCAGCATCATGAGCGGACTGATAAGGGTCTGTGCCTCCTGAATCGTGTCGCAAAGGGAGCCGATGGCAACGAAGATGACACCGTACATGAGATAGCCAAGCACAAGGCTGATTATGGCTGTGAGCAGTATCTCTGGTCTGCCGGCAGTCTCCAGGCCAAGTCCTATTGGCTCCAGCATCTCCGGCGGAACATTGGTGGCTCCGACCAGGACGAAGACGAGGCTTAAAAGCCCCCACGTGCCCATCATCGTGAGCGTCACGCCGAAGACAGCCGCGAGTTTGCCAGCAAGGAGTTGCGGCAGGCGAACCGATGTCAGCAGTGTATCGAAAATCTTGTTTGAGCGTTCCTCAATCGTGTTCATGAGGAGATACTGGATCACAGAGAAAATCATGAACCAAAGCATGAATGCGATACCGACAGACATCACGAAAGGAGCCTGATCGGCGAGGGTGACATCGTTTCCGGTGGCGGCCTGTTCTTCGATGGTTCGGATACGCTGCTCTGCCACATCCGGGACGGTTTCATTCGCCCTTTCGAGAATGTCCGGATCGATATTCTGGGACTCAAGAAACGCTGTGCGAGAGATTTCTTTCGCTGCGTCTTCCACCTGACGGCGGAGATCGGACACGGTTACGTTTTCACTCCAATACTGAATTGGGCCGCCATCTTCCGGCACAATAATCGCGGCGAAAAGCGGCTTCTCGCCATCCGGGCCCGACACAAGCTTGTCGCCGAGGAGCCAGGGGCGAAGCGCGTCCACGGTACGGCCGGGCGCGGGCACCTCGATGAACTTGGGCGCAAGAGTTTCAGCCGAGCCCGGTAGTG
This sequence comes from Pseudomonadota bacterium, assembly GCA_039028055.1. GTDB lineage: Bacteria > Pseudomonadota > Alphaproteobacteria > Caulobacterales > Hyphomonadaceae > CALLCD01. The sequence continues at coordinate 1,320 of JBCCIW010000272.1, read as the reverse complement.
TAGAGGGTGCGGGCGCGCCTTCGGAAACCGCTTCCGAAAGCTCCTGGGCGCTTTGCAGAATGCGTTCCCGCTGTTCAATGAACTGTTTCGCGATCTCTATGGAATAGGTGTTTCCGCTCTCAACGACCGCATAGTAACGCGCCGGGGTCGTGCTGGCGGCGAACGCACCAAGCACCATGCCAATCATCGCCAGAATAGGCAGCGCCGCCAGCCCTAACCAGAATCCCCAGGCGGAGACGTAACCCAAGTAATCACGGCGGAAGACGAGGAATGTGTTGCGCATTATGCCGCCTCCTCATGTTGAAAAGATGCATCAAGGGCTGCTGCCTGCTTTGGTCCCGCAAACTTGACAAACACATCCCTGAGCCGGGCTTCGTCCGGCATGAAACTGGCGATCGGTGCACCGACCTCGATGGAAGCGCGCAGAACATCCTGCGGATCCTGAGAAGCATCTAACCGAGCGTGCCAGACGGTATGTTGTTTCGGTACGTTCTCATCCTGCTCAAGACTGAACCCCTTTGGTCCAAGCGCGCTCCCGAGATCGAAGGGAGAGCTGAGACCAATGGTTACGCCGCGATCCAGCGTTGCATAGGCCTCACGCAACGTACCATCGAAGACCTTTTCTCCACGCGCGAGCATTATAATGGAATCACACAAGCGCTCGGCATGTTCCATCACGTGCGTGGAGAACAGGATTGTCGCTCCGGCTTCATGCTGGGCTCGGATCAGGTCTTCCAATTCCTGCTGATTGACAGGATCCAATCCCGAAAAAGGTTCGTCCAGAATGAGAAATTCAGGCCTATGTGCGAGGGTGGAAAGAATCTGAACCTTTTGCGCCATTCCTTTTGAGAGCTTTGAATTCTTGGTCTTTGCAAAGGGGCCAAGCCCAGCCGATTCAAGAAGTTCGTCGGCCCTGTAATAGGCATCTTTTCCCGACATACCCTTGAGTTGCGCAAAATAGGCAATGCTCGATCGCGGAGACATTTTTTTGTAAAGGCCACGCTCTTCCGGCAGGAAGCCGACTCGTGAAAGCGTTTTCGGATCCGGTGGGCCGCCAAATAGTTCTGCGGAACCGACATCGGGGCTCATGACACCTAGCGCCATGCGAAGGCTGGTCGACTTACCCGCTCCATTGGGGCCCAGGAATCCAATGATCTTACCCGTAGGAACTTCGAAACTGAGCTGCTTTACAGCGACAAATCCACCAAAAAACTTGGTCGCATTCTTCATTACCAGAGGGTGTGCGTTCATTCGGGAACTCCCGGTGAAAGTGTTTTATACCGTTATTCGATATTTGTTAGAGAGAAGTTGCCTTATAGT
>JBCCIW010000271.1:0-4436 GCA_039028055.1 Pseudomonadota bacterium | reverse complement strand
GTGATTTATGGGACTGTCGCGATGCGCGCCGAAGACGAATGTCGCATGAGATCCAATACCATTCTCGCCGGAAAGATCAGCGGTAATATAGGCCGTATTCTTGCCCTCGCGAAGCAGACTTGCATCCGCTTTCAGATCTCCGCCTGCTGGGCCGACAAAGGCGATCTGGGCAGAGCGCAACGGTTTGTCACCTGCAAGTGGCCTGGCCGCCTCGTAGCAGAGCGCCGCGGAAAGGCCGCCATATATTGTGCGGCCCTGCATCCAGTTTTCTGGTGTACTCACCTGCAGTTGAGTTGCGCTCTCACGTTTGATCGACGCGAGAAGGTTCGTGTACTTCATGCTGTTTTGGGTCCGCCTAGTGCTGGCTCTCGGGTGTTACGATCCGAATTCCGTCAAGCTCTCCAGACATGAAAATCTGGCAGCAGAGCCGTGAGTTTGCTTGCACGTTTTCTGCAAAATCGAGCATCGATTGCTCCATGTCCTGAGCTTCACCGATCTGTCCGAGAAACTGATCCTCGACATAGACGTGGCACGTCGCGCAAGCGCATGCGCCGCCGCAATCGGCATCGATCCCCGGAATTGAATTTTTGATCGCTGCTTCCATGATGGTTTCCCCATCATTCACATCGATTGATCGTTCTGTCCCCTCATGGTCAACGAATACCACTTTAGCCATTCGGTCTTCTCCTCAAATGCCATGCTTATGCTGCCTTTGCGGCCAGTTCTTTCATTGTCACAGATGTATCTGACAATTCTGCGGGGGCAATAGATGTGCCTGACATTATAAGTTTCTTCGCCACGAGAAATTCGGGTGCTGCATTGACAGCATCGACGGCGATAAGCCGTCCATTCTTGTAGTAAAACGCAGCAAATGATTTGGAATCAGGGTCGCCTCTTACAAGGACATTGTCGTATCCTTCGCTGAGACCGGCGATCTGCAATTTGGTGTCATACTGGTCAGACCAGAACCACGGCGTGTCTTCTGGCGGGCGGGGTCGTCCGAGAATCGATGCAGCGGCGAGCTTTCCCTGTTCAATTGCATTATGAACGCTTTCGAGGCGGCCCTTGCGACCATAATGAACCAAAGGACGTGCGGCACAGTCTCCAGCAGCGAAAACACGCGAGTCATTGGTCTGTGCATCGCGATCGGTCAGGATACCATTACCACAGGCGATGCCTGCCTCTTCGGCCAGTTCCTGATTGGGCAGGATCCCGATGCCGACAAGCACGAGATCACAGGGGATCTCGGTCCCATCGGAAAGATGGGCCATCGAAACAGATCCATTCGTCCCGGATAGTTTCTCCAGGCGCGAAGCAGTACGAATGTCTACGCCATGACTTTTATGGAGCTTGGTGTAGAATTCACTCATCACGGGGCTTGTCACACGCGCAAGCACGCGAGATTCCATCTCCAGAACGGTGACTTCGAGGCCTAGCTGACTGGCAACGGCAGCCGCCTCAAGGCCGATATAGCCGGCACCAACAATTACAATGTGCTTGCCAACCGTCGCTTCCGGCACCATCGCTTTCACATCATCGAGCCCACGGAGTTCGAACACGTTTTTAAGGTCTGCCCCCGATACGGGTAGCGGCCTCGGCCTGGAGCCAGTTGCCACGATCAGATAATCATATCGCATTTCGCCGCCATTTGAGAGCGCCACGTGACGTCGAGCGCGGTCGATTTTTTCGGCGCGAATACCGGTCAGCACATCGACTCTCTGACTTTCGTACCAGTCAGCAGGTTTAAAGTAGAGCCGTTCCTCCTCCATTTCGCCTTTGAAATAGGCCTTTGAGAGCGGAGGGCGTTGATAGGGTAGGGAGGTTTCTTCGCAGATCAGGCAAATATCGCCTTCAAATCCCCACTGGCGCAGAGACGCGATCGCCTGTGCACCGGCTTGTCCACCGCCGATAATAACGACGGTTTGAGCAGTCGTGACGTCCAATGTAATCCCCTTCGAGGACTGAGTTCTCGATTTATGACGCCGGCGTCAACTTTTCAAGACCAGTAAGGTTTGCCTTTTTGCAATGTCGCCCATAAACCGCGAGGTATGCTCAAATTTTTTCTCAAGGATGAGGCTGCAACACTCGCTTTTGGCGAAGCAATTGCGCCCATTCTGAAAGTCGGCGACATGGTCGCGCTCTATGGGGGATTGGGTGCCGGCAAAACGACGCTAGCCCGTGGATTGCTTCAGACCCTTTGCGGTCCGATCGACGTACCGAGCCCGACGTACACACTGGTCCAGACTTACGAGGCACAGAACTTTCTTCTGTGGCATTTCGATTTGTATCGACTGGAATCTGCCGAGGATCTTGAGGAACTGGCTTGGCAGGAAACTGTGGACGGCGTTGCGTTGGTCGAGTGGCCTGAGCGCGCCGGCAACAAGATGCCGAGTTGGCGCTTGGACATAATATTAGCGCCCGAGGAAGCTGGGCGGATGGTGACACTGGAACCTCGCGGCGAAGACTGGCAGAAGCGGCTGAATGACGATTCCTTCCAATTTCCGCGCCGAGACGATTGACCGATTCCTGGCCGAGGCCGGTTTTGCCGACGCTGAGCGCCACAATCTTGGACAGGACGCATCTACGCGCAGCTACATTCGCCTTGTTAGTGGCCCGCGCCCGGCGCTCCTTATGAATGCGCCCCGAATTGAAGATGAACCATGCCCACCGGGTGCCGATGAGGTCATGCGCAGGCAGCTGGGCTGGAATGCGACATCCCGGCTGGCGGCATCACGGGTCGATGCCTTTACAGCCGTTGCAGAATACCTGCGCGCCCGGGGATTTTCCGCGCCAGAGGTCTACGCAGAAGATGCCGCTGCAGGACTGGCAGTTATTGAGGATTTCGGCACGGGTCGCGAGTTTGCGCGACTGATCGAGCGCGGCGTCGAGGACGAGGTCTCGCTCTACCGTTATGCCGCGGCAGCGATGGCCGCTCTCCATCGGGAGCCCGCCCCGTCCAGGCTGAGAGATTGGCCCATACTTGATTATGATGCGTTGGCTCTGCAGGTGAATGCCGACCTGTTTGCCGAATGGCTACCTCAGCTTGAGCCAGACATGTCCATGAATGAAGCCGCGCTCGCACGGTGGGAGATCGAACGCGACGCTCTGATTGAACAGGCCATCGGATTTCCTAGAGACTTTGGATTGCGGGACTATCATGCGGAAAATCTCCTCTGGCTGCCTGAACGTAAAGGCCACGCCCGGATCGGATTGCTGGATTTTCAAGACGCGGTGAATGGCTGGGATGGATGGGAAATGGCGATGCTTGTTCAGGATGCCCGCCGCCACGTGACCGCGGACGCGAGTGAAGCGGCTATTGCTGCATATCTCGACGGGACCGGAAAAACCCGCGAAGCATTCGAAATGCGGCTCGCCGTATGCGGCGCGCTAAATGCTTTGCGCATTACGGGGCTATTCGCACGGCTTCCTGTTCGAGATGGCAAGCAACGCTATCTCGAATTCATGCCAAGACAACAGGCGCTGCTCGTTCGAAACCTCGAGCATCCTGCCTGTGCGGGTATGGCGGCCTTCGTCCGCGACGTTGCACCATTCCTGTTTGAGAGGCACAAATGACCGAAATGCCCCATACGGCGATGGTGCTCGCAGCGGGTCTCGGAACGCGAATGCGTCCGCTTACGGAAGATACGGCAAAGCCCCTTCTGGAAGTTTCTGGGCGTTCTCTGATCGATCGAGCGCTTGATGATTTGGTTGCGGCGGGAGTACGGCGCGCTGTTGTGAACGTTCATTGGTGTGCTGACAAAGTGGAAGCGCATCTTCAGCGCAGAACGGATATCGAAGTCTTTTTTTCGGACGAGCGTGGCGAACTACTTGATACGGGCGGTGGTCTTGCAAAGGCCCGTCCGCATCTTGGCAATGATCCTGTATTTGTCGTGAACACAGACGCGTTCTGGATGCCTGCCGGACCCGAGCCCTTGCACCGTATGGCGGAAACATTCGATCCAAATGAAATGGATGTGCTGCTTTTGCTCGCAGATCGTTCGGCATGTCTGGGATTCCCAGGTCCAGGTGACATGTTTCGAAACGACGATGGACGTCTGACGCGGCGTGGGGATGCTCCAACCGCGCCCTGGGCCTATGCCGGTGTGCGAATTACAAAGCCCCAGCTGTACGAGAAAGACCTGGTAAAACCCTTTTCCGTGCTCCCGAAATGGGATGCGATGATATCGAAAGGTAGGTTATTCGGCTTGGGGCTCGATCGGTTCTGGCTGCATGTCGGCACTCCAGAAGCACTAAATGAAGCAGAAGCGTGGATCAGGATCAATCAAAAGTGAATGGGGACGCGCCCTTCTCGCCGGGCGCGCCGCGGGTCTGGACGATTCCTGCTGGAGAACCCTTTTTGGCTCGTCTGGCGGATACGCTGGCGGAGGTTTCCGGCTTGAAAGCCGACCCGGCTGCTATGTCAGACGACCTGATTT
>JBCCIW010000270.1:0-4448 GCA_039028055.1 Pseudomonadota bacterium | reverse complement strand
TCAGCCGATGGATCGGCACCAGCTTGTCGCTCCACAATCCGGTTGAAGGCAAGCGTCCCAATCTGTCGACTGAAAAGGTTGCTTAGAACGAAGAGAAGAAGTCCGATCGAGACGGCACCAATAACAAGTCTTCTTAGCCAGTTCATACCTTCGATTTCCTGGTTTCCAAAAGTCGAAACTATATAATTGACACTTAAAGTGTCAATTTACTCCCTGCGCTATGGCATATGCCGCTAGCGTTTGCATCGTACCCAATTTGGAGAGATTATTGAACGGACGCTAATCGGCTATGTCAGGGGACACTACGTGGGATTGAACAGCTTTTTTCTCGCTTTGACCGCATGCGCCACGCTGTTCTCGACGGCTCTATACGCCTGCGCTCAAAGCCCAACACCTGCTGATGTTGCAGAGAGTGACGACGACTGGACCGAAACCCTGACGCCCGTCTCGCGACGCAATGAAAAGATGGTTGGCGGCACCGAAGCGCGCCCCGGCGAATGGCCGTTTATCGGCGCATTGCGCGGGCAGACACCGGATTGGGTCTCGCATTTCTGCGGTGTCACAGCCATCAGTGAAGAATGGGTTTTGACGGCGGCCCACTGTGTCGACGACGCCTATCTGGACGATGCGTCGATGCAGACTCATCCCGATTGGGGACAACTCGAAATCGTCATGAACACCCATGACCTCTCCCAAACAGAAGAGACGAGTGTTTTCGGTATCGCCGATATCATCGTACATGAAAACTACCGCGGGGAGATTCCACCAAGCGATGACGCCGACCTACAGGGGCCTCTGAACGACATCGCGCTCATTCAGCTGGACCGAAGATGGGACGGTCGAATTGCGAGACTGTCCGGCCGCATTGATAGCGATGCGGACGCTGTTTTCGGCCGGGGCTTCGTTGCGGGATACGGGCTAACACACGGCCAACAGGGCGCACTTCGGCCCTTCACATTCCAAAGGGACGGCAGGTCTGGTGCAGCTGGATCGAAGGATCTTCTACACGCCATGCTGCCGCTGAAAGATCCCGATACTTGCGACGGGGTGTTTGCCACAAATGGCTATGACGCCTCCATGCATATATGCGCGGGTTTTGAGGGAGGCGGGATTGATTCCTGCCAGGGAGACTCCGGAGGCCCGCTCGCGTCCCTCGACAAACTCGGACGCGCCTACCAGATCGGCATCGTCAGCTTCGGATTCGGATGCGCTGAAGCCAATTCGCCGGGTGTCTATGCCCGGGTATCGACCTACAGGGACTGGATCGCCACACACGTGCCCGATGCGAAATTCGTCGATGCAGAACCGGAAACAGCCGTGTCGGTCAGCCAGGAGTCGCTACAGGCGATTTTCAGTCTTTTTGAAAATCTGGAAGACGGAATTGACGTTAGCATTCTTCCCACGACAGATCTCATTCACGATCAGATCGTCACTTTCAACATCACGCCAAACATTGATGGTCGGCTGTGGGTGCTGGACCGATCGTCAAACGGGACGATAACGCCGATTTATCCAAACCAGTGGATATCATCCAGCGAGACACTCGTATCTGCAGGCGAAACCATCGCAATTCCATCGGCAAGTTACGGATTTGATTTCCGGGCACGGATTTCTGACAGCACAGCTGACATTGAGCAGAACGAACTCTTCGCGATTATTCTCCCGCCGTCAGTGGAACTGATCGGAGATACGATCCCCGAAATAACAAAGGGCATCGGCCCCCAGGCCCAGAAGACCGATTACGCCCTGCGGCTGCAACAACAGCTTACTGTCGCTGCGCGTGCCAGCGGCGAAGATGAGGACGCATGGTCTGCTGGTCGTGTGGCCTATCGCATCACGCGCTGACCGACTCAGTCAAATGGACGGTGACCTGGCGGGCGGCAGCTAATTCTTCGTCAGACATTACTCTAGCCAGCTTGCTCATTTCTGCTTGAGCGTCTGCATTTCCCAAATGCAGCGCCCACATGAAGTGGGCATATCCATGCACAAAATCGGGCGCGCTCCCGTGCCCGCCCGCACACGCAATCCCAAGATTAAAGGCGCACCGGCCATCGCCGAGATCAGCGCCTTTCTGCCAGTATTGCCTCGCAGCGGTGAAGTCCTGCGGACCTCCCTCACCAACCATGGCCATGCGGCCCAAATGGGTCAGCGCGTCGGTGTCATCCCCCTCTGCCGCCAATTCGAACAGCGCTCTTGCCTGGTGGAGGTCACTCTCGCAGCCAAGGCCGTTCAGGAACATGAAACCGAGATTGAACTGACCAGCTGGCAATCCCGAGTCGGCCGCTAGGCCGTAGTATCTGCGAGCGCCCACCAAACTGACGTCCACGCCGCGGCCATGTTGGAGCATTGCACCATAGTTATTCGCCGCTCCGGAGTGACCTTGATCGGCGGCCAGAGCCATTAGCTCTGCAGCCTTCACAAGTTCGCTCCCACCGGAAGATTGTGCCATCAGTCCGTGGGCATTTTCAAAAAGTTGTTGGGGTGTTGGCATGTTCAAAAGCTAAGCCAGCTTGAGTGCACGGCAACTAATTGCGGCTGAGGCGTGATGCCACTCCCATCCATTCTTGACCTTGGAAGGTGATCGGTGGTCTTAGACCCATCCTTACCCGTACGCTGCGTCATGGAGCTCCTTCCTTCCGTGTCAGACAACTCTTCCGATAAGCGCTCAGTGCGAGCCTGGCTTGGTTCCCTCAAGCACAGAAAGAAAGAGCTGTTCTGGGCTTGGGTCACCTATCAAGCCGTAAAAGGTCTGATCACAACGTCTCTGATCTGGGTGCCACTATTCATGTGGTGGAGAAGCAGTAGCTAGGCGCTTACCTTTTCGGCGCGATCCAGCATCTTCCGTGCTCGTGGGCATTCCAGGCGATCCCTCAGCGGACTGTTAGGATCAATGTCCTTCTTGCAAACGAGGCATTGATCGGCATCTGAAATGGCGTTGAGGCCGCCGCAGCTGCCCTTGATGGTCTTTCCCATCAATAACACGCCCAGCGACATGCCAAGCATGATCACCATTAAAAATCCGAATGCGAGCGCGAATGTGGCCATAAGTGACCCTCTCCTCTACGCGGGACAGGTAGGATGTTACCAGCTGCTTTGCAATTGTTCAAAGCGTTCCGAAGTCACGATCCTGTATCCAGTTTCCGAAGAAGACGTGTCACGAACGATGAAATACGCCGCTATCCCGAGATTTTCTGCAATCTCCAGACCGGAGTTCTCCCCAAGCACCAGTAAAGCAGTCGCCCAGGCGTCTGCGAGGATCGCGTTTTCAGCCAACACGGTGACTGATGCTGTTTTATGGATGATTGGACGGCCCGTCTCGCTGTCTAATATGTGGCTATAGCGGCGACCATCTACTTCGAAATAGTTTCGATAGTCCCCGGACGTCGCCATCCCCATGCCAGAGAGCTCAACGATCTCCTGAACCGCACCGGGCAGGGAATCCGGCACCTCTATGCCTATCCGCCAGGCTTCTCCTTTGGGATTGATACCGGATGTTACGAGATCACCACCGACCTCCACCAGATAATCTGTGATTCCCAGGCGGCGCAGCTCCCTGGCGATCTCGTCAATTCCATATCCTTTCGCTAGCGCTGCCAAATAGATATTTGTATTTGATAGCGTTTTTTGCAGTGTACCCGCGGCGCGATCGAGTTTGAGCACGTCCAACTGTCCAACTTGCGATAAGGCCGCTTCGATCGCTTCATCGCTCGGAATGGGGGTCCCCGGTTCACGTGCCCCAAACCCCCAGAGATCGATTAAAGGGCCAAGCGTTAGGTCGAATCTGCCGCGACTTTGTTGGTGAACCTCATTGGAGATTGCGATGACTTCCGCGAGATCTTCCGATATCGAAATGGGATCGGTCGTTTGTGATGCGTTGAAGCGGGAAATTTCCGATCGCGAATCCCAGTTGGACAGCTTTCTATCGACATCTGCCAGAACTGATTTGATGGATGCATCTATACTGCCGCGGTCAAGTGCCGCAGACCGATCTACCACCACAATATTGTAAGTCGTCCCCCAGGTTTCGCCCGAGAATGTCAGCGTTGTGGGTTGAGACCCGCAACCAGCAAAAAAAATCGCAAATAAAACAGATATTAATCGTCCCATGCTCTTTCTCACGACTAACTTTTTAAGCGGTTATTCTTTGTGCAGAAGGGAAGTCTGGTAAGCTTCTTAGAGCGAGACTTAAGCGTTTGAAAAGGGTGCGGCGACAAAGACTGTTGTGCCGGGGTTTAACCGCTGCAATCTGGGTGTATAGGAGGCCGTCAACTTCGGCAAAACAACTGTAAAATGATGCAAACTGCATTACTGACCAGCGAAGAGAGCAGTTCATTGGCGATGAAGCTCAAAAAAGGCCTCGATTTACCCGTTAAAGGTGCGCCCGCGCAGGAAGTCACCGATGGCCCCGCGATTCGCCGCGTTGCGGTGCTTGGCGCGGACTATGTCGG
>JBCCIW010000269.1:0-4472 GCA_039028055.1 Pseudomonadota bacterium | reverse complement strand
TTCGCCCTCTTCGCGAGATCCCGCGCAAAATCCGGATCGTTCCTCAATTTCGTTAGCGCGCTGGAAGCCGCACCTATGTCGGGCTCGGCCCAATATTGTCCAGAATAGACGCCTTGCGGATCTCTGACGGGTATTTGTCTTGAGGGGATGAGGATCGCGGTGTCGTCGGTCATGAAATCCGTGTTTCCTGACCAGCCTGTGGCGATAACGGGCGTTTCCAGCGCCATGGCTTCAGCCATTGTTACGCCGAACCCCTCCGCGCGATGCAGAGATATCAAAACGTCTGCCGCGGCAATCAGGTCTACAACTCGGTCGCCGGGCCACTTTTCGTCAATCAACACAATATTGGACCCGTCGGCAAGCGCTTGAAGTTCAGCCATTATTTTCAGTGCCCAGTCTCCATTCTGGATTTTCAAGATCAATTTTGCCGACGTATCTGAACCGAATGCCTGTTTGAACGCACAAATGGCTCCCTGGGGATTTTTGCGGGCTGCGGACGATCGCAAATCGCAAAGCGCAACTGCGATGAACTCGTCTGATCCCAGCGCCAGAGCTTGTCTTATAGCCGCAGGGGTGACGCCCCGTTGTGTCTCGAATATATGGGGGACCACTCTTACTGGTAGATCCTGGCAGTCCTCAAAGGCTTTTGCCGTATAATGACTAGGAACCCAGAGTTCGCTCAGAAACTTAGTCTTATCCTTCCAAGCCGGTTCGGCTTCAGGCAATTCCCACGCCCAATAGCCGGCAACAAAGCTCCGGGATAATAAATCCTTGCCGATTGTGGCATGTGCCAACATGAATTCCGGGGCGTTTACATGGATAATCCAAGGACCTGGGACGTATTTCTCATGCTTGCTTGTTGAGCCAGACACGTCTGGCTGGGCATCTGACAAGTCAAATGTTCTGACGTCGACGCCCAGTCGTTTCAGCGTCGCAATACATCTATTGGCGGAGGCGGCGAGCCCATGCGTTTGTGACAAGTATCCAGCGACGTTTACGGGGCCGGGGCCTTTCGCATGGGTAGGTACTGGCCGCGTTACATCCCGCCAATAGTAGCGCTCGTAAAGCGACCAGAATGCTGGGCTCACAGCCCCGCGCAGCGATGATCCGAGCGGAAGCTTTTTCCAGAGATTACGCGCAAGACCTAAAGACTGCCTTGCGAAAGACTGCGACCCACTCATCTCGCAATGGATACCCGCTTGGATTGGTTGTAGTCAAAAAAATCCACGAGTGGGCCCCTGCGCGCTTGCGTGGCTGGGTTTTCAATATTGAGACTGCAGCTAGGCGATGGGTTGCCAGGTTCAGCCAAGCAGATCCCTCAGATATGCGCCATATTCGTTTTTGTAATCCGAGGCGAGCTTTTCAAGTTCTGCGTCGCCGATAAAGCCCTTGCGCCAGGCAACCTCCTCTGGGCACGCTATTTTTATGCCCTGGCGTTTTTCGACTGTCTGAACAAATTGGGAGGCTTGGAGGAGTCCATCAAACGTGCCCGCGTCCAGCCACGCTGTGCCCCTGGCAAGTTGATTCACTCTTAGCTGTCCGCGGTTTAGGTAGGCCTCGTTGACGCTCGTGATTTCGAGCTCTCCTCGGTCTGACGGTTCCACAGCTTTCGCAATGTCTACGACATCTGAATCGTAGAAATACAATCCAGTGACAGCCCAATTGCTCTTCGGATCTACCGGTTTTTCTTCAATCGACAGTGCGGTGCCGTCATCGGCGATTTCGACGACTCCAAACTCTGACGGATTGGGCACTCTGCAGGCGAATACCTCCGCACCCGTTGCGATTCTTCCAGCCTCTTCCAAGTCTCCGCCGAGGCCGGATCCGTAGAACATATTGTCTCCCAGTGCGAGTGCGCTCGGACCACCGGAAACAAACTCATCACCGATGATGAACGCCTCTGCCAGGCCCCGAGCCTCATCCTGCACCGCATAATTGAAAGACATACCCCAGGCGCTGCCGTCGCCCAGCAGTCGCTGGTAAAGCGGCAATGCGTCCGGCATTGAGATAATCATGATGTCCTGAATACCTGCCAGCATAAGCGTGGTGACGGGGTGAAATATCATCGGCTTGTCGTAGACGGGCAAGAGCTGTTTGGAGACGCCGCGCGTGATTGGATAGAGGCGCGTTCCCTTGCCGCCTGCCAGGATTATACCCTTCATGAAACCAGATCCTTGTTCCGCAACAATTCCTCCACACAGACTTTTGAGCTATCGCGCCAGTGGGGAAGTCTAATGCCAAATGTATCGGCAAGCTTCTGACAATTCAGTCGTGAATTTTTTGGTCGCTGAACCGGCGTGGGGAATTCGTCTGAAGTTATTCTATTCACTTCAGCGTTCGGACCGTCGACACTTTGACTGACCTCAAAGACCTGCTCTGCGAGATCTGCCCATGTGGCATCGCCCGTTCCTGCGAGGTGATAGGTTCCATAGGCGCTCGAAACGTCTTCGGCATTGATCATTTTTGCCAGTGCGAGAAGCGCATCGGCGATATCTAGAGCGCTAGTCGGATTGCCCATCTGGTCATCAACTACACCAACATTATCGCGCGCCTCTGCGAGGCGTAGCATTGTTTTGACGAAGTTTTTTCCAAATGGACTGTAGACCCAAGCCGTTCTCAAAATGAAGTGGTCGGGGTTTGCCGCGGCGACATCTCGCTCTCCGGCGAGCTTTGAGGTGCCGTACACACCGAGGGGCGCTAGGGGATCCTCTTCGGTATAGGCTTCCGTCTTCGATCCATCGAATACGTAGTCGGTTGAAAGGTGGATAATCGGTATGGATCGCTCCGCTGATGCCGAGGCGAGGTGCTTTGCAGCAGTGGCGTTGACGCCATGCGCCGCCGCTGCATCGGTTTCTGCCTGGTCGACGGCTGTATATGCTGCTGCGTTGATAAGCACGCCTGGCTTCGTTGCCTCGAATGCTCGATCGATTGATAAGGGATCACAGATATCCAGATCGGGCCGTCCCAGCGACACGAGATCGATGTCTTGTTCTCTTGCCCTCAACACCAGAGACTTTGCGACCTGTCCGGATTGGCCAGCGACGAGAATTTTCATGTGCTTGCTCGGTTTCTATTTGAACGAGGATCAGGCTTTTACAGGTTCAACCAAGCCGAGGCGTTCCCCGCTGTAAACGCCTTCTCGCAGCGGTTGCCACCATTGCGGATTGCCCAGGTACCACTGGATCGTTTTTTCGAGGCCCGTATCGAAATTCTCCTGAGCTTGCCAACCGAGCTCCCGCTCAAGTTTCGAAGCGTCAATGGCGTATCTATGATCGTGGCCCGGCCGATCGGTTACAAATTTAATGAGGTCACGTCGTGAATTGCCTGTGGGCTTTATACGGTCCAAACTGTCACAAATCGTTTCGACGACTTCCAGATTGGTTCGTTCGTTCCTGCCGCCAACATTATAGGTCTCGCCGGGCCGGCCCTTCGATGTGATCAGAGCGAGGGCGCGGGCATGGTCTTCGACGTATAGCCAATCGCGTACCTGGTCTCCCTTGCCGTAGACCGGGAGTTCTTTGCCGTCGAGTGCGTTGAGTATGACCAGCGGGATCAGTTTTTCCGGAAAATGGTAAGGACCGTAATTGTTCGAGCAGTTCGATGTCACGACCGGCAACCCATAGGTTCTGAACCACGCTCTGGCCAAATGGTCGGACGCTGCCTTCGACGCTGAATAGGGTGAGGATGGATCGTAGGGGGTGGTTTCCTTGAACAATCCGTCTGCACCGAGCGATCCATAGACTTCGTCGGTGGACACGTGCAGAAACCTGAAAGCGTCCTTCCTATCCGCAGGCAAGTCTGTCCAGAAAGAGCGCGCTGCCTCCAAAAGTGAGTAGGTGCCGATTACATTGGTCTCGATGAAATCGCGCGGCCCGGAAATAGAGCGATCGACGTGGCTTTCGGCAGCGAGGTGAATGATCTGGTCGGGTTTTACCGAGGCGATCAGGTCCGTCATTTTCGCCTGATCGCAGATGTCGGCGACGACAAGCTTTGCGCGTCCGGAATTCTCTACAGGTTCGAGATTTGCCCGGTTAGCCGCATAGGTCATCTTGTCCACGATCGTGACTTCAGCGCCCAGATCCTGAACCAAATGGCGGACAACCGCCGAGCCAATGAACCCGGCTCCACCCGTTACGATGACTTTGAATCTATCCAAGATACAATTCCTGAAATCAATTACCTGCTGGAGGACCTCCTAGCGGCAACCGGCGTGCCTAACAAGTAACTGTCTTCCATTCGCGACATTGCCTGTTGCAAAAGTCGCGCTGGCCTTACGCGATCAACTGCGCTTTATCGTTTGCAACGAAAAAATGTCGACCGGATTGTAGACTATGACCACATTACCCTTCGTTCATTCGGGTTATTGCGACATCTGCGAGCATCCCACCGTGTTTCGATCAGAGTATGCGTGGTTCCGAGATCATTTGAAATGTGAACGATGTGAATCAATTCCGCGCGAACGGGCTCTCATG
>JBCCIW010000268.1:0-4506 GCA_039028055.1 Pseudomonadota bacterium | reverse complement strand
TGCCCTGCAAAATACGAGTATGGCATGGCTTTGAGGGACTGCCTGACGAAAATCGAGAAAGAGGGCTGAGCCATGGGCGTTCGCAGCTTTTTCGATGGTATCGAGCCGCACTTCATGAAGGGCGGCAAATGGGAGCGTTACTTCCCAATTTACGAAATGGTGGAGAGCTTCGTCTATACGCCGAAGACGGTAACGACTGTCGCCCCCCACGCCCGTTCCTACATCGATATGAAGCGCATCATGACCTATGTCGTGATCGCCACAATACCCTGTATTTTCTTTGGAATGTACAATACGGGACTGCAGGTAAACACAGCAATCGCCTCGCTTGATGCACCGGGTTGGCGTGGCTGGATACTCCAGACCCTCGGCATTGGTCTCGACCCGAACAATCCATTCGCGAATATCGCCCACGGTGCCCTGTTTTTCTTCCCCATTTACATAACGACACTTGTTGTCGGCGGCCTCTGGGAAGTTCTGTTTGCGACCGTACGCCGCCACGAAGTGAATGAGGGATTCCTCGTCACCTCGATGCTCTACACGTTGATCATGCCGCCAAATGCGCCGCTCTGGCAGGTCGCGCTCGGCATTTCCTTCGGCGTTGTGATCGGCAAGGAAGTCTTTGGCGGAACTGGCAAGAATTTCCTCAATCCGGCTCTCACAGGACGCGCATTTCTTTACTTTGCATATCCGGCACAAATGTCCGGGGATACGATATGGACGCCCGTGGACGGATTTTCCGGTGCTACAGTTCTATCGATCTCGGCATCTGATGGTTATCAGGCACTCGCAGCCAACGGTGTTGAGTGGATGGATGCATTTATCGGTACAATACAAGGTTGTCTCGGCGAAACATCAACGCTTGCCTGCCTGCTTGGTCTGATCTTCTTGCTCGCCACCAAAATCGCCAACTGGCGCATGGTTGCTGGCTGCCTCGGCGGCATGATCGCCTTTTCCACGCTGCTAAACTTCATCGGATCAGATACCAATCCGATGTTCGCGATGCCGTGGTACTGGCATCTGGTGGTGGGCGGATATGCCTTCGGTCTCGTCTTCATGGTGACTGAACCTGTTTCCGGAGCCCACACCAATGTCGGCCGCTACATTTACGGCGCGCTGATCGGCTTCATGGTCGTGATGATCCGGGTCATCAATCCGGCCTTCCCTGAAGGCATGATGCTCGCCATTCTGTTTGGCAATGTTTTCGCCCCATTAATCGATTATTTCGTTGTTCAGTCGAACATCAAACGAAGAGTAAAACGTCGTGCAGAACTCGCAGGAACCTAAGGTACGGGCCGAAAAGCCAAAGGGACCGATCGGACGATTTTTCGCCCTGCCGCCGGACTCTGTCCCGAAAACCATTTTTACGGCCGTGTCGCTTTGCCTGGTCGCCTCCATGGTAGTCTCTGCTGCCGCTGTGTCACTTCGTCCGACGCAGGAAATAAACAAGCTTCGCGACAAACAGATAAACATCGTTCAGGTTGCGGGAATCTACGACCCGAACACAGATATCAGCGAGTCTTACGCAGCCATTGAGCCCATGATCGTAGATATGGCGACAGGCGAGTTCACGGATGAATTTGACGTTGAGATCTATGACGATCGGGAGGCGGCTGAAGATCCAGCCCTATCAACAGCCCTCGCAGATGATCCAGCATCCATTGGTACGCGCGCTGATTTCCGAACCGTATATCTCCTAAGAGATGAGGACGGTGCTCTGGATAAAGTCATACTGCCGATTCATGGCTACGGCCTCTGGTCAACCATGTACGGTTTCCTGGCCTTGGAAGAAGACGCCAATGAAATCTTCGGTCTTCAGTTCTACGAGCACGGTGAAACACCGGGCCTCGGCGCGGAGATCACCAACCCTCGCTGGGTTGCCCTTTGGAATGGTAAGAAACTCAATGACGTAAACGGTGATCTCCAGATCACGGTTGCCAAAAACTCTCCCCCAGCTGGTGAAGATTACTATGTCAACGCCCTGTCCGGCGCGACGCTCACCAGCAATGGGGTTCACAATCTGGTTCGGTTTTGGGTGAGTGACGCCGGTTACGGCGCATTCCTCGACAGAATAAAGGCAGGAGAAGTCTGATGCCTCAGACACGCCGCGAAATGCTCGTCGATCCGATGGTCGACAACAACCCGATCACACTTCAAGTGCTCGGTATTTGCTCGGCTCTGGCCGTGACATCCTCCATGCAAGTTGCCTTCGTGATGTGCCTGGCTGTGACAGTCGTGACCGCATTCTCGTCGATGTTCATCTCGATGCTGCGCAATCACATCCCGGGATCGATACGTATTATCGTTCAGATGGTGATCATCGCGTCGCTCGTGATCATGGTGGATCAGGTCCTCAAAGCATACGCCTATGAGATCTCGAAGACGCTGTCCGTGTTTGTCGGTCTGATCATCACGAACTGTATCGTCATGGGCCGCGCCGAAGCCTTCGCCATGAAAAACCCTCCCGTCGCCTCATTCATAGACGGCGTCGGAAACGGTCTCGGCTATAGCCTCATTTTGATGATGGTTGCATTTGTCCGCGAATTGTTTGGGTCCGGTTCGCTTTTCGGATTCACGATCCTGAAGCCGGTTACAGAAGGCGGCTGGTATGTTCCTAATGGCTTCATGCTCATTCCGCCTTCAGCTTTCTTCGTCATCGGACTGATCATCTGGGGATTCCGCTCCTGGAAACCGGCTCAGGTTGAGGAGCGCGAATACGAGATCCAGGCACTGGGAGCGCACTAATGGAGAACCTCCTCTCCATTGCAATACGGGCGATTTTCATTGAAAATCTCGCTCTCTCCTTCTTCCTCGGCATGTGTACGTTCATTGCCGTTTCCAAGAAGATTGCGACCGCTATCGGCCTTGGTATTTCAGTTATGATCGTTCAAGCGATCACTGTCCCTGCAAACAATCTCATTCTTAGCAATCTCCTCGCACCGGGCGCTTTGTCGTGGGCAGGATTTTCTGATGTAGATCTCACATTCCTCGGACTGATCTCCTACATAGGCGTTATTGCTGCGATGGTTCAGATCCTGGAAATGGTCCTCGATAAGTATTTTCCACCGCTTTACAACGCCCTAGGCGTGTTCCTGCCGCTGATCACGGTGAACTGTGCTATTTTAGGCGGCTCACTTCTTATGGTGGAGCGCGATCTCAACTTCTCCGAATCTGTCACTTTCGGCGTGTCATCCGGTTTCGGCTGGGCGCTCGCGATCACCGCTATGGCTGGCATTCGCGAGAAACTGAAATATTCGGACATTCCCGACGGCCTGCAGGGCCTGGGCATAACGTTCATAACGGCTGGCCTCATGGCATTGGCCTTTATGTCATTCGGCGGCATCAAGCTGTAGGGCACGTATAGACATGGCAACCTTCGGACTGGGCATCGCCCTCTTTACTCTCATCGTCATCGCTCTGGTATCGATCATCCTGGGCGCACGCTCGCAACTCGTTTCGACCGGTAATGTGAACATCACAATCAACGGTGAAAAGACGATTTCCGTTCCAGCTGGCGGTAAGCTCTTGCAGACTCTCGCCGAGCAGAAACTCTTCGTTCCCTCTGCTTGTGGGGGTGGCGGCACGTGCGCCCAGTGTCGCGTGAAGATCCATGACGGTGGTGGCTCTATCCTGCCCACTGAAGAAGGGCACATTACCAAACGGGAAGCTGCCGATGGCGACCGTCTATCCTGCCAGGTCGCTGTCAAACAGGACATGGAAGTCGAAGTTCCAGAGGAGGTCTTCGGCGTCAAGAAATGGGAATGCGAAGTCGTATCGAACGAAAATGTTGCGACGTTCATCAAGGCCCTCGTTCTGAAGCTGCCTGAAGGCGAGGACGTGAACTTCCGCGCCGGCGGCTACATCCAGATCGCAGCGCCCGCACATAAGGTCTCCTATAAGGATTTCGATGTTCAGGAGGAGTACCGGGAGGACTGGGACAAGTTCAATCTCTGGCAGTATGAGTCCGTGGTCGATGAGCCCATCGAGCGCGCCTATTCCATGGCGAACTATCCGCTCGAAAAAGGCATGATCATGCTGAACGTGCGGATCGCGTCACCGCCTCCCGGCAGCGACGGCATCCCGCCCGGCAAGATGTCTTCCTTCATCTTCAACTTGAAGCCGGGCGACAAGGTCACGATCTCCGGCCCATTCGGTGAGTTCTTCGCCCGCGAGACCGAAAAAGAGATGGTTTTCGTCGGCGGTGGTGCGGGCATGGCCCCAATGCGCAGCCACATCTTCGACCAACTCAAACGCCTCGAAAACCGCGACCGCAAGATCACATTCTGGTATGGCGCGCGCTCCAAGCGGGAAATGTTCTTCGTCGAGGACTTCGATCAGCTGGATGAGGAATTTGGCAATTTCGATTGGCACGTCGCCCTGTCAGACGCCCTCCCGGAAGACGACTGGGACGGTTATACCGGCTTCATCCACAACGTCCTGCTCGAAGAGTATCTGAAAGATCACCCGGCTCCTGAGGACTGCGAATACTATATGTGCGGCCCGCCC